>JBIIGV010000007.1:0-47348 GCA_044236265.1 Oligoflexales bacterium
AGATAAATATTATGGTTCCATAATTTTGTACACTAGCCGCCGGGTCAAGAAGCATGCCAACGGATACGAAGAAGACCGCTCCACATATGTCTTTGAGAGGGGAGACGAGGTTTTGAATGTGGTGACTCTCACGGGTCTCAGCCAGGATAGACCCCATAATGAATGCACCGAGGGCAACCGAATAGCTATAAAAATCTGCTAGCGAGACCAACAAGAAGCACAACCCAACCGATACGATTAAAAGCATCTCATTGGTGCCATGTCTGCCAACAGCGCGGATCAGTCTCGGGACAATAAATAAACCAAAAACCAGCCATGCTCCCACGATAATACCAAGCTTTGTAACTGCACCAATCAAGTCACTTCCACTTACCGACTCATTGGTGGCAATGCTGGTCAGCGCAACAATGATCAGGATGGCGGCTAAGTCCTGGACGACGAGAATTCCATAGACCATTTCGGCGAATTTTTTGGTTTTAAGCCCCAGTTCCTCGAGGACCTTAATGATGGATGTAGTGGACGATATGGCTAACATGGCGCCAAGGAAAATTTGGTCCATGCTACTCCAGCCGAGCAACTTGCCCCCCATGTAGCCGATAAACATCATCGATCCAATTTGAATCGAGCCAGTGATCGTCGCTGCTTTGCCAATCCGCGTTAACCTGCGGAAGCTGAATTCAATCCCCAGTGCGAACATGAAAAAAATCACACCGAGATCTGCCCATACTTTGACATTCTGGATGTCAACGATTGAAAAGATTTGAGGAGTGTAAGGCCCAACAATGATTCCAGCGACAATGTATCCGAGAACAACCGGTTGCCGAATTAAGCGGAATAAAAATGTCACAACCGCTGCCACACCAAGAATGACGGCCAGATCTTTAATCAAGGGGGCCATGTGCATGGAACGTGTCTCCAGTTGTAAAATCGTAACGACCCAGCCGTTAAGACGTGGTGTCGTATAGTACTATCATATCATAAACTTAGTGCGCGGGAATGGTTGTGTTGCTACCGTCTGGACTTACTTTTTGATTCAAAGGAGGTTTGGTTAAATCTCGGGCATTGCGCTCGGCCAGGATCCGCTCATTCAGGCGATCAATTGAGCGTTTGAGAGCAAGGTCTCCAGGTGTCAAGTCATAAGCTCGTTGCCAAGACCGCATCGCTAACTCGCGATTTCCAGTTTTAACGAGTAGAGTTCCCTTCATTTTTAGCAGCTTTGGACTATTAGGATAGAATGCCAGAAGATTGTTAAGTTCAATCAGCGCTAGCTCAAAATTCTTTTCCTTGAAGAGTTGGTTCACCTTCGCAATCCCAATTGTGTAGCTTGGTGATTGAACAGGGCCTTCAGGAGTGCCGACGCCGAAAGCGCCATCGAGCATGGATGTTTCGTCTGGCTTTTGTTTCGCAACGTCTGGAAGCGCAGCGACCAGCTCCTTGTCGGTGGTGGCTGCATTGATTGGTTTTGAATTGCGTCCCAGGGCAAATGCACCATTAGGGGCAGGTTTTCCAGAGATTTCAGCAAGCGGTATAGCGATGTCATAACGGCCGCCGTTTTCAGGTATTTCGACTGAATACTCAGTTTCACCAACTGCTGATCTTATGACAAAAGGCGATCTTTTTCCGTTATTTCCCAGTCTTTTAGTCTCAGCGACGAATGGGTATGAAATACTTCCTTCAGCTAGGCGTGATTTGAATGGGCGCGACGTCTCGCAGCCAAAAAGCAAGACGATAGCAGTCATTATTAGATCGCGCTTAGAAGTTGTACGAGAGGACGAGGTCACCGCCGCCACCTCCGCGTGAAGTCTGGTAATCACCTTTAACTAAAATCGTGCTTTCAGAGATATACTGAGCCGAAACCGTTAATACAAATCGACGACCAAAGTATGTGTCCCAACCTAGCCGCGCCGAGGGAGCCAGATAGCCAGTACTAATGATGCCTCCTAGTCCAAAATGCACGCCGTGGCGAACGCGGTCATAAACCTCAACGTCGCCCACAAAGTTATAGGCGGTTAGAGCCTGGACCCCAAGAACATAGGTGTAAGGTAATGGTCTGGCGCTTCCTGAATAAGTTGTCGATGATGATGACGATGTAGCAGCACCCTCGCTAGGATATGTGTTTAGAAATTTTGCCGTGCTGATGTAGCCTGACGTCAAGAGTCCGAAATCTAATTTGCGGTTTGCGAATTTTTCAACCGAGCGAATGTGAACTCCAAGGAAGGATTTGTCTCTCTCCCCACCGGCAACGTTGGGAAGATTTGAACCACTAAATCCAACAAGGATTTTGTAGTCGGGAACATATTCATCACTGTTCCGAGATTTTTCGATTTGATTGAAGTCGACAGCCATACGTTGATAGCGACTACGCACGGTTTCGCTATTGTAAGTACGTGCCCAAACGAGTTCTTTGGTTTGCGTGCTGAAGACGTTGAACGCTAAAACCATGTGAGTCGTATGATAAACCAGGACAACATCCATGTAATTTTCAATGCCCAATTGATTTGCGGCTTCGTCCATTTTCTGAACATTGGTTAGTGGTGATGTGATGATTAATTTTCCTTCGACCATGGTTGATGACTTGCTCTTGCATGGGATGCAATTGATCAGTTTGACTTTGCTGTTCTCGCGGATTCTCTCGGACACTAAAAGTTCAGTATATTGTTCGTAGGTGCGAGGTAGAGTGTCGGAAATGTCGATTCGTCTGATCGAGAGGTTTTTTAAACCATTGATTTGGCCTTGCTTAACGTCGTAGGCAAATTCTGACAAGAGATCGTTCAAGACTTCGTGAAATTGACGCACTTCTGTGTTAGGTGCAACATCATCCAGCCCTTGTTGAGAGGCTTCCCGCGCTGAGAGTCGCGGAGCAACGCGCTGGTTTTTTTTGGACGTTTTTTGTTGCGACTGTTGGGAGTAGGCGCGTTGCTGGGACTGACTGCGTTGGGAGGCCTGCTTTCCGGCCTGTTGCTGTCCTTGCTGCTGTGAAGCTGCAAATGCGTTACAGGCTAGCGCAATACTACTTGCGATAACAGTGGTAAGGATTCGCTTTTTTGGAGCCGGTAGCACGCGGATCTTCTCCCTAAAATCTTGGGCTTGCCTCAGGGGTATCGGCAGTCGGCCGCTGGTCTTTAACGGTGATTAACATCAGGAATAAAAAAAGGTTGGCCTCAGCCAACCTTTGTTTTTTGACAAAATACTAAAAAACGAAACTAAGATCAGGTGATTCGTCTGCTTATGGGCGGATCACGGTGCACGTTCCCGAGGCTGTGCACTTATCAATGAGAGATAGTGCTGTGGTGCTGGCTTCTGGCTTTATGTCGAGGCAAGATTCCATGATTTTTACCTCAGAGACGTTGTTTGGACCTGCGTCGGTGATTTCTTTGATGTCGATCGTTTTATCAATGTTCTTCTTATCGCCGGGCTTGACTTCGATAACGGCATCTTCAAGCATCGCGCGCTTCATTGCCGTTCCCATAAATTTTACTTCAGCGGCGATAGCACAGAACTTTACTGCCGATGAAATGGATGTAATTTCTCCAGCACTCAAAAGCAAGTTTGATCCGCTTATTGTTGGTGTTGCCGGTCTTGTAAGTTTGAAAGTTAGAGAAGGTTGAGCGATGACGGGGTCGATAACAGTCTCTGTTGAATCATCAGCAACGCTTGGACATGCTGCTAGACTAACGCCCAGTTCCTTGGCACCAAGCTCAGTGACGCTGACGCATGCTTTGACTGTGATTGCTGTTTTACCCTGAAGTTCTTCCTTCTTGATTGCTGTAGGTAGGGCGGCCTTTTTGTCGTGCGCGTCAGATGTCAAAAAAATCTGGTCAATTTTTTTGCCGTCTGCTGAGACTTTTCCGAATGAAAGTAATAGGGAGTAGTCACAGCCTTGGCGTAATGATGCGTCTATTTTGACGTCATCCGCAGCAACTTTTTCTACACGCGCAATGTCTGTGAAAATACAATCACCACCAGTTTTCTTGATGGACAACGAGTATCCGTCCATTTTTCCGGTGATGTCCTTATCGCCGATTTTTGTCGGCATCTTCATTTTGACGCTCACTAGTTTGGCGCCATTTTGATTGTTACTGCTGAGGCTTCCAGGCTTTATGCAGCCGGACGCTCCAGCTGCCAATGCCAATACTGCGGTCGTAAGTCTTAACATAATAAATTGTCCTCCCGTATTTTGTCTTAGAAATTTCTAATTTTAGCTCTTATTTATTCATCAAATTCTTCAGCTGGTTTTCCCCGAGATGACGCAGGCAATCTAAAATCGCCAGCACTCATTGATTCAAGGCGACGTCCAAAAGTATTTTGGCTTATTTCAGTATAGCGCGCTCTCAGGTAATTCATATAGACCCCCGTCGTACTCGATGCGTCCAGAGCACGTCCCAGTGCCCAAAGTGACTTCATTCTGGCGAGAAAAATTCCCGCCTTTTCGTCCATGAGTGAGGTGTCGGCAGCTAAGCTGTTATCAAGGTCTGACATCATTTGATAGAAGCACCAATGAAACACCCGCAGGTTTGAAGAGACGGGGCTTTCAAGGTCTGCAGCAACGTCTTGCAGGGCGCGTAAATTAGTCGCCTGACTCGATACCGACTCAACGCGCTCTCTACAGCGATTAATACTATCTGCAGATGGCTGGCGCGACGTCATGATCAGCTTTCGCGTGAACCATGCAGAAGCTTCTTTTGGATGTGGCATCAACGTGACGCCGCTCGACGAATCGACTTCCTCCTCGGCCAGATCCTCGGACTCGAGGCCTTGATCATCTGGCTCTTCGTCTTGTAAAGAAGCCAGATCACTTTGCTGCTGTGCCGTCTGACATCCATTGACGTACACCGTTGCTATGCAGAGCAAAAGCAAGAATGTGTACAATGTCGATCGCATGCAGTCCTCCATATGCGGCAAATTCTGCCGTAGTCATCGGACGTCACAGATCGTTCTTGATATTTTTTTTCAAGGATTTCTTGGTAAATTATGAAAAAAATTCACTGAACCAAGACAAACTGGGGCCTTGCGTTAGTGATTAGTAGAATCCGGATGCTGAAAGGCCCGCATAATAGAATGTTTTACCGCTAGCAGTTTGGACTCCTGTTATAACTCCAAAGCCCAATGCCCCTCGGGTAATCCGAGTCCATCGCACTTCGCTCCAAAGTGCTGGAGATTCATAAGCCCATCCTGACCCTTGAAAGTCGCTCGGTGCGCCTTTAAAGGTTTCGTCATCCCGCGAAAGCTTGCTAATCGCAGCAACGCCGCCGGACCAAAGCCAGGCAAATCTTTTAGGATTGTCATTAAGAGGGTCATCGGGCATACCGACTTTTCCAACAGCAATAGCCGGACCAAGGAATGTCATTGCAAATCGCGCTGTCACTTTATTTTGAGTTCCAAAGCCGCCAAATGGCGCAACCCGAACGCCAAACCAGCCCTGTACAACACTAGGATCCTTATCAAAGAACATCCGCAGATATGTTGATATATGCGTAGTCATGTCGCAGGTGTAGTTTGAGCGTGATCCCGAGACAGCGGCTGCAGGTTTTAACAGGCTGAGATCAAAGAATCCGTAGAACGGTCGTTTCTCTTGCGCCTCAGCTTTGGCTTTGTCCGCTGCGTCTTGGGACTTACGGGCGATAGATTCTGCTTCGATTTTCTTTTTAGCTTCAGATTTTTTTTCTTCACGCTCAAGGCGCCTTTTCTGAATTGGGTCTTTTGAGTCTGGAAGACTCGGTGGTGGCTCTGCAACTGGCGGGGGCGGAAGAGCGATCTGGGCTTGCAAGGAGGGTGAAGTGCTCAATGCGAAAGGAAGCGCTAAGACTCGGAATCCTAATGCGGCAAGATTTACCGGGTAAATCCTACCCGGGAATCGGCAAATTGTGCTTATTTTGCGCACCCTTAGCCTCCAATAAAATTAAGTATAGGGGTCCCTAAACCAGCCCCTTCTTTCAACCATTGTAAACCTCTTATTTAGTTTAGTCTCGGAAAGGGGCTCTGTTCCATGGGAATCTTGCAAAACCGGAACACCACCAGTCATTCGTCCCATCGTTTTGACCCTTTTGAGGGCCTCGATGACTCAGTGACCGACAAAAATTTATTTGCCGACCTGAGTGTCATATCGGACCGTCCATACCGAGTGCCTACGAAGGCCGATAATTCTGCTTCAGCCTCGTTACCGCAGAGTTCACGCTCAAAGATTTTGGCAGCTGCTCTTCTTCTCGTCTTGACGGGATTTGCTGCTGCTCGCTTTAAGCCTTGGTCATACTTTACATCTCAAGAAATCGTTTACGCCTATTTTGAGGTTAGGGCTCTAGATGCTGGGGGGCGGCCCATCGCCGGTGCCGTCGTCAAAAATGGCGGAAAAAGAGTTGGTACAACCGATAGTTTTGGAGAGTGGCGGCGTTATATGAAGGTTCCGTTGGGGGCCACAGTGCCTTTGACGATTGCCAAGAAAAATAGTCATCAGTTGCTGTTTGCAACAAAAAACTTTGCAGTCCCTCCCGATAAGCCAGAAAAAAGCGATGTCGAACTGCGTGGCAGTGTGCAATTACATGTCGTTGACAACAACGATGCTGAAGCAAGAAGTGCTGTGGCAGTCAGTCCTTCGGACATTGTTCGTACGCGTGCTCCTAAGCAAGGAGCGGATGCCAACCGCCAGCAGACAGAATCGATGATTTTGACAACTGTTGAGACTGAGTCTCAGGAGAAGACCGCCTCCGTTGATTCACGTGCAGATGAATCGGCTGATAAAAGACCACAGCCAACAACATCCAAAGAACAGATCAAATTCGCATCAAGCCATGAGAGTATTTGGTTTGAATCTAACGGAAATCAAGCGTCAGCTCTAAGTCGCGAAGTATTACCTGCCCTGCGCAAACGTGCAGCTGAAATCGGCTTAAGAATTGACCCCAATGCAACCTGGAAGGTGCGACTGAGTGGATTAATTGAAAAGCCTGACCGCGTGGAGAAAGAGGGCGCTGGTCTCATGATGATCTCCAGTCTTGATGGCGAAAAAGACGCTAGTCCAAGAGACTTTCTACGTGCATACAGTCCAGATCCAAATCAGACGGCAAGGGGAATATTGTTCTCGCTTGCTCGAGTTGTAAATAAAAATATCGTAGCTCAAAGAAATGGGGACCGATGGGTCGCTGTTACGGATAAGTCCTCTCCTGAGTTGTGGAGTCTGACGCCAGGTCAGGAACTGGTGGGCTCTAGTGGAACGTTCGTTGTCAGTGGAGAGTCTTACACAACGGACACTGCCACAGGATTTTACCTGACCAAGACTGACCGCAATCCTTGCGGTCATAATTCTGATATTTGCGAATTAAGGACGAGGACCTACACCGAGGTGCCTCCTGTTCCATCATGGAAGCAGATGCGTCTGAAAGTAGGTGCGTTAAGCAAAGATCCTGTGAAGATATTTGTCTCAGGCTATGAGTCTCGACCCGTCGGTGATAAGATTTTTGAGTATTGGGGGCAGGACAGGGCGCGGGTCAATGTGACCGTGATTCAAAATTCTCGGGTGCTGTATCGCGGACAGATCGTAAACGATAAGTCAGCTCCTGTAAGTCTACCGGTGAGTAACATCTCTCGACGTTAATGCGGCGTGCCAAGGAGAAACGGGCTGTGTCTGCTAAGACCAAAGTTTTGATTACCGGTGCATTGCACAAGTCCGCTATGGCGTCATTTGAGGGTAATGATCACTTACAGGTGCTCTATCATCCGGATTGTGACCGCGCGACGTTGCTGAAATATGTGCGTGACGCGCAGGTGTTAGTGACTCGTAGTGAAACTGATGTCGATCGTGAGGTGATGGATGCCGCACCACTTCTAAAAGTGGTCGCGCGGGCAGCCGTTGGTGTCGGTAACATCGATATTTCCTATGCCACGAAAAAGGGCATTCTGGTTATCAATTGTCCCGGAAAAAATACGAATAGCGCGGCTGAGCTTACGATTGGCCTACTCTTGGCCATGTTGCGAAATATTCCACAAGCACAGGAGACCATGAAAAAGGGTGGCTGGGATCGTCACCGATTCACGGGGCGGGAATTGCGTGGTAAACGGTTGGGAATTGTTGGTCTAGGAAACGTAGGGCACCGCGTTGCCAAATTTGCACGTGGGTTTGACATGGATGTATTTGCTTATGACCCCTACATCGCCCCTCAGATTTTCGAACTGCATGGCGCAAAGCGCGTCGGATCTCTTCGAGATCTTGCCTCACAGGTCGATGTCCTGACATTTCATGTTCCGCTGAATAAAGAGACCAAAGGTATGGCCACCAAAGAGATTTTGCAGACCATGCCTCGAGGTGGTTGGGTGCTGAACGCTGCTCGCGGTGGTGTCTTTAAAGAATTGGATATCATTGAACTACTGAAGTCAGGGCATTTGAGCGGAGTTGGTATTGACACTTTTGAGACGGAGCCAAAGGTCAATCCGGACTTGCTCGCCCTGTCGGGTGTTTGGTGTACGCCACACATAGGGGCGTCAACTGAAGAGGCGCAGATCGCCATTGGTGAGGCGATATATAATCAGATCATCAAGGCTATTGATGGCGGAGTTGTAGATTACCCTGTGAACCTCCCACAAGTTGGAGTTATTCAGGATCAACGCACCAAAAGTTATGCGGTGTTAGCCGAAAAATTGGGAAGTCTTGCTGGCCAAATCGCTGGTTTTAACGCGAGTCAGGCAGAGTTATCATATCGCGGTGATATCGCGGGAAGTGACCACTCCTTGATCAGACTGAGCTTTTTGAAGGGCTATCTATCCCAGGTTGTAAATGACTATGTCTCGTTTGTGAATGCAGAGTCTCATGCGTCCAAAATTGGTCTGCAACTTAATGATCGTTCTGATCCGCAATTTGATAGCTACCGTAGCGCTTTAAAAATCACCCTAACGGGTGTTGATGGTCAATCATTGCGTGTTGGTGGACTCGTGTTTGATGATCAGATACCGAGGCTTTCTCTGATCAATGATTATTATTTTGAAGCGGAGCCCTCAGGACACATGTTGTTAGTTGAAAATGAAGACAAGCCTGGTGTCATTGGGGATCTTGGGCACTTCCTGGGTTTTAAAGGCGTCAATATTGCAACCTTTGAGTTGAGTCGTAATCGTCGTGGTGGACGGGCCATGGCCGTGATTCGCACGGATGAAGAGGTCTCGTCACAAGATCAGATGGAGATGGGGCGTATCCGAAATATTTCCAAGGTTCACCGAGTGTATTTATAATTGAAGTTATAAATTTGTTTCATTTACCGTTGATTGTTTGGAGGAGATTTTATGGGCCGTTGGTTTAATCATTATGAGCCGGGTGTTGCAAAAGAAGTTGATCTAAAAACCTATTCCTCTATTAATCATATATTCGAGGACACATTCAAAAAGTACGCTGTGGCACCTGCCTTCCACAATATGGGGACGACCATAACTTTTGCTGAGCTAGATGAGCTCGGCAGCAAGTTTGGTGACTATTTGCAGAACGAATTAAAAATGGTGGCTGGTGATCGGATCGCTGTGATGATGCCGAACATATTGCAGTATCCGATTGCAATGGTGGGTGCGATGAAAGCCGGTCTTGTGATCGTGAATTGCAACCCTCTTTATACGGCGCGCGAGCTTGAGCATCAGCTTAAGGATTCGGGGGCGAAGGCCATAGTTATTTTTGAAAACTCCGCAGCTATTCTTGAGAAAGTGCTTCCAAATACAAGTATCAAGCACGTCATCACGACGCAAATCGGTGACATGCTCAAATTTCCGAAAAATCATATTGTAAATTTTGTCATAAAGAACGTGAAGAAGATGGTTCCCGCTTGGAGTATCTCATCCGCTGTAAGCTTCAAGGATGCGTTGGCTAAAGGAGTGGCTGGACGTGTCAAGATACCAGCGCTGACTCACAAAGATCTTGCCTTTCTTCAATACACGGGTGGGACTACAGGCGTTTCCAAAGGCGCTGAATTGACCCACGGTAACATTGTGGCAAACATGCTACAGGCTCGCGAGTGGATCAAGAATTCGGTACGACCGGGGGAGGAGATTATCATTACGCCGCTTCCTCTGTACCACATCTTCTCCTTAACAGCGAACTTCCTGGTTTTTGCTTCGATCGGTGGTCTTAACGTTCTGATTACGAATCCAAAGGATGTTCCGGGTTTCATCAAAGAGCTTAAGAAGTGGAAGTTCACCGCGATTACGGGTGTTAACAGTTTATTTAACCTTCTTTTGAACCATGATGATTTCAAGACAGTTGATTTTGGAGCTATGCGTCTCACCTTAGGTGGAGGGATGGCGGTTCAAAAAGCTGTTGCCGAGCGTTGGAAAGGGCTAACGAAAATTCCTTTGATTGAGGCATACGGACTCACGGAAACATCGCCAGCCGCTTGTATCAATCCTTTGACCAACAAAGAGTACAATGGTTATATCGGTATTCCGATTCCTTCGACCAAAGTGGCCATTCGTGATGACGATAACAAAGACTGTAAGCCCGGAGATGTCGGTGAAATTTGTATTCATGGTCCGCAAGTGATGCGCGGGTACTGGCAGCGTCCTGATGAGACAGCAAAAGTTATGACCCCGGATGGCTATTTCAGGACGGGTGACCTTGGGTTTATGACCGATGACGGATTTGTAAAAATTGTTGATCGTAAGAAAGACATGATCTTGGTTTCGGGCTTCAACGTTTATCCAAACGAAGTTGAAGACGTGATGATGGGGCATCCGAAGGTTGCAGAGTGCGCCGCTGTTGGAATTCCAGATGCTCACTCGGGCGAGGTCGTGAAGCTATTTGTTGTAAAGCGCGACCAGAGCTTAACGGAAGAAGAGCTTAAGGCTTATGCAAAGCAAAATCTGACGGGGTACAAGGTCCCAAAGGCGGTCGAATTCAGAAAAGATCTGCCTAAGTCAAATGTTGGAAAAATTTTGCGCAAGGAGCTGCGCGTTTAAACGCAGCTGCTTATGTAAAGAAAAAAAATCGGCGCGGGGTTACCCGTGCCGTTTTTTTTTTTAACTTATTTTGAATCAATTAGCCGACGCGACGTCCAGACTTCGCTCCTGGCATGCACTGGGCGACCCAGCCATGAGCTGTTGCGGACTTGTAGCTGGCCGGAGCGCCTTCGGCCCACTCTGACTCGCTCTTGAAGCGGCTTGCAAACTTCTTGCAGCGCTCGAGGGTCCATGCTGACTTCTTTTTAACGCGCTGATTGTGGACGTGGACAACTTCGCCAGCCTCGCCGTCAGCTTTCTTTTCTTTTTTTTCTTTTTTTGGCGCTTCTTTATTCTCTGACATGGTTCAACTCCTTTGTACCGTTGAGTGAAAACGGCAGAGTAACTGCCGTCCTGGAAGGTTTCGGCGTTCTGTCAGGGAACATGAGTTTTAGGAGTTTGGTGATTTTTAAAAAAGCGCCCTAAGACCATTAAGTTTCAGCAGGTTTTCGTAAACCCCATGCACTTCTGCGGCACTATTCAAAGTTAAGGAAAGGGTCAAGGCTAGATGCTGACCGGACTTTGATGGACGGGTTGAGTGCTGAAAATCACGATCATCGCCAAGAGAATTTAGTGCTAACGAAAGCGCATCAGCTACAAAATCCTCGCGATGGTCGCCGATGACTTTGAATATGTAAGGTCCGGGAAACGAGTGCTGAGACTCAATTAATTCTAAACTTGGAAGTTGTGGTGTCATGAGCGATGGGCCTCGTTGTTATTATTTCGTCAGGCGACCTGATGCGTGAGGTGTTCCTTCATGAAAGCCTGCCGGAGTGATCTCCATAAATTGGGCTTTTCTCTGCAGTTGCTTTATATTCAGGGCTCCGCAGTAGGTGAGGCCTGAGCGGATCCCTCCCATCACATCGAGGATGACGTTTTTTACTGGGCCTTTGGACAAGACTTCAACGGCAACGCCTTCAGCGGTTTTCCATTCAGCCATTCCACCCATAAAGTCTTCCTGCGCCTCTCGTGACGCCATTCCACGGAAACGTTTAAGTTTGGTTTCAGATCCGTCGCTATTTTTGCGTGTCATGAATTCGCCAGGTGTTTCATCAGTTCCAGCCAGCATGCCACCCAACATGATAAAGTCAGCTCCTGCAGCTAATGCTTTGACGGCGTCTCCAGGTGATTTGATACCGCCGTCAGCGATAATACAGCGATCAACCTTGCGGCATTCTTGCAGCGCTGTCAGTTGGGGCACGCCAAAGCCTGTTTTGATGCGGGTTGAACAGACAGATCCCGGTCCAATTCCAACTTTTATAACGTCTGCGCCAGCAGCTGACAGGTAGTCGGCACCAGCATATGTTGCCACGTTACCTGCAATGATCATTATGTGTTGTCCCCATTTTTCACGCAGTTGGCGAATGGTGCGGTTCACTTCCTTGCTGTGACCATGAGCAACGTCAACGCAAATAATCTCTGCTCCGGCACTGATAAGTGCCTCGGCGCGAGGTAAAGCCTCTTCACCGATGCCGATGCTGATTCCTGTTTTCTTCGGGTGTTTGAGGCGCTTGAACATCGCCACATTTTCTTCAATCGACATGAATCTATGTAGAATCGCCATGCCACCGAAATCTGTCATGGCGTTGGCCATGGTCTCACCGGTTACGGTGTCCATATTGGCACTGATCATGGGAATTTCGAAAGTGCGCCCGGCAACCGTAACACTCGTAGTCACATCCTGACGCGACCGGATGCCGTTGTACCCAGGAACGAGCATCACATCATCAAAGGTAAGACCGCGAATATTGGACATCATAAAAGATAACCCTCCCGGGTTTGAATCGTGCGTTATTAAAATTACGGGTGTTTTTATTAAAAATCCTTGTCTCCCGTCAATATTAAAAGAAGCGAGGCCGTTTGAAGGGCGCAAAGGCTCTGACTGGGTAAATTGGGGGCCGATGGAGCGTTTTGAATATTTATTAACATACTGAAATTATTGAATAAATATTAAAATTGGGCGGTTTGTTAAAAAACTCTCAATTTTAGTAAACCCCCTTCCGAGGGGATTAATGGGAGGAAGCGTCTACGAGCAGAGCAACGTCTAATGGTCGGTGATCTCTGCCAACAAGCGCAAACCCTCAGAGTTTGTGGGAATTTCGGTCGCATTTAGAGGTGTGCTATACTGATTTAAGTCCTTGTCCTGGTTAGGAGTTATGTTGGAGGTTCTATGCGACTTCGGTTCAACATCGTCGCAACCCTTGTTGGAGCATCTCTGCTACTGTCGGCAGGCTGCAGAAGCAGCTTACGATCGAAGTTGAGTGAGGCGACCGGCTGGGCAAGCGACTCCATGCGCAAATCACGTGGGGTTTGGTATGTTGAGGCTGATCAAACGATTCACGTGGGCGCATGTCCATCAATCGTCTCTCAACCAAGACGCTCCTGTCCTGGAATCGTTGAAGAGTCTACTCCCATAAATCTTTCCGAGTATGAACTCCGTCTGAAGCAGGCTGTAATTAACTTCCGTGCTCCAGGAGCTCCGATTGTCATGTCTGAGCCGAGTTTGATTCTCATGCAAGCGATGGCGCAGCTATCCTCAGACGAGGAGGCTCGCGTTGCTGCTGTTTTGGAGCAAATAACGACATCAAAAGATGGTTTCTTTGACGCGGCTCATCGTAATTATCGTTTTGCTTTAGCGCCGTTCATTCCCATGGGTGGGGCTATTGATGCGGTGTGGCCAACCAAGGCTCAATTATTGGCGTCCAGCACAACACGAAAAAACCTTGGATTGGTGACTCCGGCGCACATTTTCAAGTTTGATGGTCCAGTTGCGGAGCGATCGGTCGTGCTTGACGACGGAACAGTCGTTACAGCCGTCGGCTCATCAATTATATGGTTAAAATCTGGTACTAAACGTTATGAGTTCAAGACTCGTGATTTGATCGGATCCTCTCCTGCTTTGCTCGGGGATGGCACGGTTGTCGTTTCTCGTGGTCAGAAGGTTTATTGGCTTAAGAACGGTGAGAAGCGTTTTGAATATACAACGTCAGGTGATGTTTTATCATCTCCAGCGGTCCTTTCGGACGGAACGATTGTTATTGGTTCAGATGATCACAAAGTTTACTGGCTGAAGAATGGAGAGAAAGAAGATGAGTTTGCTACGGGTGGTCCCGTTCGCTCATCGCCAGCGGTTTTGGCCGATGATACTGTTGTGATTGGATCTAAGGATCGTAAAGTGTACTGGCTAAAGGATGGCGAAAAGAAATTTGAATTTGAGACTGGCGATGCAGTTACCGGTTCGGCAGCAATATTGGCAGATGGAACAGCTGTCGTCGGCTCCCTGGACGATCATGTCTACTGGTTAAAGGACGGCGTCAAACGTTTTGACTTTAAAACCGGAGGTGATGTGCGATCATCACCGGCTGTTCTTTCAGATGGCTCCGTGGTCGTCGGTTCTGATGATTATGTGTTGTATTGGCTAAAAGACGGGGCAAAAACATACGAGTTTCAGGGCTTGGTGCGGTCAGCTCCAGTGGTGTTGTCGGATGATACCATCGTCGTCGGAGTTGGAATTTCAATTCATTGGCTGAAGAATGGTATTTCCCGTTTTGATTACAAGAGTCAGGGCGAAACCTACGGAAGTCCCGTTGTGTTAACCGATGGCAGTGTTGTCGTTGGGGCGGATAACGGACGTAAGTTCGACAACGGTCGGATCTTCTGGCTTGAATAATTTTTGATATTTGATTGTCCACACTTTTCTGAAAGGGATGTCAGATGAGGAAGACGTTTATTATCTTCGCAATCACAGGCGTATTGTTGAACATCGCCCTAGGTTTTGTATGGTTTCCTGGTCTTTATGGACTTGTCTTTTTGGTGCCAATTGTTGGTGTTGGCATTTATGATATGATTCAGCCACACCACTCTATACGACGAAACTTTCCTGTATTAGGTCGGGCACGTTGGATATTAGAGATGGTCCGACCTGAGATTCAGCAGTATTTTATTGAGAGTAATACTGATGGTCGCCCATTTAGTAGAGAGCGACGGTCGCTAATTTATCAGCGTGCAAAAAACGATATTGCAACGTTGCCGTTTGGAACCCAGCTTGACGTTTATGAAACGGGTTATGAATGGGTTAACCATAGTCTCGCTCCCAAACATGTCAAACCTGAAAATCTTCGAGTATCTGTAGGGGGTCCTGCGTGTAAACAACCTTATAACGCGTCCATCTTGAATATTTCAGCGATGAGTTTTGGAGCGCTTAGCAAGAACGCTGTCCTTGCCCTCAATGGCGGGGCGAAGATGGGTGGATTTGCACATTGTACGGGTGAGGGTGGCCTTTCGCCGTATCATCTCGAGCCTGGAGGCGACATCATTTGGAATATTGGTACGGGATACTTTTCATGTCGAACTCCTGATGGACGATTTGATCCCGAACGATTTGCAGAGCGCGCATCGCTTCCCAATGTAAAAATGATCGAGCTTAAGTTGTCACAAGGCGCAAAGCCTGGACACGGTGGCATCCTTCCTGCAAAAAAGCTGACTCCGGAGATCGCAGCAATCCGCGGCGTACCAATGGGGCAGGATGTTCTATCGCCTCCAGCTCACACGGCGTTCAAAGATCCCATTGGGCTATTGAAGTTCATTGAGCAATTGCGCACCCTAAGTGGCGGTAAGCCGACAGGCTTTAAGTTGTGTTTGGGTAAACGTCGCGAGTTTTTATCTATCTGTAAGGCCATGGTCGAGACGGGAATTGTTCCGGATTATATTGCCATCGATGGGGGGGAGGGGGGCACCGGTGCTGCACCTCTTGAGTTCTCAAATCATGTGGGTAGTCCGCTGAATGAATCATTGGTTTTTGTACACAACGCCTTGGTCGGCATCGGCGTGCGAAAGCAGATCCGTCTTTGGGTGTCTGGGCGGATAACAACTGGTTTTGATATCGTCTCAAAAATCTGTATGGGTGCTGACGTGTGTTACTCGGCGCGTGCGATGATGATGGCTTTGGGTTGTATTCAAGCGCTGCACTGCAATACGAACAAATGCCCCACGGGAGTCGCTACGCAAAATCCTTGGTTGGTACGAGGGCTTGTTGTCGATGATAAAAAGACGCGTGTCCGCAACTTTCATCATGCCACTCTAGAATCCGTTGCGGAGATGATTGGTGCGATGGGTTGCACATCGACCGCAGAGCTTAGGCCGTGGCATCTTATGCGTCGCTTTGGTCCGTTTGAAGTGAAGCACTACGGTGAGATTTTTGACTACTTAAATGATGGCGATCTTCTTTCGGCAACTCCACCAAAAGCTTTTGCCCGCGCTTGGAGTGTTGCCCGCGCAGACTCATTCGATTCATAGATTTGGCGATTTGGGGACACACGACCAAACCCAAATTGCTTAAAAAATAGTTTGGGTTTGGTCGTGTGTCCCCAAATTGATCGAAGTGAGCTAGTGTTCGTAGCCTTGAACCGCTAGAGACGAGGCGGGTTCACCAGTTAGAGGAATGATTTTTACTCCTCTGCCTGCGGTCACAGTCCCGATTTGTCTGATGCCACATTCAAACGGAAAACGTTTTGCTATGGTTTGCGCATCGGCTTTACTGCAAGTAAACACCAACTCAAAATCCTCACCATCACAAAGTGCCGCTCTAAGTTCGGTTTCAGTAGCAGGTGCGGTGCCGACAACTTGTTTTGCATCGATTGTGATTTCAACGCCGCTAGATTCTGCAAGGCGTGGTAAATCAGTTGCAAGACCGTCTGAGAGGTCCATCATGCTGTGGATTTTGAAATGATCCATGAGCCAGCGTGCTTCTTGAAGGCGCGGACGAAAGCGTAAGTGTCGCCCTGTTTCAAGACTGTGGCCCAGGGATTTTCCAGTGATGAGAGCGCAGTCTCCAGCTTGCGCACCGGATCGTGTCACAGCCCCACGCCAATGGGGAATCCCTGTTACGCAGACGTTTACGACAAGAGGGCCTCTCCAACTATTGGTATCACCTCCATCAATTCCACATTGGAACTCACGTGCGGTGGCTGCCGCTCCAATCATCAGGCGCTCAATCCATTCCCTTGCTGTATTGCGTGGAATACCTAGAGAAATAAAGACACTTTGAGGCCACCCGCCCATAGCAGCAATGTCACTGAGATTGGCAGCTACAGCCTTTCTGCCGATTAACTCCGGCGTGGTTTCTAGAGCGAGAAAGTGTGTTCCATCCAAAAACATGTCAGTTGCAACGAGCACGCCGCGATCAGTCGTGCTTAAGAGAGCTGCGTCGTCGCCGTTAGGAATCAGAGCAGACTTCGAAATTGGCATCGAGTTGTGAAGCCAGCGCAGGAATTCTCCTTCGCCAAAGGATTGACCAGGGGGTTGTTTGTCAGCCATGGATTGCGCGCTCCCATTTTATGTTGACGGTGTCACTCCAATGCCTCGAAAAAGCTCCGGAAGCCTGTCGAGTTTGATGGGGGACGCATCGGGCGTCAAGCCGGCAAGATTCGCCACAATGCCCCTCAATTCATCGGCACCCAAGGGAGTGTGGCTATAAGATTTTAAACTTTCTGAAAGTATCCGTTTGCTAAGTTTTTGACCCGTGGGATTTGCAATAAGAGGGTGATGTATAAAAATAGGCACAGTCGCATCAGGCTTGATTAATTTGCGCATGGCAAGCTGTCGCCCAGTACTTGAAAGAAGATCTTCGCCGCGGATGATCAAATTAATACCTTGCTCAAGATCGTCGATCACAACCGCAAATTGGTACGTCCATTGTTTTAGTCGATCGCGAACGACGACATCACCACACTGATGCGCAGGGTTCTGATTTATAGGTCCTTTCATGCAATCGATTAAAGAGAATGACTCCTCCGGTATGACGAGCCGCAGGCAGGTTCCTTGTTGATCGAGGGGGATTTTGCGCCCCCTACAGGTTCCTGGGTACGTCAATTCGCCTGAATTTTGACCAATGCTACTTTGAACATCCTTCCGACTGCACGAACAGGCGTAAATCAGATGTCTTCTCATCAAATCCTCAAGATGTTTCCTGTATACGTCGTCGCGGTGACTTTGGCGCCAAAGGCCCTTTGGGACGTTAAAGCCGAGCCATGCGAGATCTTCACAGATGGAGGCTTCGAATTCTGGGCGACAGCGACTGTGGTCGTGGTCTTCCATCCGCAGAACGATGTCTGCGCCAAGATTGGCGGCAATGCCTTGGACGTACATTAGATGAAGGACGTGACCAAGATGCAGATGGCCGGTTGGGCTTGGAGCTAAGCGCGTGTGCAGGGAGCTCATGAGTTCTCCTTGATATGTGGCTGATTTTAAATGGTTTTAGCACTCTTCGCCAGGCTTTCAGCGAGTATTTGGGGAGTGGCGTTTGTCGCCTGATTTACAGGTTTCAAGGGTTTGCAAAAGTTTACGGCAGTGATATGGTCCCTAACCCCTGATGGGCGCGGGCCTCAGGACTTAAAGGTAAAGTTATGATCTCGTTATTTCATTCATTATTTGATCGCAAAGGGCTTTGTTCGCGCCAGCCCTTGGTGCGAATTTTTGCAGTTGTAGTTCTTGCCTGGAGTGTGGTGGGGCTAGCTGCCGTAACGGCTGATCGCTATTTCAATTCAATGGGCCAGGGCGAGCATATTTTCCCAACTACATTGCGCTTTGAATTAGCTGAATTAAGGATGCCTCTAATTGGGGCGCCCTCGCCGAAGCCGGCAATAGAGCGATTATTGGCTGCAGCGGATCGTCTGGTAAAAGAAACGTCAGTTCCCTATGTTTTTGGGGGAAGCCGCATCGGTTCACCCAAGCAATGTCAAGGCTGCGTCGATTGTGCGCGTCGCTTAAAACTTCCAGCTGATTCAACCCTTTCAAGATATAACCGATGCCCCGAGTGCCAGCGTTGCGGTATCGATTGCAGTAATTTTGTCAATTTACTCTATGCTGAGGCTGGCTTGGGGTTTCCTTTTGCCGATACACGAACGCTTCAATCATCCGGACATGACTTCTTAAGGGAACGTTATGGATTTCTAAATATTGGCAAAGATCTCGAAGTGGCGCGGGCGGGGGATCTAGTGGTCGAAAAAGGTCATGTGATGATGGTGATTGATGTCGACGCCAAATCTCGGACTATCGCCTACATCCATTCAAGTCGAGGTAGCCGTGGGCGTAAACCCATTGGTGGCATCGAATTAAGGCGCGGAAAATCTTTGGACGAGGTGCAAAAGCGTACCTTGAGAATTCTACGCCATCGTGACTTGGTTCTTCCGGAAGATCAGGATATGTTGGTTGGATCCAAGCCATCGATTTGGTCTGGACTGCGGTATGTGTTTGCCGCAAACCACTAGGTGACTGCCGCATGCGCATAGGTGTTTTCGATTCTGGAGTTGGAGGGCTTTCGATCCTTGAGGCTATCCAGCAGGTGCTTCCAGATGCATCGTATGCCTACTGTTGTGACAATGAAAACTTTCCTTACGGCACAAAAACGGAACCAGCCGTCATTGATTGCGCGAGTCAGGTGACGACCCGCTTTCATCAGGCAGCGGAGCTCGACATTTTAGTTATTGCTTGCAATACAGCCAGTACAGTTGCGTTGGACAAGATCCGCGCTCGACTTCCAATTCCAGTGGTCGGCGTTGTCCCGGCAATCAAGCCGGCTGCGGAGCGGTCCAAATCCAAAGTAATCGGAGTCCTTGCGACGCCGGCAACGGTTTCTAGGCCCTATTTGGATAACCTGATTCAAGAGTTTGCGAGTAACTGCAAGGTCATTAAATGTGGATCCAGCGGGCTTGTCTTAACGGCAGAGCAAAAATTGCGGGGCACACCTATCAAGTTAGATGATATACGCTCAGAAATTATACCGATCCTTGACGCCATTTCACTAGGCTTAGACAAGCTAGTGCTGGGTTGTACCCACTTCCCCTTACTAGCCGAGGAGTTGACCAGTCTATTGCCTCCCTCAGTCGAACTCATTGATTCTGGACAGGCGATTGCAGCTCGTGTGCGCTCTCTGGTTGAGCAATCTTCCAGACAGACTGGACAACCGAAGACGAGTGGTGCTGACAAATTGAGCGGGTGGTGTAGCGGAGCCGCGCACGCGGTGTCATTGCCGAATCAGCGCGGGAAATTAATATTGCAGACGTTGCCTTAAGGCAGTATTTCTTTGGACGGATGTTCCAGTTAAAATCATCCTATTTATTTTGGTCCGACGGTCATGACCTTCGGGTTCCGTTTGTTCAACAGGGGAGTGCGTAGTGAGCAGGGTAGGCTTGTCGGTAGCTTTGGGATTGTTGCTAGTAGCCTGCGGCCCATCTCCCATATCTCAGTTGAAAATCATTGGCGGTCGTCCAGCCGCTGAACACAGACCATGGTTCGTTCAGTTAATGGATTCTTCTACTAGTGCAGAGGGATTCTGCGGCGGAACCCTGGTTGCGCCTCGTATTGTTATGACGGCGGCCCATTGTATTGACTTAGCGACGTCGCGCAGTCTCCATGTTGCACTGGGCCTTGCTGATGGTGCAAATCTGAATGTGAATCATCCTGTAAAGGTCGAGGCTCTGATTATCCACCCGCAGTACTCTGCCAGTGATTTAAAAAATGACATTGCGATCTTGTATCTAGCTAATTATGACGGCGTTGAATTCGAGAGGCCGGTTCATCCATTGCCCTATGCTCAAGACCGAGCTTTACCAGAGAGAAACAATGACATTGTCACCGTTGTTGGTTTGGGTAATACGACCTCCATTGGAAACTTTTTCGATCAAGTCATCCGTGAGGTTGAGATTCCGGTGCTGGATTTGAAGAAATGTAGTGAAATGTATCCTGATGTTGGTGAATCACACATTTGCGCCGGCGATATTCAGCAGGGTGGGCGAGATAGCTGCCAGGGTGATAGTGGCGGCCCGATGGTTGCCAAGAATGATAACGGCGCTTGGGAGCTTGTTGGTATAGTCAGCTACGGAAATGGTTGTGCGCAAAAATCAGGCCCAGGCGTTTACACCCGCGTTGGATCTCACAGAGCATTTATAGATGCGGCTATTACTGATTTATCGGCCCCTCGGGGGTCAGATCTGGCCGGTGACGTGAGTCGTCTTATTCGGACTCGATGTGCCTCTCAATTTGGGTATCTGCCGTTCGAACAGGGTTCGTCAGACAGTCATCGTCGTAATACAATTTACGGAGTAGATTTGAAAAACTTCGTCTTAAATGAAGCTGAGACAATTCCTGCCGGCAGAAAACTTGATGAGTGTGATTTTGTCTTTGATGGAATGAAGGTTCATGCGGAGTGGCTGCTTCTAGGTGACCAGCCAAGAACGCCAAACTCAAAGGTGACAATTTTTGCAACGGCAGATGACGGCCGTAAATTCATCTCCAGACCGCAGCGACTTACATATCTGCAGGATAGTTTGATTTGCTCCACATCCCAAGGTCATCTGACTCTGGCAGATCAACGTCACTTTACTTATGTCGTCTTCAAAGATGTATTTTATGGACTGGGGGAGCCTGTAGCTCCGCCGGGCAATGATCAGACGACATGGGGCTGTTCAGTAAGTGATGCGTCAATCGAGACCTATGAAATTTCTTATCCCGGGACATCTGAGCGTCAACTTGCAGCGCGTATTCACCACAAAAGCGTTGGCACAATTTCGGTAAAACTGAAGCGCATGGATCAGGATTTGAATTTGACGGCAAGATTTATGACTGAAGACGGAGTTCGAGGGATTTTAATTTTGGATAATGCTTCAAATGATGACTTGTTCACCTGGAAGATGTCCTGTCCAATGCCGTTTAATGTTAAGCTCTCATCGGGAGACGTTCGCTCCGCGGCCCCCATTCCGGAGGGAGCAGGTTATCAAGTTGTAGTTGATGCCATTCATGATGCCGATGGTGTTATTCGTAGCGGTGGAAAAATAGCATTACCGATAGACCACGGGAAAGGTCGGAATCTATCAGAATGCGTAATTAATGACGTTATAGTGCCCGTCGTCCAAAGTGCTATTCTCAACTAGCTCTCAACTGAGACTCATTCTTGCTCTGGACTGTTCGCATCATTTTTGGATGTTGGCTTTGATTCAGGCGCCGAGTTACCATCAGTTGGTAGGCTAAGTCTGATTTTGGTAGATAGTTTCAGTGTTAAAGCAGCGGTGTCGGGGCTCGCAGAGGTTATCCTCAATACGGCTAGCCGACCCTTGGCGGATACGAGTTCCAAATTCGGACCTGGTTTAATGTCGCTTGTCCGAAGAAAAGCTTTATCAGATGAATCAAGAAGTATTTGTCCTGTAACAGATTTAAACTTCGCTAGTGGTGGTGTAAGTGCCAGAATGTAGCCGTCTTGGGCGTCTAGCACCCTTGCATTGAAACCCAGGTTCTCGTTGAGCCATCTATAGTAATCGTTTGATGGATCCTTTTTAGCTGTGAAAATCCTAAGAAGTTTGTCTTCAGTTTGACCGACGGACAGGAACTCCCACTTGTTTTTACTGATATCCAGGATATAGCCGGCTGATAAGCATTTTAGAAGAGCAGGACGTTTGCGGACACATGGGTTTCCATTTTTTGTTTGATTTATATCCAATTGCAGGTCGCGCTCTTGGTCGGAGGGGGTGAAAAGATGATGAGAGTCTTTTTTTGAAATTGTGTCTGTGTCTATGGCAGAAAAAATTTTGCCACTTAATTTTATGATGATGAGTTTAGAATTCATGTTTTCCTCAAAGGATTTGTTTGCTGCTCGCCATTTCTGGTGCCACTTAGTGAGATCCGGCGGCTGTGGGGGTGGGGCCTCTGTTTTTGGTGTTTCTGCTACCTCTGGCGGGCTAGAGATTTCAACTTCAGACGCCGATGCTGTTTGGTCGGTTGATTCCTTTAATGCTTGCGAAGATTGCGCAGACGCAACTCCACTTGAGAAGCACAATGCAATCAAAATGACGCGTATTACCATGTGAGAGTGATACCTCCGCCACCAAAAAAACTTCCAAATTTTACCTGTGTTGTTAAATTGGGATTTTCGTTCAATTCTTCCTTTGTCGCCAAGCGTGTATAATGATTCTGATCGACAGCTGAGAATACAAGTAAAGCTAGTTTTATGGACTTCCAATCTGCTATTTCGCGGTAAAAGTCGACTCCTGCGCGTATGGACGTGCTCTTGTATTCCTTGTCAATGGGGAGGGCTCCAAGGCTGTAGCTACCATAACCCCATAGTCGAATTAAAAATGCATTGGTGCGTTTTTCTAGGCCCACTTCAAGTCCAACGGTTGGCGCTCGCTGAAGTTTGAATTCATAACCATCGGTGGCTGCACCAGGATTAGGCGTGCTTGTTAGGGTGAGATTTGTCACCCCTAGCCTCGGAGAAATATCGACCCAATTGAGAATGGGATTATCAAGTTTTAGACCAAAGCCATAGCCGAGCTGAATACGAGACCATGAAAACTCCTCTCGAAATTCTTCAGTTTCTGACTTCTGAGTCGGAATTGTGTCATAGTTAACGCGAAGCCCGGACAGGACTCCGCCTCTAAATTCTCCGAATATTCCGATTAAATTTACGTTTGCCAGTACACCAGTCCCTTTCTGCATGGGGACGCCGTAACGGATGCCCAAATAAGCCGAGCGACCGATGTTAAGAAATTTTGCGAAAAAACTACCCATCCTTGATTTCAATGAATCGTCAATTTTGCGAAGATTTGCCTCTTTGTCACTTATCTGATGGAGAAAGTATATAGATTGGCGTTTCACCAAGGGTGCATCGTCAATGGGGTTTGTAAAAAGTTGCTCGATTTGGATTTGTGTTTTTGTATCCGATCGTTTTGCAATACTTGCCGTTCCAATAAGTTTGGTGATCCACAAGTCCCCAGATCTGCGAATTTGATAAATTTCTGCATCGTTTGACTCCAGGTTAATGTTGGATAAACCCCTAGTCTTGATTGTAATGCGGCCGCCGCTAACTAGACGAGATCCTGTTAAAGCTGTCCGAATTGGTAGGCTATTGGTCAGATAGGCTGCGATTAATTGGGAAAATTCATGCTTTTCAAGGAGTGTTGTCAATGGAATCTCGGAATTAAATTCGTAGAGTGCTTGCTGTGACTTTTCGCCTTTGGAGTTTTGATACATGATTTCAAAACGTCGTTTATCTCCCGATGATGAGACCATCATGGACCATGGCGATGTGGTGGGTGACGCCGAGGTTTTTTTGTCAGCATTTTTATTTTCTATGCGGGATGATTTGATGCTGCAGATGGCACGTGTGAAAGGTCCGCTCGCCCATAAGCCCCGATTTTTTGTCATATAGACAGAAAAAGACTCGCATGCTTTGGTGAGTTTTTCTCGTGCGCTGATTTTGCTTTCGTCGAGGATATCATCAGAAACCTCTATTGTGATGACGCGTTTTTCGGTTGGCTTTGTAGCACCATTGCCACTTTGGCAAAAAACGGTCGGACTGCTCGCCGTAAGGCCAGCGATCAGCTGTACAAAAAAAATGAAGCGTGCCCCTACAATATGATTGTCCCCGAAGAATTTATACTTTCTTCGGATTATTCTAAGTATTCTTTAGAGACGTCGGCGGGGGCTGTGATTGTTTCTGATTCAGTGGTCTTGGACTTTTGGGGACAGACAGAACCAAGCTTATGGGCCAATGAGCGTTAATACGCCTGCAGAGGCTGACTTGCTGGATATAGAAAATATTGATGCATCCCAATTGATGTTGTTATCCTGATTATACGTGACAGCTGCAGCTTGGTTGACCGCAGAATTCGAGGGTTCCTTAGCACGGGGGACGAACCTATCTAGCTTGCGTCGCATTTCCGATTTTCTTTGTGCGAGATGAAGGGGTGCGTCGATGGCTTTCCACGCAAGTAGGGAAAAGTCAGCCTGTTCGACTTTGTCTGGTGGCAGTAGATTTGGAGAGTCGACAGTGTTAATCCGAATAGGAGCAGGCAATGATTGATATGATCCCTGTAAATCGACAAAATAAGAGCCAGAAAGAAAGCTGTCCCAGGGATTAAGTAGGCCTTTGCTGCGCCATTCGTGGTGACCAAACAGCGGCATCCGTCGTACCCCGAGATATCCGAAGATTTTTGCAAAATGGCGTACAATTTTGAAATTGTCCGGAATCAAAACTGCATCTTGTTGAATATCAGGAGCTAAGGCGATCATCTTTGGATTGAAGGGTTCTCCTGTTTCCTGTGAATGGAGTTTTGCTGTCTCATATAATTTTTTCAGATCATCCCGACGTTCAGACGGATCCAGTCGAAAAATTTTCCGTGCTGCAGATTCCATCAGGTCAAAACGCTTTGGGTCATAAATGACTTGGTGTATGACGTTGATATCGTTTTTCTTCGCCGCATCAACGTAATGAGCAATAAACCGGCTCGAACGTTGATGCGAGGGAGTTAGTATAGAGACTCTTTTGTGTCCAAATCGTAGATTCGCTTGAATGGCACCTTCTGCCAATACTTTTTGGCTCGGATAGGAATAGAAAACAAACGGTGTAGGTGCTGATGTGGGTGGTTCCATCATAATGAAAGTGGGAATCATAAGACGGGGTGCCCACAAGCGTAGGATTGCAGCATCAGCTGGCTCTGTTCCGCCAATAATTGCCGAAACTTTGTGCTCAAAGATAAGCGATGAGACCGCTTGTGTCGTTTTCTCTGGTCGATTGTTGTTATCAATCAGCACCAAAAACTTCTTTGGATCGAGGTTGTCTTGACGCGCCCTAGCTTCAAACGCAGCAAGCACGTGTTTTAAATGTGATTGAGGTCCGATTGGTAGAATAATTCCGACACGTCCAGTGTGCGTGTTTAGTATTTTTGACAAAAGAGCAATGAATTCTTGTCGCGTGTCTTCACTTTTGCAATGGTCTGCTGTCATGTCTTCAATAAATGAGTATCCATCGGTGCTTTCGATACGCAAGTCTTTTGGACGTTTGCTCCACAGTTCCTTAAGCGAGGGAACGAATTTGTTAAATAATTTGAGGCACGTCTCTTCGTTTGGTTTCGCAGGTGCTAGGGCGGGAGTCGGAGATGATGGGAATTTTTCTGTGCTTTCGATTTTGGAAGACGCGGTTGACTGCGCTAAGACTCGGGGTGCGCCTTGAGCCGGTGATATGCATATCACGGAAAAGTTTCCAGCGAGTGATATCATCAAAAGTTTTTTAATGCCGGAATACATTTCGATAGGTCCTATCAGAATTTTGTTCGATTGATTCCAACGCTGATGATGTCTCAATGGGCTGATTCGACTCCAGGAAGTACATGCGTGCACCACCCTCTATTCGGTGACCATAGCGCGGATGAATTGTTGCTTCGGTGATGCCATCCGGTCTTTCGAACTGGGTTGGCGGCCTAATTGTAAATGAATTTCGGACAAATTGGTCCCATATGGGAAGTGCGACGCTACTTCCGGATGCGTTTGCGTAAATGGGGGCATGCTCGTCTGTTCCAACCCACACAATAGATACGAGGTTGGATGTGTAGCCACAAAACCAGTTGTCGGAGCTATCGTTGCTTGTACCTGTTTTGCCAGCAGCGTGGACTGCTAGGTCCGAGCTTTTCGCGGCGGTTCCACTGGTCAATACAGCTCGCATGCCCTGTGTCATTAAGTAGGCGATTTGTGCGTTTATGACTCTTTGAGTTCTGTGGTCTTCCGAGCTTCGCTCCCATAGAATGTCGCCATCGGCGTTCGTGATCTTTGTGATTGCGCTTGGCTCAGTTAGCATACCTTGATTAGCGTATGTCCCATAAAGACGGGCCAAGTCGAGCATTGTAACATCGGAGGAGCCCAGGGCTGATCCGAACTCCTGCTTAATTGGTGATTTGATACCTAGTTTTTTGGCTCGGTCAATAATTGCCGGAAGACCAATCTTTGTTGCGATTTCGATGGTTGGGGAGTTCATCGAGCGGTAGAAGGCTCTCATCATCGTTGTTTCAGTAAGGTAGTCGTCCGATTGATTTTTAGGCCGATAATTTTCGATATTAATCGGTGAAACATAGATCATATCGCTCCATTTAAATCCGCGAAAGAGGGCCTCGGTGTAAACAACCGGTTTGAATGCGGATCCTGGTGACCGCAGTGCGGAAGTTGTCCGGTTAAATTGTGACTTCCGATAATTTCGTCCTCCGACCATAGCGAGGATGTCGCCATTTTTCGGGTCGGTGACAAGCATTGAGGCTTCCACAGTTGCATTTTTTAAAAGTCCTGATTCCGGGTCTTTAATTTTGCCAGTTCGTTTCGATAGCTCATTTAAGGGTTTGTCGTACCATCCTACAGAGCGCTCAGCTAGCGATTGCAGACGACTATTTAGTGTGGTGTAAATACGGAGACCGGTTGATTTCTTTAGTTGGGGAGTGGTGAGTTTAAGTTTTTTCATGAGATCAGCAACATAATCAACAAACCACGATGCTTTTTCGGTGTTGATGAACTTATATGGCTGATAAACGAGCTTTTGTGCTGCGATGGTTTTTGATTCACTTTCAGTAATTGTGCCATGTTTGCGCATAGCTTCGATCACCATGAGTTGTCGTTTTTTTGCCCGCTCTGGATATTTGGCAGGATTGTAACGGCTTGGTGATTGGAAGAGACCTGCGATAAGTGCGCTCTCGGCAGCTGAAATATCTCGCATTTCTTTTCCAAAATAACGGTGTGCAGCTGCACCCACGCCATATGATCCATTGCCAAGAAACATAATATTGACATAAAGCTCTAGAATTTTCTCTTTACTCAGATGGCGTTCAACTTCCAGAGCCCAAGCGATTTCCTGAATTTTTCTCTCGATCGAACGCTCATTGTGTAAGATCGTATTTCTCACGAGCTGCTGGGTGATTGTGCTTCCGCCCTGGTTAAATGACTCTGATTTCAATCGCGAGACGATAACGCGAAGGATCGCGCGATAGTCAACTCCATGGTGGTCGAAGAAACTAGCATCCTCGATTCCCGTTAATGCTTTAACGAAATGGTCCGGTAGCTCTTCAAAAGGTACGAAAACATGGTAGCGATCAAAGAATTCACCAATCTTTTTCTGATCACTGTCATAAACAATCGAATTGTCACGAAAGGAGTAATTTTCAAGGATTGAGATTCTTGATTTATCGAGGTTAAAGACGCCCAGGGCTTTCAGCCATAGGTAGATGCTTATGGTGCCTGCCAGTAACATGAGTGCAGAAAAAAGCAGAGATAATCGCAAAAACCTCATGGACCACGATGTTTTACCAGATTGCTCTGGAGTTTCCTCGGGTCCCGGTAGTACTGCCTTCATTTTCAACTTAGATTCTATTTCCAAGTCTACGAATTCCTTTGAAGAAATTATGGTTGCTGTATCGGACGGCGTCGCCTTGCCTTTACGCTACCATTCGGGTGCAACCGGAAGGCTGACCGTTAACCCACCGACATAATGGGGCTATTGCTTGACTTTGTCGAAATTGACTAAGGAAATTCGAGTGGTTGCCGAAACGGACTACGAGGTTTGGGTCTGGTATCGATAACGGAGGGGGTCCTTTTGGTTATGCAATTGCCATCTCGGGCGGTTAGTTTATTGCTGGTTTGCAAAAGTCGCAATGAAGGCAATCTACTGCGTCTCGCGATTGAAGAGTCTCTTTCTGGTTTACTAGCTGGTGTGTCTATTGTTCATGATGTTCAGGATGGGTTTGTATTCTACAAAGAGAAACATCCCGATCTCGTCGTTATTTGTGGTTTTGAAAGTGGGTTTTCGGAGGCGCTTACGATCAATATTCGTAGAGTTGATGGCCGACGACACACGGGCGTCATAGTGATGGCTCCCGTAGACGAGAATCTCGAACAGACGTTTGCTAATAATTATCATGCAGGCGCAGATGATGTGATTACGACAAATACAAGCATAACGATTCTAAAGTCAAAAATAATTGCTGTCATTAACCATAAGATTGCGGCAGACGAGTTGAGATCCGCTATTCATAAACTTGCTGAGATGAGCGTCACTGATGATCTAACCGGGCTTGCGAATATGCGTGGCTTTTTGAACAAGTTTCCAAAAACCATCCAAGGTTGTAGGGAGCATGGTCGGGGATTTGCTGTTTTAATGATGGATCTGGATCGATTCAAGATGATTAACGACACGATGAATCATCTTGTGGGCAGTTTTGTAATTAAATCAGTCGCTCGGATTATTCGTCAGAAAGATCATCTGACCGAGGGTGATTATGCGGCTCGGTATGGTGGTGATGAGTATATCGTTGTCATTCACGATAATGATCTTGAACAATTGAATAAAAAAGCGGAATCGATTCGCGCCTGCGTACAAAAAGCGGAATTTTCATATCAAAAATTTGTAGCTAAGGTGACATGTAGCGTAGGTTTATGCTTCGTGCCCCCAGGGAGTACGATGAGCGGCGAAGAAGTGATAAAACTTGCTGACGCGATGCTGTATCGCAGCAAGGAAAAAGGTCGCAACCAAGTTCAGACATTGAGGCTAGGGGATCCTGTTGATCTTGACCATGTTGGTCGGTCTAACCTGGTTGATGGGAATTCCCGCAGTGATGACGACAGTGTCGCCAGAGTTGACTACGCCAAGGCCTTTTAGAAGTTCAGGTAGCTGCTGAAGCAATTCATCCGTATTGTAAAATAGAGGGTTTTGCAGCCCATAGCATCCCCATATCAGGCTAACACGAGCAGCAACCTCCGGGCGTGGCGAAATGGCGATGACCGGAGTCTTGGGCCGCCACTTAGCCATGCTTCTTGCAATACTACCTGTCAATGTTAGCGCAACGATCGCCTTTGCATTCAGAGAGTCTGCGGCTTCACATGCAGCCCTAGCAATTGCCTCGTGATCCTCCCAGTGTCGGGATCGATCAAGCTCATCCGTGGAATAGCGATCAGGACGTTTGAACGTCCAATGCTCAACCTCGCGAATGATATTCGCCATAGTCTTTACACATTCTACCGGGTATTTGCCCGAAGCGACCTCACCGGAAAGCATGACACAGTCAGCACCATCAAGCACGCCGTTTGCAACATCTGCTACTTCGGCAAGAGTCGCTTGTGGATTTTCGATCATAGATTCCAGCATTTGTGTTGCCACAATCACTGGTTTTGCATGACGTGCACCAGCTGCGAGTATCATCCGCTGGAATCCAGGGACTCGCTCTACGTTGCCCTCTACGCCCAAATCTCCACGAGCGACCATCAGACCATCAGCTGCTTGCGCAATTTCATCGATCGTTGCAATGGCTGGAAGCTTCTCAATTTTGGCGATAACTGGAATGTCGGAACCCATGGCTTTGATCATTTTCTTGATACCGTGGATATCGGCAGGGTCCTGCACAAAAGATAACGCAACATAGTCCACACCGTTTTGAATGCCGAATAGAAGATCTCTGCTATCTTTTTCGGTCATTGCAGGCAAAGACAGCTTTGCATCTGGGAAGTTTACCCCTTTGCGAGGCTTCAATAGCCCACCATCTTCGACGCGAACGATCACATTTTGACCTTTTATGTCCTCTATACGCAGAATGAAGTTGCCGTCGTCCATCATGACGCGTTGGCCGATGGATACATCTTTCACCAGGTCTTTGTAATCTATTGGGATGACTTTCGGGTCAGTTTGCTCGACACCAAAAACCAGCGTGTAGATTTCGCCTTTTTTGATCTCGATTCCGTTGTTGAGAAGTTTGCCGCAACGAATCTTTGGCCCTTGAAGATCTTGGAGTAAAGCAACCGGATGGCCTGTTTCTTCAGAGATGCGGCGAACCATGTCTATATTTTTTTTGTGAGTTTCGTAGTCTCCATGGCTGAAGTTGAGTCGGGCGATGTTCAGTCCCGAAAGAATCAATTCACGCAGGGTGTTCTCATTTGAAGATGAAGGGCCCAAGGTGCCAATGATTTTACAATGGCGAATTTCCTCGGCCGAGACGTTTTGAAAGTTTGGGAGTTTCAAGGAAGATGTCGCATTGACCTTTGACATGGGTGGCCCTCTCGGTGGCTTACAAGATTCAAGACGCCTGATGGCGGGTCGGCCAACAAACGGGAGAAACATTAGTGCTTATGAAATGTTACACCTCTGGCAACGGGACGTCAAAGCCAGGAGTCGTCACCATGGTGCTAATGCATCAGGTTTAAGCATCCGAAGGTAAACTGCGGGAATCATTGTATTGTCGGTGACATGGGCCTCCTTGGAGGAAGTGTGAGTAGCTCTTCAAATAGATTCACGGGTAAGTGGATCGGGCAGCGATACTGTATCGAGCAAGAGCTCGGTCGCGGTGGGATGGGTGCTGTTTATCGAGCTTTTCATGTCGATGACCCATCTAATGATGTTGCAATCAAGCTCATTCATCGAACCCAGAAAATGTCCTCAACTGATCTGCTCCGCTTTCAAAAGGAAGCGGCTCTGATGAGTCAGCTGTATCACTCCAACATTATTGCATTTCATGAGCTTGGAATATTCCAGGCCGAAGAGTCAAAGGACATCAGCCGCGGTTACTACATCGTGATGGATTATGCGCGCGGCAAGAATCTTAAAGAAAGTTTGGCGGATGATGGGCGGAAGGATCTGGCGTTTTTCTTTCAAGTAGGTCTCCAGGTCGCAGACGCTCTCGATTACACTCATGGTAAAAACATCATTCATCGCGATATCAAACCACAAAATATAATTATCAGTCAGGCTCCCGGTGATGAGCGCGGCGTTCATGTGCGTGTTCTTGATTTTGGTGTTGCACGCCTGGGTGATGTGATGGGGAGAGATGATGGCACTGCAGAAGAACGTGCGGGCACTCCGATTTATATGGCGCCAGAGCAGACAGCCACTGGATTTGGAGTTTCTGATCATCGTGTTGATCTTTACTCTTTAGGGTGCGTTCTCTATGAGATCCTGACAGGGCACCCACCGTTTAGCGGGGATAATCGCGAGGCTCTCGAGCGCGCTCATCAGACATCCGAAGCGGAGCCGGTTCAAAGCATTAGACCCGATGTCCCTGGGGTTGTCTGTCAGATCATCCATAAGCTTCTAGCCAAGCGTCCTGATGAGCGTTACCAGACGGCCTTCTCATTATCTGCAGACTTGCTCCGAGCCAAAGCGTTGTGGGAGCAAAAACCTCGCAATGTTCCAACATTTCCCCTTGCACTCAAGGATGCATTCTTTGCTGTGTCAGCCCAGCTTCCGTTGCATGGAAGATCAGCTGAGATTGAGGCGATTCTTCATGAGTACAGCCAAGTCGCAGATGCTAAGGCACGGGGGCGGATCACCGTCGTCACGGGCGCGTCGGGTGTGGGGAAGACTCGCGTATTAAATGAGTTCAGGAGTAACCTTGCTGCGCGCAGGATTAAATTCCTGAGTGGAGTCTTCACACAGCATGAAAATGCATTGCCATTTAACGCCCTCGCAAATGCGTTTAACGAATTGCTGGTTAAAACTGCAAAGACATCTCCCGTCGATGCGGATGTGTTGTCTCGAAAAATTAAACAAATCATCGGTGCTGATGCGCATTTAGTGGCCGGCGTCGTTCCTGGTCTCAAGTCTTACCTTAATGACATTCCTGAGCCTGAAGATGGAACTGACATTGATGGTGAGAGATATGCAAGATTTGCAAAAGCGTTTTCCGATTTTACGCGTTGCCTGGTTCCTGAGGCTCAGCCCTTGGTCATGATTCTAGATGACGTCCACTGGGCTGATGAGAAAAGCCTGGGGCTCATTGACCAGTTCTTCTCCAATGCCAACTCTTTGCGCTTTCAATTGGTGATCGGCTGCAGAATGGATGCTGTGCAGGAGGGGAGTCCTTTTTGGCGATTTATTCAGAAGTTCCGTGGATTGAAACTTCGTTATGCAGAGGTCAACTTAAGTGCGCTATCTCTCGATGCGTCACGTTCTGTTGTAACGTCGCTGTTAAGGCAGTCTCAAGCGGTCTCTTCGGAGCTCGCTGAGCATTTGGTAGCAAAAAGTGGCGGGATACCAATGCGCCTTGTCGAGTTGACGCGTCGCTTGGTTGCTTTAGATATGATTCGTCTAAACAGACGAGATAAGGGCTGGGAGTACGATCTGTCAGAAATTCGTGCTGCTAAGATAAGCTTAACGGCAGTGGACTTAGTGTTAGGTCGGCTAACCGAATTCAAGGGTGCAGAGTTAACAATTCTGCGAACGGCTGCCAGTTGCGGCATGTCGTTCCAGTATGAGACGTTACTTTTGCAGGGAAAGCAGCCAGCAACCGGCGTGGTTAAGTTGATTGAAAGAGCCATTGATGAAGGAATCATCGTCAGAGCTCCGGAGCCGCCCGGCCTTAAGCATTTGGGTAAGGCGTATCTTTTCGTGCATAAAAAAGTTCGCGATGCTCTCTATGATGTGATCGAACTAAACGAAAGGCGCTCACTTCATGGGGCTATTGCAAGGCAGTTAATGGAGGCAGTTGAAAAGCCCAAAGATCAGATGCTTTTTGCTATTGCCCAGCATTTAAACAAAAGTCGAGATCTATCGGCTTTGGATCCTGAAATTGAGCAGCAGGCATTAACGTTTAATATGAAGGCTGGTGACGCAATCCGGCTAAAGCAAGGGTGGACGGCTGCTAACAACTATTATCGGATCGCTCTTGAGATAATTGACCAAAAGACGATTCCGAAGGTTGATCCTTCTATTCGACGAAAAATTATTGAGCGTCTTGCAGATGTTAATGCGGGCCAGACAAACTTTAAAATTGCATTGCAACGTTATGCTGAATTGTTACAGCAGCCCATGTCAAAGTCGGAGTTTTCTTCAGCGGCTGCCAAAGCATCTCAGCTCCATCTGGTTTGTGGAAATGTTTCTGAGTCTTTATCTTGGATTCGAAAAGGCTTGGAAGCGCGTGGTTTGCTGCTTCCAAAAATTGGTTGGCTCGATAGACTTAAGTTCTTTGTGGGTATGTTGACGGATGCTCTATTAGCAGGGAGCCCTGGGGCCCCCTTGGTGGCAGGTTTAAAGAAATGCTGGGCGGGACGTCAAAAACTTGGGGATGGTGCTGATGTACATTTTTCACAGGCAAGACTTCGGTTTTTGTTGGCATTAGCATCCAGTCGACATGACCGGGCACTTTCTGAGTCTGCGCATGCGGCTGCTCGTGGTGATGTTCTAGAGGGGCGCGCACCCGTTTCTGTAGCCATAAAGATTATTGCTGAGCGAGCTGGGCAGTTAGCATCCCTTGGGGCTATCGGAAGTTCGTACAAGCTTTTTGATCTGGCCGATAAGATTAGTCGCCAAGGTGGGCTGCCTCGCGCCTCCGGTTACGTCTCCTTGACTCGTGCGATGACGGTTGATTATGTGAAGGGTCGTCTTGATGATGTCGCGTTTCATGTGAAAGAGGCGTTCCAAAAAATCGATTCCGAGCAGGATCGGATCGCTTACGCTCAGCTTGTTGTGTTCAAGCAGTATCTGGAGCTTTTGGTTGGAAATTTTGATGCAGTCGAACAACTGAATTCCGAGGTTCGACTGACGGTACCTACACGCAATTGGATTAGTCCGATGTCTATGTCTTTGCTGCTCTTCGGGCTTCTGCTGAGAGGGCGAAGGCAGCGACTGGTTAAAATTGGCGAGGATTATTTGCGTCGTCGGCGGGCTGTCGGTGGTCGCGAGGATCTATTTAGCAATATTGTGACGACGCTACTTGTTTTTGCTCGCGGAGAGGATGATCATGCCCGTGAGGGCTTTTCGAAAGTTGTAAAACAATTTGTTTACGCTCCACGTTCTGAAGTTCTTTCGGCTTGGCAGGAGGACTTTGTTGGGATGTTTTTGCTGGTGTTCCCGGTTTTCTTTGAGATGGAATACGGGAAGCAAGTTATGCGTAATGCTGAAATGTTCAGATGGCTTAGTTTGTTGGGCGAACGCCAGCCTTTTGCGACAAGGATTTTTCACAGACGAACCGTACAGTCAATGATTAGAGCTCGATGTGGTGAGCTTGTCGGTTCTAAAAGCATCAGAAAAATTTATGATGACGCGTTGCGAGAGGCGAAGGTTGAGGGCAATATTCTTGTTCAGTCTCTTTGCTATTTATGGTTTGGAGCTCATCTGCTGAGTCGCGGGCAACGAAGTCGTTCTGATTATCTTGATCTATCTCTGAAAATTGCTGATGAGAATGATTTGTCTGGACTGGTTTTCTATATACAGCGAGTTATGGAAAACTTGGGCGTTCAGCCGGCTGTCGAGCTCGTTCGGCCAGAGCTAGCCCAGTCTGATGTAGGCCCAGCTCTCGGTGTTTCTCTCGAGCTTGTCAGCCGACATCTGGATTTTTTGGTGTCGGCTGTTAATAATGATTCTGAAAGTAGAGTTGACTTGAATGGCACTATCGATGTGCTGAAGTCGGTATATCCAGACTCGCCATATATGATTGTTCTGTCAGATGGCGTTAAGACGGATCCTGTGTTGCTTTCCACCCTGGGTGCGGCAGAATCTTCAGACATGTTGAAATCAGTTTTTCCTTATTTCACAATACGCTCGACGTTAGTTCTTCATCTGTCTGGATCCGGAATGACCATACGTGGCGATCAGACCGCTTATGGCGCAGAATCTTTGGAGAAGACTTTTGTTCCTGAAGAGGATCTGGGATCAACACAAGTATTACAAGCTAGTGGATCTGACTTAACGCTTCGACCTGAAATGTTCTCCTCGACCGGAGGTGTAGACAGCCCCGCGCGTAGTCAGTCTTCAAAGTCCATATCCTCAGGCTCTATGCAGTGCTTGATTCCGATTCGTGCTGGTGGTGAAACCATAGGGCTGATTGTGATTACGGATATTGGCACTGATGCGCCGCAGGATTTCCATTGGCTAAAGCGTGAATTTGATGCCATTGGTGCGCATGTGGGTTGGTTACTAGCGCAGAAGTTTCTTCCGCTACGCGATTATTTGGACAGCACAGAGCGTGGAGTGCCCGCTGATTTGTCTGTTATGGGTGGTGTTTATTTTGAGCCAGCTCCATGGCTGGATATCCAGTTGGTTGGGAGCCTTCGAAAAGAACGTGAAGCTAGCTGGTATCTCGGTCTGAAGTGGGGCAACACACAATATCTTGTAGTCTACTGTTGTGTGAAGGGCGATGTCTTGGAGAGAGACCGTTTTGCCGCTTTATTGATGTATCAGGTGTTTATAACCCGCGAAATGATCAATATGCTTGGTCAGGCGCGTAGCGAGGTCACTGATGTTCGAATATTCCTTCAAGGTGTACTCAACTCAAGTGGTCTGGCAGGCCGTATGGATGAGATTCTTTTTGCATATAGTCTATTTGAAAAGGATGGCGATATTGTTGCATCCGGTCATTACGGTCAGGCGCGTCCAGTCGTGCTAGGCGTAGAGAATCGAGTCACGGCATTTAATCAGGCGTCTCTGCGCATGCGGGACGGTCGGGATTTGCGTTATTGGGAGGTTTTTGCTCCCATGGGACAAGACAATGTATTCCTCGTCAGCTATGATACCAGTCGAATCGATGGCGGAGCAAAGATGTTTATGACGGCAGCGGGTAAGCGAAGTCAGGCCATGGCACAGTCAAAGTCTGCTACCAAATTACTTGAAACCGCGGTACAAGATAAGTTGCTTCCGCGTTATTATGTTGCGATTACAAGGCGTGTTGCGTGAATTCACAGAGCTTCATCGACGACTTGCTTCAAAGCAAGAAATTTTTATTGGTCACCGGTAAGGGTGGCATCGGTAAAACATTGCTCACTTGTGCTCTAGCCAAAAGAGCTGAGGCGCTGGGACGGCGGGTTTTGGTTGTAGAGCAATCTGCGGTAGAGCAGGTGGGGCCGCTACTTGGCCTGAAAGATATTGGCCACGAAGAGCTCTGGTCGGGGAATCTCGGGGCTGCGAATTTTACGGCAGGTGGAAACTTCCGAGACTTTATAACAAAGCACCTGATGAAGTCGTCTCTGTTGGACGTGATTCTATCAAATAAGATAGTTCATAGCTTTTTTACCACAATACCTGGCTTCGCCGAGTTAATGCTTTTAGGACGAATCTACTATGCAATGAACGAGTCCCCGAAGCTGCGTCCTGATTTGATTATTATGGACGCATACGCATCTGGTCACTTCATGAGTTTGATGACCACACCGGATGCCGTGCTGAAGTCCGGTTTGGCCGGACCAATTGTTCGATTAACAACGATGGTTAGAGATTGGCTCGCCGACTCAAAACTTTGCGGCACGATCTATGTTGGTATACCCGAGGAACTCGTTGTTAACGAAACTCTTGATTTTTTGCCACAGCTAATCGCGAGGTCTCCAGTTGCGCTGAGTGCGGTTGTGATGAATCGCTGTCTGACATCCTTAAATGCAAATGGTTCGCGGTCGGCTGCATTTTCATTCTTGGATGAAAGGCTGAGGCGGCAGGCGGCTGCTTTGTCCAGGTTTGCAGAAAGCAAGGCTCAAAGTGATAAATTACGTTTATTGCCCCTGATTCTCTTGCCTGAGCTTGGATCAATTTCAGAGCCACTGGATGAGACAACGGTATCGAGACTATTCGGAGGAGCGTCATGACTGACTCTGTAGGTAGTAAGTCCCGTACGACAATTATTGAAGGATCGCCGGTTGAGAGAATGCTTAAAAGCCAGCGTGTCGTCATCGTGATTGGAGCCGGAGGGGTTGGCAAGACGACGTCATCGGTAGCTTTGGCAATTCACGGAGCTCGACTAGGAAGGCGCGTAGCGCTTCTTAGTATTGACCCCGCAAAGCGTCTTGCGGCTGCTTTGGGGATTGAGTTGGGCCATGAACTGCGGCCAGTCGTGTTTCCTGAATCAAGCGGTATCAAGGGTGTATTGCACGCTGCAATGTTGGATCAAAAGGCTGTCTTCGACAGCATGGTTCGTAAGCATGCTCCCTCTCCCCATATTGCGGATAAGATACTGCGAGACCCATTGTACATATCAGCATCTACAAACCTCAGTGGCCCGCTGGAGTACATGGCGTTGGCTCGACTGCAGGAGTTATCAGAGAGCCCTGACTGGGATTTGATTGTTTTGGATACACCGCCGGATTCCCATGCTTTGGACTTTTTGGCTAGACCCAATGTTTTGTCGGCTTTTGTAGATAACAAGGTCATGAGTCGCTTGCTCAAGCCTATTGTTATGGCCGGACGGATTGGTCTTGGCGGAGTGGCCTCAATTAGTGAGAAGGTTTTAGGTGGAGTAACGAGTATCACTGGATTTGGAGCACTGCGAAGCTTCGGAGAGTTTATCTTGCTGATGCAGGAAGTCATCGAGGGCTTCCATCGTTCTGGTGAAAGGGTTTTGGAAATTCTTCGCCGTGAATCAACAAGTTTTGTGCTGGTTTGCGTTCCTCAGAAGGCTGCCGCTCGGGCCGCAGGCGCGCTCAGCAATGAATTGCGCCAGATGGGGTATGCGCTTGATGGAGCTGTTTTTAACAGATGTCTCCCACGTCCCGTCATTGACGACCTTAAAAAGAATTCTGCAGATGAACTGACGATTCTTAGAGCTCGCGCCAAATCAGAAGATTCAATCATTGAAAATTTGGCTGAGGAAATCCACGGTAACCAGGAGTCTGCAAGCATTTGGCAGCTTCGGGTGGATGAACAGACTGATGACATACACTCGATTGTCGGAATTTTGAAGTTCTCGGAGCTTTTTGGACGCTCGATAACCTGATGTCTCAAGTTCGATCAAACTGGGCAGCTTGTGCCTAGTGTCCTATGGCAGCTATCCCGGATACAATAACTATTGGAAATATATAGTTTATTGTAAAGCGAGGTTTCCGGGGCATGGCGAGATTGTTGGCGAGTACCTGGCGAGAAACGTTACTGGTAGATCCAGTAAGCGCGATTGGAAAAATTGCGCTGCAGCGCCTTCACGATCTCGGTGCCTACGGCCTCTACCTCTACGAGATTGCAAAGCAAACTGTTCAGCGTCCCATGCGCTGGGAGCTTATTTTCCAACAGTTGGAATTCATTGGAAATCAATCGCTTAATATTATCCTGCTCACCGGTTTTTTTACTGGCGCTGTATTTGCCCTGCAGATTGGTGGCATTTTCCAGATTTTCCGCGCTGAGAGTATTATGGGAGCTGCAACGGCAAAGGCACTCACCAGAGAAATGGCGCCGTTAATGACGGCGTTTCTTCTGACTGGACGTGCCGGGTCAGCCATGACCGCTGAAATTGCCACTATGCGTGTTAACGAGCAAGTTGATGCGATGGAAGCGATGGCTGTTGATCCAATCAATTACCTTGTTGTGCCGCGCACGATTGCAGCGATGATGATTATTCCGTTGTTGTGTGGTGTGTTTATTTTTATCGGAACATTTGGCGCTTTCACGATGGGCGTGGCGGTTTTCGACGTGGACGTCGGGATTTTCATTGATCGGATTAAATGGCTTGTTGAACCCCGTGACATTATGAATGGTTTGGAAAAGGCTTTTATTTTCTCGATCATCATTTCGACGATGGCATGTCGATACGGGTTGCATGCAAGTGGTGGTGCAAAGGGCGTTGGCCGTGCGACGACGATGTCGGTTGTGACGACGCTTCTCATTATTTTGCTTTGTGATGTTGTAATCACTTACGTCCAATTGAGGTTGTGATTATGGGATCTATCATTGAGTTCAAGAATGTGACTAAAAAATTCAATAAGCGAGCAGTTCTCGACCATCTCGACATTTCCATTCCAAGAGGAAAAATCACCTTTATAGTCGGCAAATCAGGCGAAGGTAAATCGGTGACCATTAAACACATTATGGGACTTCTGAAGCCTGATGAAGGACGTATTGTCGTCAACGGAGAGGACATCACTGATTTTGAGGACGAACAACTTCGAGAATACAGAAAGAAGTTCGGTATGCTCTTTCAACATGCCGCTCTTTTTGATTCGATGACTGTTGGGCAGAATGTGATTTTTCCGCTGAAAGAGCACACGAACATGCCCCTTGCGGAGATGCTCAAGCGGGTAGAGAGGGTGCTTGAGCAGGTTGGACTTCCCAATATGCAGCACAAATACCCAACGGAACTGTCGACAGGCGAGAAAAAGCGAGTGGGGCTTGCACGAGCTTTGGTCTCAAAGCCGGAGATTATCCTTTATGACGAGCCAACAACGGGCATGGATCCGTTGGTGTCAGAAATGATTGATGAGCTGATAGTTCATGTAAATAAGGAAATTCAGGGGATCACCTCGATTGTGATTTCCCATGACTTAAAAGCTGCCCTGGGCACTGCCGAATATATTGTTTTTTTGTACAAAGGCAAGGTTGCGTTGGCGGGATCCCCAGAAGACTTCAAAACGACAAAGGATCCGGTCGTAAGACAGTTTTTTAGCGGAAAAGTTTCCGGTCCAATGGAGTTTTTATGAAATTACCATGATGAAGCTCATGGTGTGCGACTAAAGACGCGATTGATTGTTCCGATGAATTGAAGGCCAAATTGGAGAGCCGGGTATGTGGAAACAAATGGGAACAGAGTTTAAGGTAGGGGTGTTCACGATTGTGGCCCTCTTCACGCTCGGCTATATGCTCTTCGTGCTGAATCCCAATCTCTTAAAAGATACGACTCGCAAGCAGTATTACACTGTTCTAAAGGACGCTGCAGGAATCATTCCTAAAACTCACGTTAAGACCAACGGTGTTACCATCGGGAAAGTTAAAGCGGTAGAGTTGGATATCAATAACACGCGCATAGTCGTAGAGATTGATTCCCATGTGAAGCTTCCCGTTGGGAGTAAAATCGAGGTTAGAACCCGAGGCTTGTTGGGTGATGTTTATCTGGAAATCATTCGTGTAGAAGATACCGGGCAGTTCATTCCAGAGGGTGGCTTAATCCCGAAATCTGAAGATCAACTCGATATGCAGGGCGTCATGTCACTTCTGGGTAATATTGGCAAAGACGTCAAAAAAATAACTGGTACGATTTCAAATGTTGTCGGTAACGACGAAGGCGAGTCGTCACTGCGCAACATCCTCGACAATATTGAAACTCTGACAGCCGATTTGCGCTCCACAGGTGCGTCGATTCGAGGCGCTATTGGCGATAATCCAGATTCTATGAAGAATATTGTCATGAACCTTGATAAGTCTCTTGGTAACCTTAAAAAAATCACTGGCACCCTCGGGGATGTTCTGGATGACTCAAATAAAGAGCGTCTCAACCGTATTATTGCATCTTTTGACGACAGCATGAGTGAAGTTAAAAGTGCGACGAAGAACATACGACTGATTAGTGAGAAAATCGAGAAGGGCGAGGGCACGATCGGAAAACTTGTGAACGACGATGCCGCTATTCACGAGATTGAGTCAGCCGTTAAAGAACTACGTCAGGTCCTATCGCCGGCCACGAAGATGCAGTTAATTGTTGATACGCATGGAGAGGGGCGAGCCGACAGAAGCGGGCAGACCTATTTTAACGTTATTTTCAAAACCCGTCCGGACCGTTTTTATCTCGTTGGTATGACTGACGGGCAGGAGAACATTCGTGATACAACGACCGAGGACTTGGCCGATGTTCCTGCAGGCGAAAACGCGCCTGCAACATCTAAGAGTCGCGAGCGCATTACGGAGCGTAAGTCGATACGTTTCAATTTGCAATTGGCGAAGCGCTGGTACTTCGTGACGGCTCGTCTCGGGTTGTTTGAAAGCACTGGTGGTGGCGCTGTGGATATGCATTTTTTCCGCGACCGGATCAGACTCTCTCTTGAAGCCTTTGACTTCAAGACCTACGATAACGAATGGCGCAGAGTCGCCCGTTTGAAGGCTTACTTACAAGTTCTGTTCTTTGATCATATCTACTTAATGGCGGGCGTCGACGACATTACTCGCAAGAAAAATCCGAGAACCTACGAGGAGCAAAGAGGTCCAGTACCGTTTGGCGGTCTCGGACTTGCCTTTAACGATCAGGATTTGAAAGCCCTATTTGGCGCAGCTGCATTAGCTCGCTAATCATTGTTCTCCAAAATTTGACGTCCTCAGAGAACACCGAACCATTGGCGGTGGGGCGCGAATAGTTCGAGTGAAAATTTATCGCCTTTTTTAATGGGTCCCACTCCGGACGGGGTGCCCGTGAAAATTAGATCTCCAGGTAGCAGAGTGTTGAACGACAATAGAAAATCTAGAATCTGCGGCACAGAGAATATCATTTGAGCTGTGTCACCAGTTTGTTTCAGCTCGTCGTTTAGATAAAACTTGAAGCGGAAACTCTCTTTTGTTTCGCACTCGGAGAGTCGCACCAAGGGGCTTACGACCGAGGCCCCAGAAAAACTTTTAGCCAATGTCCATGGTAAACCTTTGGCTTTAAGCTCAGCCTGCTTCTCACGGCGGGTGATATCAATACCAAGTCCTATAGCATCCACAATGTCCCAGCCGACCCCTTTGGTGCCAACCGCTGTGGTCTGGCCGATCCGCAGAACAAGCTCGGCCTCGTAGTGAAATGCAGCGTCTGAAAAACCCATTTTCCCGCTTGCCAGGGGTCTTAAAGAGGAGGGGGCCTTTAGAAAGACAACTGGCTCCCCAACAGGCGGTGCATTTCCCAGTTCTTTCGCATGTTCTAGGTAGTTACGCCCAATTCCATAGATGGTGGGGACGGGGGCTGGTCCAAAATTTTCAATCATTACCGTTGGTTGCATTGCTCAGGGTCCTTTGTCTAACTCACTGAAACGACTGTATATTTTATTTTGTCAGCCGGCAATGATAATATTTTATAAAAATCAATAAAAAACCTTTACAATCTTTAAAAATTTTGTATAACACTATCACATTCCTTCGAAGAGAAGGGATTGGTGCTCTTAGCTGTTGCTGACTAACTCTTGCTGTTGAGGTGATTTCCAAATGAATCGAAATGCTATTCCATCCTGGCTTCGTCCAACCAAAGCAAAAATTTTGACATCACTTCTTGCTCTCAGCGGGCTTATGGGATTTGCCTCCGTGGCGATCTCTGCCGAAGATTTGACTCAATCATCGCAGGCTACGGCTACATCTCAGACGGCTGAGTCGGCTGTAGTTGCAGATGAAATTTCCAACGGTTCTGTGATTGATTTGGGTGAGGGTTTATCGATTGCACCCATCGCGGGCTGGAAAATTGAGCGCAAGTCCATGGGCATGTCCCTTGTGATGAAGGAAGTATTGCCTCCTCAGACTGGAGAGATCGATTATTCTAAGCCCGTATTTGCGAGAAATCTGACACTTTTGACGATGAATCAAGCGCGACCGATTGACGAGGCAGCCGTTGCTGAGTTGAAAGGTGAAGTCTCGAAAATGTATTCAAAAGGGCTTGCTTCATCAGATTTGACATTCACCGATCACAAGTTTTTTGACTACAAGGGCAAGGGTGATGGGTTGATTTTGTTCTCGCAGTTTACGCTAAACAACTATCAGATGATGCAAATGCAGGTTGTTGTTTCTGGCGACTCTAAATCCTATTTGATGACGTATACCGATTTGGCAAGCAACTTTGCAAATCCAGCAAGCTACGAAGCCGCTTGGAAATCCATGACATCGATTCAAGTTTCCGGCGTTGCTCCTAAGCGTTACCACAAAGAGATGATGATGGGTGGTATGTTTGCCGCTGCTTTGTTTGCAATTATCTTCCCGTTCGTGCTCGTTCGTTGGTCAAATGCTCGTCGTCTGCGTAAGTTCGCAGCGGAGCTCCAGTATGATTGGGACACTGGCGCTTCTAAGTCAGATGTTGATTACCAGTTGAGTGATTTCCATGTGCTTGACCAAACCCGTCCAGTTCAGAAAATGGCAAAGGCTAAAAGATCTGAGTCCAAAAGTTTTGATATCGATGTCAGCTCCCTGAGTCACGTAAGCGCTATCAGCACGCGGCATAGCCGCTTTGCTTGAGACCACAAATAGAAAACCGGCGTCGGATAAGTCCGACGCCGGTTTTGCTTTGCGCATTATTTTGGGATAACAACTTCAATACTCGTATCGCTGATTTCTTCGGGCACACCTGCAACGATGGGAAGTGCTGGCGCGGTTTGCAATTTGGCTAGGTTGCCGTCAAAGATTGCGCCGTTAGGCCAGCTGCCTACGAAGAATTCGGATCCACACTGCACCATGAGTTTGCCGCACTGGGTCCTTGCAGCATCAGCCTTGGTGACATTTGCAAAGCTACATGTCCCTGCGTTCGGTACCTGTTGGACGTCAAGCTTCGTCACGTTATTGGCTAACGACGGTTGGCATGAAATTGAGCAGGTGCAAAGCCCCGAAAATGCTTTTGGTCCGGTGACAGGGACCTCTAGCTGCCAGACGGTGGAGGCTGGAACTCCCTGGATTGATGGTGGCGTTGAATACAATTGCTGGACAAAAGCCACGCCCGACAGTTTTCCGGAGTCACTGTTAATCGCAATTCTTCGGGCGTCGTACAATAAGCCTGGGTCTGAGAACCAGCTGGCAACGCCGACGTCAGCCTTGTCTGCAAGCACTTTCAAGTCACAACGATCGTCTTTTCTCAGGTTTTGAGTCATGAAGTTGACGAGGTTTTCCGTGCCTTTCGTTCCGGAGGTGTTTCCGGCACCACAGCCCGAAAGCGTGTAAACCAACTCTGACCGGGCCAAATCAGCATCTTTCATGCCCACGACTTTAATTTCAACACCTACGGGGTCTCCGGGGTTGGTCTGGGGTCTCAGGCCCGTGCGGCAGGAAGATAATGCGGCAGCTAATATCACTGCAACCGAAGTCATCTTCATGTGGTCAACTTTATGGAACATAGGGCCTCCCGACTAAATTTTAGACTCTCTTATTTTATAACGGCCACCGGACTTTGACCAAATTGTTGACGTCAAAAAAGGGGGCTGGCAAAGTGTTGAGATAACTCAAATACAAGTGCTCATATTCAATGATTGCGGAAGGTTGATATGGCGTTAATTGAAGTCAGGGGCATTTCCAAGTTCTACGGGCCGCACGCTGCCGTGCGAGACGTGAGCTTTGATATCAAAGAGGGTGAAATCGTTGGTCTACTTGGCTTAAACGGGGCCGGTAAGAGTACGATTTTGAAAATTTTGGGTACTTTTTTGCTGCCATCCTCTGGGCGCGCGGTTATGGGGGGGCACTCTGTCGAAGATGATGCCGACAAAGTCCGAGAGTTGATCGGTTATCTGCCAGACACGCCGCCGCTCTATGAAGAGATGCGAGTCATCCCATATCTTCGCTTTGTAGCGCAGTTGAAAAATGTAGCTCCCCGGCTCATTGATGAGCGCATTGCCAATGTGTTGAAAAAAACAAACCTGCAAGAGGTGGCATGGCAACCACTAGGCGAGCTCTCCCATGGCTTCAGGCAGCGAGTCGGCATTGCTCAAGCCCTTATTCACGATCCACCCATTATCATCTTGGATGAGCCGATCAACGGGCTTGATCCGGTCCAGATCGTCGAGATGCGCGATTTGATTTTATCTTTACGTGGTAAACACACAGTCATTCTATCGAGTCATATTTTGTCCGAGATTACCAGAACGTGTGATCGGATTCTGATAATTGATAAGGGTCGCCTTGTTGCCGAGGGGCAAGAAGCTGAGCTTGATAAGGCTGTGGCCAGATCCATGCGAGTTGTGGCCCAGTACGTGGGTAACGTCTCCCTTGCGGAAATTCGAAAAATAAGTGGCGTTCGTCAGGTGAGCGAGGGTCAGGGTGTTGAAAAAAATAGTAAGTTGTTGACCGTAGAATGCGATGGAGATGTTCGATCTGAGGTCGCGCGTGCCATCATCTCATCAGGAGCTCAGCTTCTAGAGCTAGGACGCGATGGCGATGGTCTTGAGTCTATTTTTATGAGTCTGGTCAGATCGTCCAAACTTCAGACGTCAGCGGAGGTCACTCATGGGTAAAACGTGGCAAATTGCTCGTAGGGAGTTGGGTGCATTTTTTAACACGTGGATGGGTTACGTAATCGTAGCTGCTGTTTTGATTATTGATGGTCTTTTGTTTAACGCGTTTGCAGTTGGAAATGAGCCCAAGCTTTCGGCTGATGTTCTATCGGACTTCTTCTATTTCTCAAGTGGTATGAGCATGGTTGCGGGGATATTTCTAGCGATGCGGCTTATGGCAGAAGAAAAGCAGAACGGAACCATCGTTTTGTTATTCTCATCACCGATTTCTGAGCGTCAGGTGATCTACGGCAAATTTGTTTCGGCCTTCCTTTTTGCAGGCGTTCTGCACCTGGTTTCGCTCTATATGCCGGCACTTATATTGGTCCATGGGAAAATTTCATTTGGTCACGTTTTGGCGGGCTACGTCTGCCTCATGTTATTGAGTGCGGTCACTATTTCAATCACGTTATTGTCATCGACACTTGCGCCGAATCAATTGGTTGCAGCTGTTGGAGGTGGATTTCTTACGGTTGTCTTGTTGACTTTTTGGATGCTGGCTAAGGTCGTTGACCAACCGTTCAGGGACATTTTTAGTTGGCTTGCCATTCACAGTGACCACTTCACGCCTTTCAGCAATGGCATCATCAATCTTCAGGATTTGGTCTTTTATGTTGGTTTAGTGGTGTTTTTTCTTGAGTGTGCCACGCGTGCTCTCATTGGACGACGATGTCAGGGATGAGGAGTTAAAATAATGAACATGACTAATCAGCTTACGGAAGTCCTTAGGCTCGTTCTGACCGTGATGGGCGCTTGTTTGTTTTTTGTCGGAGAGCGCTACTTTGCAGACGCTGCGACTCATTGGTGGCTGACCGGTTTCGGTATTTTTGCATTGCTCGGCGGGGTTTTGCTAGCTGGCGTCTGCCTAAGGAAGGCGAAGCAGCAGGGCTATGAGCGCGAGTGGCCGGTGTGGAGGCTATCGATCATCTGGCAAGCCTTGTTTCTGCTCTCAGCTTTGGTCTACCTTGCTTATGCAAAGGTCATGGGTACAAAGCCTGCTCCAGTTACGTTCGTAGAAAAACTTCTTTTGGTTGGCTGGTTGGTCTCTGCTGTGCTGGGCTTTTTTATGGCGATTGGTTTCGAGTGGGCTCGTATGCGTAATGGTCGAGGTGTATACGCTGAGCCGCAGCGGGTGCGCATGGCGACCCGTGATTGGCTCAAAGTAGGTATGCTAGCCATCGTTATTGCCTGTTTGAATTATGCAGCTGCCAAGCGCAATATCGTTTGGGATTTGAGCTATCTGAAGACAACGTCTGTTAGTGATTCTACAAGGAAAATGGTCGATACTTTAGGTCAGGATATCCAGGTTGGTATCTTTTTCCCTCAGGGTAACGAGGTGTTGTCTCAGGCAAAAATGTATTTCAATCACCTGACCCAAGCGTCCTCGCGTCTTTCTTTGAATTATTACGATGTGGAACTGCAGCCCCTGGAGGCTGAAAGGTTTCGGGTTAGTCGCAATGGCTACGTCGTGCTGAAGGCTGGTGAGCAGACTGAGCGTTTTGACATTGGTTTGAACTTAGCATCGGCGCGGAAGACCCTGCGGAGTCTTGATTCTGAATTTCAGAAGGCTTTACTCGCCGTCACAGAGAAGAAGAAAGTTCTCTATTTTACTCGTGGTCACGGTGAGCTGTCATGGTCAACAGGCGACGACGCGAGCTCCTTAAAGTCAATAAAGACACTCGAGAGTTATTTGCGGCAGTTGAATTTTACCATGCGGTTTTTTGGCG
>JBIIGV010000064.1:0-16575 GCA_044236265.1 Oligoflexales bacterium
AGTCCGCCAAAACGAATGGATCAAAGATGGTGATAACAAAGCTTCGTCCGAAGCATCCAACGGATTTGATGGCGCCGACGCTAGTCTGCTCACTTATATTGCCAGTCACGGCGTCACTAGTAGCGGCGTCTACAAAGCACTCGCAGGTTCAAAAAATGCTGGTGGCTGCTACATTCCAACCACAAGTTTAGAGCTTGGCAATAATACGAGCCGTTATACCATCCTTTCCACATGCCAAGGCTTAAAAATTGGAACGGGCGACTACCCCGAGTCGAGCGGAGAAAACCCAACGAGAACCTGGAAAAACGCTGCAAAAGGACTTAATTGTATTTTCGGCTATTCAAACAATATGGCTGACGCTGACCAGTACGGCGAATACCTCCTTGCCAACCTGAAAGATGGCAGTACATCCCTGTCTAAGGCATTCATGGACGCCTCCGAATCGGTTTCTGCTGATAATATCCCTGCCGTCCTCTGTTATGGGTCAAGCGAGCAAGATGCAGCTGACTACATCGAGGAAAATAAGACTTTTGAGTCACAATCACGTCCTAACGCAGCATCAGCCTGGGTCTATCGAAAAGTATATGCAGCGAGCAAAGGCCCTTCTTTAAAGTCCTCAATCCCGGCGGCTTTAAAGCTGGTTCCCGTCAAATTAAACATCGAAAAATTTGCTAAGTCATTGGTTGGGGGCGGCGCAACCAAGTCAGTTTCTGGCAGGATCACCACCTTCTCATCAAATACAGGCGTTGCAACTTACAATGAAAAAACGGGAACGTTAACGGTGAAAAACTTTCTCGCAGCAGATGCCAGAGGCGACGCCGTCCCATCATTAGAGGAATCGCAACAAATCGCCGAGCACGCTTTAAAGCTAACGGGTCTCAGCAAGGTCGATCGTTCCTTGCAATTGGCTTCGTTCGCTGAAGAGCGCATCGGAGGGGTGCAGGGCGCGGGTAAAATCACATCCCGTAAATTTACGTTCAAGCAAAACCTCGCGGGAGGACAGTCGCTATCGCAGCAAGGTAGCGTCGACGTAACCGTTGGATCTGGTGGCGCCATCACAGAAATCAAAACGGCCCTCGTAAAAATCGACCCAGCGTTTACGCCCTCGAGCCGCCCCACAAACCTCGCGTCTCGAGAGGTTGAATTAGAAACAAGTGCGCTTGATCAGGTTGCCATGCGCGCCCCTGGCGCAAGCTACAAGGTCATCAAGAAAAGAATTGGCTACGATGCTGGTAACTTCATGAAACGCAATCAGATCGCTCCAGCAGTGATTGAGTTTACTGTTGAAGCGTACAAAGGTGACTTTAAGCGCAACTTTGTCCAAAAAATTGCCCTTTAAAAACCAAGTCATTAATCAAATTCTCTGGAGGATCTGCCGACTCCAGAGATTTTTTTATCCCCGTTCTGGCGATTGAAAACATCCAAGATGATTACTCTTTCCTCTGGCAGCAAAACATGCCATACTTTTATATGGTATGCCGTTATAGTCCATTTGGGAGACCGATCACATGGATAAGCTAACACCAACCCAGATGAAAGCCCTGACATTCATACGTTCTGCGATGGAGTCAACGGGCAGCGCCCCAACACTGCGTGAAATCTGTCAGTTCATGGGATACTCCGCAGTAGGTAGTGCGCAGGACCTGATCTCAGCACTGCGACGGAAGGGCTTTTTGGAGGAACCCTCCAAACAGGCTGCCCGCGCCATTGTCCCAACTGTTGCGGGCCGGGACATCACTCCAGCGCAAGACAGCGAAGACGATGATCCGTTTACCCTCATACTTCCATGCCTTGGCGCCGTTCCAGCCGGTAACCCCATCGAAGCCATTGAAGACCGTATTGGAACGCTTCGCATGTCAACTAGCATGCTACCCAAACCCACACCCCCGCGTGCGGCTTTATTTGCGCTTCGCGCAAAGGGTGAAAGCATGATCGGAGCCGGAATTATGGATGGAGACTGGCTTGTTGTCGCCAGTCAGCAGACCGCACCAACTAACTCAATTGTCGTGGCTCGCCTGGAAGGCGAAGCGACCGTCAAGCGCCTTATGAAAGATCGCCAACGTGGCTGGTTTTTAAAACCAGAAAACCCAGAATTCAAACCTGTTTTTGCTGAAGATCGCTCATTTGAAGTTATTGGACGAGTTGTAGCACTGCAAAGAAGCTTTTGATTTTTTATCTTTGGTGAAAATCTACACTGCTACTTTGAGTGCAACTTTTGGATGATAAAGACCCGACTGTTGACTCAATGATTTGAGCGAGTGTTTGGGACTGCGGACTTCGCAAACAAGTTGCCTGACCTTTGTAAGCCCTAGGCCCTTCAACTCAGCAAATCTTAAATCGGACAGTGAAAACTCGCGCTGAAGAAGTTCTGCCGTTTTTTCGCTAACCAGTATCTCACCAGGATCAGCATTTGTCTGAACTCGACTGGCAACGTTGACAGCATCGCCCCACATATCAAAGCTAATCCGCTTTCCGGTTATAACACCAGCAATAACTGGCCCAGAGTGAATACCGATCCTGATATTCAAGTCTGTTCCGAATTTTTGATTAAATTTCGCAACCTGTTTGATCAAAGCTAAAGAGAATCTCGCAATTCTCTGCGCGTGATCTGGCGCACTCTGTGGGCATCCGCTGGCAGCCATATACGCATCACCAATAGTCTTTATTTTTTCAACACCGTAGTGATCAGCAAGTCGATCAAACTGGTTGAACAACTCGTGTAGCATAGCCACCAGCTGCTTGGGCGGCAGGCCTGATGAGATCTTGGTGTAGTTAACAATATCAGCAAACATAATTGTCACGTTTTTGTAATCACGTGCCATGTTGGACCCGGTAGCCTTCAATTCACGGGCAACTTGAGCTGGGAAAACGCGAGCAATCAGTTTGTCTGCGACTCTCTTTTTTCTCTCGATGTCCTTCTCAAGCTTAAACTGTGTCCGGGCAATCATGCCTTGATCAAGAGAAATAAAAACACCTAGACCATTTGCCAAGCTTAATTGGGTTATGATCTGCCAATTTGGTAACTCCGCAAATGCCGGTATTTTTGCGCGCAAGTAGAGAAAAAACAAAGACGAAACAAGACCCGTCAATATCGCGTAGACCGGACTTAGTTTTTCCAAAGCATAACTGGCAATGATCACCAAAACGGGAACGACTTGCGTCTGCAGAATCATACCTTTGTTAGGAAGGTAAGGTGCGTAGAGCGCCATGAATATATATAGAATAAAGACCGGGAAAACCGGAGTCATGTAGTTCGCGAACAGACGCCAACGGTTTCGCGCATCCAACAATATATAATTAAAAACAATCCAGCCCTGAAACAAACCAAAATAAAGCCCCACGTTGGGCGACTGGATGGTTTTGTAGCGAGTGATAAGGTAGAACATCCAAGTGCAAAGGGAGACGAGGATCAATGCCAGTTTAAATCGAGGACTATATAAATCCATTTGGCGATACTGGAATTCCATTTCCTGATTTGATTTGAGTACACCCAAACCAGTGGAGAAATATGGTAGTCCAGCCATGAAGAAGCTCCTCGATGATAAATAACCACATGAAAATCATTCAAAGCTTGTGTCCGGTGCAAGAAGGATCGGCAGCTCACTCAGCGCAATCAAGAAATGCTAAATTTATCAATGGGATCAGATGTTTGCCGAAGTAATTACCCAGGATGCTTTGGACTCAAGACTCTCATAATCTCAAGTTGATGCCCTAAGTTGCCCCGTGAATGCGCCGGCATGACTCGGAGGCACGCTCAAAACGCCATTAAACCACTGAAAATAATGCTGTTATTTTCTCTTTACAGGCCCCCTTGGCTTGAGTAGGTTGCGCCCAGCATCACCGCCATAAAGGACCAACTTATGATTAAGAGCCTCAAATCACTTGCTTTGCTTGCAATGATCGTTTCCCTCGCAGCTTGCAGCCGAGGCGAGATTGCACGCACGTCGACAAAAACCGTCGACATTCCGCAAACGCCAGTAAAGAGTCAGGGACATGTTGGTTTTTGTTGGTCTTACGCAACAATCGGACTGATTGAAAGCATCATACTTCGCAAAACAGGAATCCAGATGGACTTAAGCGAAGAGAGCTTGGGATTTTACCGCATGGCTGAAGAGCTACATGCATTATCTCAGAAGGTTGAGGCCGCAGAGGTTGCTGATGCTGACCTCGTCAAGAAAAAGGTTTTTGAAGATCTCGAAGGTTGGGATGTAACTTTCAATCCACTATACAATCCTGGTCTTTCAGTAAGAAATGCACTTCAGCTTGTGCGAGACTTCGGAGTTGTGCCCGAAAGTTCGTGGTCCTACAAGTTTAGGGACGGCGATCAGGAAACTGCCTTGCTACAACATATCTATGCTGGCTTTGCAAAGCTCATGAACACACATGGCCGCTCAAAAGTAACTTGGGAGATGATCGTGGATCTTCTCGCGGAAAAAGAGGCTTTTGGCAGCAAACCACCTTCAACGTTCGACTATCTGACGCCAAGCGGTGAGAAAAAAACATACGACGCCAAAGAATTCATCGCAGATGTCGCCGGATTTACAGTTGACGATTACACCTACATGATTCCGGATGCCACCATAGGCTACGATCAGATTGTGAAAGCTATCAAACTGACGCTCGAACGTGGCCTAGCAATTCCATTGAGCTACATGATTTATGAAGAAACCTTTAATGAATGGGACGCGTCCTATTCAGTGCAAGATCCAAATCGAGAGTTTAAACAAGACGGTGGGCACGTTGTGTTAGTAACCGACTTCGTGAATGTAGGCGGTCGTCCTGGAAGTGTGCCTCGCGATGAAATGCTGGCTGAAATGGCCAAGCCATCCTCGGCTTTGGATTATCTCATCGTAAAAAATTCGTGGGACTCACACCTTGCAAGTCCACTCCTTAGACAGCCTGGATATCACACGATGTATCAGAGCTACTTGCAACTTTTGGTAAAAAAGCCCGTTGATATAACCATTGTTGTCCCAAGAGACATCGCGTTTCAGGTGAGATACGGCCGCTAAGGGTTCCAGTCGCCTCGGTAATGATGTAAAATTAATCAATACGATAGATTAACCCTAGACGATGGACGTCCGATGGCACGACCTCCTTTGCGAGTTCTGGTCATATACGACTTGCCCGAACCTGTTTCGGAGCATGATGATCCTCGCTACCTGATTGATCATGACGATCGTCCAACAGAACGCGACGTCGTTCGCGCCATCAAGCGACTCGGGTTTGAACTGCACATCCACGGCGTGTTTAATGACATGCCAGGCCTTATCAGCAAGATCCTGTCTCTAAAGCCTGATGTTATTTTTAATCTCTGCGAAACCTACCGCGGAAGCAGGTCTTACGAAGGCGATATTGCATCTCTGCTTGAGCTTTCCGGAGTTCCCTACACCGGATCACGTCCCGCAGCGCTTCATCTTTGCAAAGACAAAGGAACGACCAAAAAAATTGCCGGCTGGGATAATATTCGAGTCCCGGCATTTAAGATGTTTTCGCGAGACGACTTCAAATTCGAACCGTTCGTTGCGAACTTCCCTTTAATCGTAAAACCTCTGGACCGAGAAGCCAGCGAAGGCATTTCCAAGGCCAGCATCGTACATGATTGGACGGACTGTGAAGATCGAGCCGCTTGGGTCGCCCACAAACTAAAGTCAGACGTGATCGTTGAGGAATTTATTCACGGCAGAGAAGTATATATTGGCGTGATTAATCGCAACGGCATCGTTGAAACTCTTCCGCCGCGCGAGCTTTTCTTTGATAACCTCGAAAAAGATGAGCCGATGATCGCGACCTACAAAGCAAAATGGGACGACAATTACCGGGCGCGCTGGGGAATTTCGACAAGTCGTGCAGCCAGTCTCTCCAAAACCCAACTTGAGATGCTATCGTCCCAAAGCCTTAAAATTTTCAAAAGTCTTGGTCTGCGCGGCTATGCTCGCATTGATTGGCGACTGACAACAGAAGGACTTCCAGTATTTCTTGAAGCTAATCCCAACCCTGCATTGTCCCATGACGATGACTTTGCAAAAGCGGCAAAATCAAGCGGCATACAGTATCAAGAGCTCATCTCTGACATCATCGCCGCATCTCTTGCTGAACAGCAATTAACGAGTAGCTCAAAACAGGCTGGTTAGATCTCTCTCAATGAACGTTGAGACTCTTCAAACGTCCAACATAGTATGAGGCGAGTGTTCGTCGCATGCGTCGTGCATCAAAAATTCTTTGCTTTGATACACGCTTTGGGGTTTCCAGGCCGACGTCACGCATAAGCCTGTCGACAAATTCTAATTTTTTAAGTGCCACTGGAAATTTACTGTAGGTTTTTTTCCAGTGCGAATGTGGGTCAAGCCAGACGGCAAACGTTTCAGCAAAATCTTCGTCGGGATGAGTCTGAGCGTATCCCCCGGGAAGATTTGTGACGTAATCTGGGTGCGACGAAAGTGTCGGAACAGAGTCGGGATCATATTTCCGCTTCGGATTTCCAAAAACTGCGCGCCAGTCGTCTCGCTTTGAAAGTCGGTAAGCGTGATCAACACAGTGTCCTGCTTCATGACGCATGAGACGCATAAACTCCGCGCGACTGCTACCTTCGACAAAACCAATGAGCTTTTGTTCAATCTGTTTTAAGCGCGAATCAGCAAGCCAAAAGGGGATCGCGATTGCAGTTGTACCACTCGGGCAAAACCATTCATCGCCCAAGTATGTATCAATTTTCAAATGAACGAGATGCTTGCGACGAAGTTCTGCGTGAAGTTGTGTGATCAAGTGATCAAATTTCGCAGCACTCATCTGAGGAGTAAGCTCTGAAACCGATCGCGACAAAAGAGAACGCGCTCCTTTGGGAACACGTTTATAAATATTTGCGACTACTGCTTTTTTTTTAACCATATCAAGTGCCATACAAGTCATCGCTATCACCTCAAATGGGGCGATGCAACAATCGATGTAACACTTGCAGAGTGGGGGTTTTAAAGAATTGTGTGGCGTGAGGCTTGACAGAGATCGCCGAAACGTAATACCATACATTTGTATGGTACGGAGTCTTTTATGGTAGCTGCTGAAGTCTTAGAAATATTGTCTGATAACCGCATCCGAACTGCAAGTAGCAACCACCCAAAGTCCTTGCCCGTAACCTCAGCCACAACCGCAAACAACCCTCAGGAGGTGAAATTATGCTTTGGAATCAGCGCTTTGGACGAGCTCTTCAGTGGTGGATTGGCATTTGGAACCCTCTTGGAAATGGGTATACCCTTCGGCAACGGAGGCCGCAGACTCTTGGTCCAATTTATAGCGGCCGCCAGCTCCGGAGCCTCCGACGGACAGAGGCACTGGTGTTTGTGGATCTCTGCAAGGCAGCAGCCCGCAGCGTACCCACCAGCCTGGCAGGCCCTGGGCGTCGACCTGCAGCGCCTGCGCTTTGCCTGGTCCGCGTCACCAGTCGGCGATCTTAAGTTTGCTCTGTTAAACGATCTCTTTCGGGTCATTGTCATCGATCACCCAGCTCCTCTGAAACCGGACGATCATGTCTTTTTGGCGCAATGTGCGCGCCAGCATCGCAAGATCATTGTTGTCGCTCGTGATGGCTTTTTGGACCCAAGAGACTCAAACACAGCAGCTAAGTATCGCTTAAATATATGGAGGCCGGCGCACCAAAACATTTTGGAGATTACACCGGTGCGCGGCCTCCATCGATCCACGAAGGTCTCATCATTTTTTCAGCATCCTAATTTCAAAATAGATCCATGAAGCATCTATTTAACAGTCGCTTCCCATTTAAAAACGAGTTTGATCATGACGTATCCCGTCCTCCCCTTTTCGTCCGCATTGTCTGGCGCATCCCGCCTAAGCAGCTTTGTAGCTGTTTATACGGATGCGCCAGATGGCGGAGATTTCCTGAGCATCACACCACGGGTGATGCAGTGGAATCGTCATACGTATATTCTTGATCTGAGTCACGTGACTCAGTACTGGACACAAATCGCTGCCGAGCAAGACCTCTCGTTTATCGAGTTTTTACCGAAGCTATTTGAGAGTTTGTCTCATCGACCTTCATGCGTCACCATAGCTGATCATCCATGGCGGGCTCTAGTCGCTTTGTCGGTTGCATTAGAACGACCGACACTAAGCTTTCTTGATGTTCAAAGCCACCTTGGACGGAAAATTCTTCATGACGTTAGCTGGACAAACTGGCTAGCACTTTGTCGAGAGCTTCGTGATCACTTACTTGCAACTGGCAGCAAGAATATCCAAGCATCGTTTTCTGCAATGACTAAAACGATTGAGCGTATGCGCCTTTCTAACATCTCCCAAATGGCTGATGTAGAAGCCACAGGCATGCAGCGCCGGTTTGGCAAGCTGATTGCCACCGCCTGGGATTGGACGTGGGGCAAACAAAAATCTCTCTTTGATGAAAGCTTTATCGATGGATTTCCATGGCAAGGAGTCACTTACAAAGAATCACCAAAGATCAGTCGCTACCTTGAGTCATCTCTACGAGAGTGGGACCACATCGCTCCACTCCTGTGTGAAGACCTTAATAAAATCTGCAATCTCAATTGCTGGACGTCCAGCGAACGAGTTGTAAGCCTGGAGTGGGTGCTGTCCTTTTCCTGCAGCCCATCCCTCCGCATCCCCGTCTTGTTCCGCCATCCGCATGCCCTCCACCGCGAATCCGGCCACCACAAGACAGCACTGCTCCAGGCCTTCTATTCTTGGCAAAACGCCATGCGCTCACGGAAAAAACCGGAGGCTGATGGCGAGACATATTTGAGTGATGATGCGGTGACAGAATGGAGTGTAAGTGTCGCTGAGCGACTGATCATGCCTTCCAGTGTTCAAAGCCTATTTAAAGACGACTTATCCACAGAGTCTGCACAGCTCAGAGATCTTGAAAATTCTCTTCCGGTTCCTCTAGTTAGCTACACCACAACCGATCACTGGTCTCCGGAAAGATCGTTTACACCAACACACTCACAAAACATAAAAGACCTACAAAACATACCTTTTGGACATATTGCGAGGCTTGCCATGAACCAACGACGCCCTTTGTTTATGTATGACAACCCAGAGCCACTGGCCGAAAAGCATCAATCATCAGCCATGGTATTTTGCGAGCGTCTGGCCACATCCTGGTGGACGGATACGGCACCCTCACCGCGCGGGACATGTCGCAATTACTATGTGCGCATGACCGACGACGGACTATTACAATGGGTTTTTCAAAATGACGACGGGAGTTTATGTCTCCATGGACTCTACGGTTAAACAAGAAGCATCCCATTGGATTGAGTGGCTCACGCACACCAATTTTAGCTTTCTGCATGGAGCATCGCACCCTCACGAGATGCTTGAGACTGCTAAAGATTACGCTTATGCAGGCTTAGCTATCTGCGACTTTGATGGCGCTTACGGACTTGCTCGCACGTACCGCCATTGGAAATCGATGGATGAAAACACGAGGCCCGCACTGTTTTACGGAGCCGAACTTCATCTGACCCAAGATCATCATGAGCCGGTGATCCAGCAAAACACAATCGCCTTGATTGCACGCTCAGCCAGTGGCTACGGACACCTTTGCCAAATACTTACGCGTGCGCATCGTGGTGGGAAGCATAACGCCTATCTATCTTTAGAGGACCTATCATCCATGGTCCTAACAGATCTCAGCGTCATTATTCCTATGCGCGGCTTGCTGCGTAAAGACCCTGCAGCGTGGGAATCACAATGTCAGACACTTAAAAGCCTATTTAGTGCAGATGATACGTTTATGGCGTTTAGCTGCCATCTTTCAGCCTCAGAAGATATCTGGAGTAAACGCGCTCTCCGTGTACAGAAAAATCTTGAGATCAAGCCTTTAGTCTCACTTGATCCTTTTATGCATGATCGCTCACGGAAAAAGCTATGCGATATTCTGGCGGCTATTCGCACCAATCTTCGTCTCGATGAGGCCGTCGCCCATACATTTGTTAATGATGAGCGCACACTACTCACTGTAAATGATATTTATAAGCGCTTTCAAAAGTTTCCCTTATTCGATCAAGCGATACAAAACTCAAAAGAGCTTGCGGCTCGGTGTCACTTTTCTTTTGCTGAGCTTCGTTACCGCTATCCGAAAGAGATGATTCCTCCTGGACATACGGCGCAGTCATATCTGACTGCACTCACTTGGGCCGGTGCCCAGGAAACATACGATCAGCCACTACCACCAAAAGTACGTTCTCTGATTGAGCATGAGCTGCAGCTGATCGAAACCCTTGGTTTTGCCGATTACTTTCTAACCGTCTGGGACATCGTAGCCTGGGCAAGAAAGCAGAGCATTTTGTGCCAGGGGAGGGGATCGGCGGCTAACTCTGCTGTTTGTTTTGTGTTGGGAGTTACCGCTGTTGATCCGATGAAGTTTGATCTCTTATTTGAGCGTTTTATCAGCGTCGAACGCGGAGACCCACCCGATATTGACGTGGATTTTGAGCATGAGCGCCGGGAAGAGGTGATTCAATACATCTACAAGCGCTACGGCCGAGAAAAATCCGCCATGGTCGCTAACGTCATAACATTCCGGAAAAAAGGGGCTCTTCGTGCCTGTGGAAAAGCTTTGGGTATCCCTGATGAACTCCTGGGACAGGCCAGTGATTTTATGGCTTCAAGGGTGAACGCAGGAAAAACCATAAAAGACGTGGTCGAACAGCTAAAAGAAGACTCTCCCCTCAAAGACATACCCTGGGAGCTGTGGCTTGAGCTCACCAGCGAGCTAAAGGGTTTTCCCCGTCATCTTGGTATTCATTCAGGTGGCTTCATGATCGCTGACCGTCCCCTATGTCAACTGGTCCCCCAGGAACCTGCGACGATGGAAGGACGAACGGTCATTCAGTGGTGCAAAGACGACATCGAAGATCTTGGTTTTTTTAAAATTGATATCTTGGCTCTCGGCATGCTGTCAGCAATCCGCAAGGCTCTTAGTCTTGTATCTCATCAGTATCAGCAGCCACTCACACTGGCCACCATACCCCAGGAGGACCCTGCCACCTATAAAATGATCCAACGGGCAGACACGGTCGGTACCTTTCAAATTGAATCACGGGCTCAGATGTCAATGCTGCCAAAACTTAGGCCAAAGACGTTTTATGATCTTGTGATTGAGGTGGCCATCATTCGTCCAGGACCAATTCAAGGCGGCATGGTGCATCCGTTTTTGCGTCGACGCCATGGTCTTGAGCCTGTCACTTATCCAGATGAAAGACTAAGGCCCATCCTTCACCGCACCTTAGGGATTCCCATCTTCCAGGAACAAGTCATGCGCATTGCCATGGCGATTGGAGATTTCTCTCCGGGAGAAGCCAACGAGCTGCGTAAAAACATGGGTGCATGGTCCATGCGTGGAGATATCAACCCACGGCTCAATAAACTGGCTATCGGTATGCAAAAAAATGGCATTGCCCCTGACTTTGCAGAGGCCATCTTGGCACAGATGAAAGGCTTCGCCGAATATGGATTTCCAGAATCGCACTCGGTATCGTTTGCGCTACTTGCGTATGCATCGTCTTATCTTAAGTGTCATTATCCAGCGGCCTTTTTTGCAGCATTGTTAAACTCACAACCCATGGGATTTTATTCGCCTCATGCACTCGTACAAGCCGCTAGAAGACAAGGGATAGCTGTGCTTCCGGTATGCGTCAATCAGTCCAGCTGGGCGTCAACATTAGAGCCCCTGTCACCAGGAAGCACGAGAGACTTTGCCATTCGTCTAGGCTTTGGACTGATCACAGGTCTTTCTAAAAAATCTGGAGAGCAAATTGAACGCACCAGAAAACGCCTCGGACCGTGGACCTCTTGGGAGCACTTTCTCCAGCACACTAAAATTCCTCGCCACGATCTTACGGCACTGGCCGCAGCCAATAGCTTTGCGGTCTTTGGACTATCGCGGCGATCGGCTGTATGGATTGCTGCCGCTGCACCACACGCTCAGTGGCTCGAAGATATAGACCTTTCTTCACGGCTACCCGAGGAGACACGGGAAGAATCCATTCAGCAAGATTTTGCCAGCTTTCAGACCTGTCTATATGCACATCCGGCTCAGTTTATTCGTGATGAAGCTTGGTGCTATGAGGTGCCAACATCAAAGCTTAAACTCGCTAAAACTATCGAAGACATGATCCCTAATCAGGTCATCACCGTCTTTGGGATGATCTTGATTCAGCAAAGACCACCAAGTGCCAACGGCATGATGTTTATTACCCTGGAGGACGAAACAGGATTTTTCAATCTTGCCATCACACCTGAAGTATTACAGCGCATTGGTCACAAAATATCAGGACAATCATTTTTATGTGTATCAGGAAAGCTACAAAGCAGCAGCGGAGCTCACTCCATCCTGGTCAAAGATGCCTTTGTGCCAAAAATTTCAAAGGCTGACGTCATCCCAATTCCTCCTCAACAAAATACTGGATACCCATCACCAGCTAAAGCAGCTATGATGAATTCATGAGTCAGCCACCCAAAAAACCCTCAAAGCCAAAGAAAACCTTCACTCCCGAGTGGGAGGAGGAAGAGGAGATTCAGGATCAAAGCGAGCAGAACGCCCGCCTTCGCGAGGAGCAAGAGGCCCACCTCTTCCTGGAAGCTGTTCAAAAGCAGAAGTTCCAGCCCAAAGACTCTGAACAAGAACTCGAAAAAATTAAAAACGCCCAACGCACACAAAAATCAGCCAGCCGGCATACGATTGATCTTCACGGCATGACTGTAGCGGATGCTCAAGCTTATGTTGTTAGAACAATCCACGACATCCTAAGCCAAGCCAAGGGACAATCTGTAGACATCAGAATTATCACCGGCAAAGGCCATCACTCCAAGGGACGCGGGCCCCAGCTTATTTCTGAAATTCATCATGTTGTAGAGTCCACATTCCGTCAGCGGATTGTCAGCATAGAAGTAAGCCCCCACGAACTGAATCTTGGGGGCGTCTATCTTAAGGGTCACTTTGACGTAAAAATGCGATGAATATGTTATAAAAGAATTATCTAAAAATCTGAGTACCGTAGCAGGCGCCGCGAGAGTCTCTATGTACACCAACACCAATGGCACTAAATCCACCCAGCATATTGCGGCGGTGACCAGAGCTATTCCACCACTGGTTTACGAATGCTGATGCAGCGGCATCTTCGTTTCCGCGACTACAGAAATTATAGGCCACGTTCTCTGCTGACATGGATACTGACGTGTTAAACTCCTGGCGATACACAGCTAAACGAGAGCCTGGAAAACCCTCGTGTCCAATGTCACCCCGGGCAGCCTGCTTTTTGGACCAATCACGGGAAACAAAGGAAATCTTTGGATCATACGCCAACTCACGAAGACCGGACTGTCTGCGGTAAGCATTGGTCTTTTGTGCAATCAAATATTCAATCTTACAAATCACCGCATCACCCTTATAGCAATTTGGGTCTGCTGTAAGCTCTGGATTTGTCGCGGGCTGGTCTGAGTTATTGCTGATCGGACCAGACGAGTTTGGCAACGGCGATGTTCCATTGCTTGTACCGCTTGGCGTCAGGGTATTACTGGATGTTGATGGCGTCGGATCAAGAGGAACCCCTGATTGAGCACCTAAGGCTGCCGTGCCGTCAGCAGTGAAATATAGCAATACAGATACTGGAACCTTTCCGCCCTTGTTCTGGTCAGCGGTGATTTCGGTTCTTTTCCCGTCCATATCGTTTGTTAAATAAATCGTCTCAAGCTTTGTTTTGTCAGCATTGGCTTTGCCCAAAGACAAGACAAACGTGTAAGCGCAGTTAGCTGTAATTTTTTCATTGATCAAAACATCTGATCCGGTGAATAGACCAAACTTTTCTTTGTGGCTTACGGGCGTCGTCGTTCCGTTTGCACAGGTTCCACCCATGACGGAAAGGGCCCAAGCGTTGACCTTGTCGTCACCCATATAAGGTTTTAGCTTTGCAGGAATCGGCATTGATACCGATGACACGCGCGATACTCCAGCGCCAGCTCCGATATCATCCATCGGTTTTAACCGACATGAAACGGCGAGTAATGTAAACCCAACGATCAAAGCGTGGGTTGCGACAGACGGACTCAGCGGGGAGATCAAGGTTTTCATGGTTTATCCACTCCTTAAAAACGACAATGCAGTCAAGCGTGTACAGCTGAATGCAAAGACCGGCCCAAGGATAGATAACAGTAATTTCAATATCTTACGGAGATCTCGATAAACCTGTTGTGCAGACTTAGCAAACAACCTGTAATGATCTCTGACACCTAAACCAGGATCCCATCCTATGATTTCTCTAACCGTTAAAAGCTTACCTGTACTAACCGACAACTTTATTCATGTACTGGTGAAAGACAGCAGTGCTGCGGTGATTGATCCCGCGGAGGCAGATGCGGTTGTTCAGTTCCTCAAGTCTCACAACCTGAATCTCAGTCATATTCTAATCACTCATCACCATGCTGATCACACAGGCGGCGTAAAAGAACTAACGTCTCTTTACCCAAAGACTGAAGTTATTGGATTTCTAGGAGACCGCCACCGCTTACCACCGTTATCTCAAACAGTAACTGACGGTAGTCAAATCACAGTCATTGGCATTGATTTTGACGTCTGGCAGCTTCCTGGACACACCACCGGTCACATTGCATTTATTTCCACCAACCAGCACATAGCCTTCACGGGGGATGTTCTGTTTGGCATGGGCTGCGGAAGAGTCTTCGAAGGAACCTATGAAGACATGTTTAGATCGCTGCAGAGACTGAAAACACTGACACCACAAACCAAAGTTTTCTGTACCCATGAATACACCGTCAATAACGGGCGATTTTGTGAAACGATCCTCCCAAACCACGACGCCATCAAAGAGCGCTTGAAAAACTGCCTCACTATTCGAGAAAAAGGTGAATTTACTGTACCACTAACGTTGAGCGAAGAACTCAACACAAACCCCTTTTTATTTGCCGAAAATCTGCAGCAGTTTTCTCACTACCGTGATGCCCGCAATCGATTTTAAATAAAAATAATTAGATAAAAAAACACCCTCCATGAGGAGGGTGTTTTCTATGATTAATTGCAGAGTTTAACGAAGATTTTCCATAACGAATTGGCGAACGTTAAACCAAACCGTGTAGTCCGACTCGATCGCCACATGGTTTGCAAACACTTGGAGGTTATAGTGAGCTGCTGGCATCGGACCAGATCCCAGGATCATGGCGGGCTGATGGTAGAGATTAAGCCAACGAGTACGAGTGTTAAGCTGGTACCACTCTGCTTGAGTGAAATCCCTAGGAGCCTCACGACAACCATCGTCTCTTAGACGTTGACATGTTACGCGGCTCACTGGATCAAGCGATGCCAACAGAATCGGAACAGGAAGCGCACCAATGTAAGGGGAGGATGCCAATTTCATGGCTCTCCAGCCAGCATGGGAGTGGCCGATGATGATGATCTTGCGAACATTCTGCATTAAACTTCCGACCAAACCATCCAACTGGTTTTCATGCATCGGTGCCATAGCGCGGCTTCCTCTAAGAACAAAATACTGCATCTGAGGACTTAGCCACTCGTAGCAGGTGTACACGACATTATCTGCAGGTGTGACCACGCCAGAGTTCAGAAACCAGCGATTAAATGAATCAAATAAGATGACATCCTTTAATCCTGGGACCACAGATGAAAAACCGTTGCGGTTACAGGTACCGTTACCACCGAGCACAATATATAAGATTCCAGGCTGGACGACAGGAGTCACAACTCCGTTGTTCGGCGGGGGCATCGTAGCAGGGTTATAAGAAGGGGCAGGCTGAGCTGTCGCAACGTTAGCGGCAGCAAAAGCAATCAGTCCCAATGATAAACATACGGAAATTACAGTCTTTTTCATTTAAGGCTCCATAATTAGGCAGCCCGACTTCTAATAATGATCCCAAGGGAAGTCAATACTATTTAAAATTATTATAATAGGAATAAGGCTTTCCCTCCGCTAGGTCCGGAGAAAAGCCTATTATCACCTGAATTTACTTACAATAGCAGCCAACGGTAATGTCAGTTTTGTCATTATCCTGCTTCTGATGTCCCTTGGTATTCCATCCGTAGCAGCGACTACCGACGCTATTCGACTGGTAGAACTCTCTCCCACCACCCCAAACTCCCTGAGTGTAGTTGATCCCAATAGCGTCACCGCGAACCTCACCACTTACACACCGATTTTTGTATTGGGAAGAAGGAATACTAACTCGACCAACCCCTGCACATACATTTTGGCAGACCCCGCCATTCGTCTGAACCCAAATAGGGATCGATTCCACATGGGTAGCACATGTCGCCTGATCACCTGATGAGCCTTGTACTGTTGATGTAATCGTCTGAGCTGAAGCGCTGCAATTAATCAAACCTTCCCATGACGCACCATTTTGGACCAAGGCCTTGCCTGCGACTGTAGGCGCACCCGCCAGAGGTCCACCAGTCGAATTGACAACAACCTTGCATTGCGTCGTGACATCAGAGGAGCGAGCAGCCGAAATCGAACAACTTGCCGGAATGACTGGTGGCACCGGGGGAGTTGCAACGGTCACAGACGCGGA
>JBIIGV010000227.1:0-2645 GCA_044236265.1 Oligoflexales bacterium
ATCATGAGTTTTCACGGTTAAGCCGCGTATGAACAGCGTCCCTTTCCTCGATTTGCAAGCCACATATCACGAGGTCCAACAGGAGATCGACGAGGCGGTGCGCGGCGTTCTCGGGTCCGGGCGGTACATCGGTGGCGAATCGGTAGCGGGTTTCGAAGCCGAGTTCGCGACGTATTGTGGAGCCGGATTCTGTATCGGAGTCGGCAATGGTCTCGATGCATTGACCCTTGTGTTGAAGTCGCTTGACGTCAAGCCGGGGGACGAGGTTCTGGTGCCGTCCAACACCTTCATCGCGACCTGGCTTGCCGTCTCTGCTTGCGGCGCGACGCCGGTCCCTGTGGAACCGCATCTGTCGACCTGCAACATCGATCCTTTGCGGATGGAGGAGGCGGTTACAGCTCGTACCGTGGGCGTCATTCCGGTCCATCTATACGGCGCCCCAGCCGACCTGGACCCGATCATGGATGTCGCCCGTCGGAATGGGCTTTGGGTGGTGGAGGACGCGGCTCAGGCTCATGGTGCTCGCTATAAGGGACGCAGGCTTGGCAGCCATGGCGATGCCGTCGCTTGGAGTTTCTATCCGGGAAAGAATCTCGGCGCGATGGGCGACGCCGGGGCCGTCACCACGGATGACGAGCGCCTCGCGGACCGCATCCGTCGCCTAGGGAACTATGGTTCCGCGCAGCGTTATGTTCATGAGTTCAAGGGAGTCAACTCCCGGCTCGATCCGATACAGGCGGCGATCCTACGAGTCAAGCTGGCGAAGCTGGACTCTTGGAACGACCGCCGCCGGGTGATAGCGACCCGATATCTCGACGGGATGAATGGCCTGCCCTTGGTGCTGCCAGTGATCCCGGATTGGGCGGACCCCGTCTGGCACCTCTTCTGCGTCCGAACCGAGCGTCGAGACAACTTTCGGCAGTCACTTGCGGAAGAGGGTGTCGAGACCCTTATCCACTACCCTGTTCCCCCGCATCGTCAAGCCGCTTACGCCGATTTTGTTCATATGGACCTTCCCGTCGCCCGGACCTTGTCAGATACCCTCGTCAGCCTGCCGATAGGTCCTGCGATGTCCGACGCGCAGGTCTCCATGGTTATCGAGGCCGTCCGCTCGGCGACTTTGAGGGGTTCCGGGTATCCGAATTCGCTCCAAGGCGCACGCGTATAGCCTCGTCGGGGGAAGCCATCCAGAAACATCTGGTCCTGAGCCTTCGCGGAATCTCTATGCAGCCGAAGATCGACTCCTCAAACGACAAAGTCACCGTTGAGAAACCGACGGTGTCCATCGTCATACCTTCCTACAACCATCGCCTGTATGTCGAACAGGCGGTCGAAAGCGCTGTCGGGCAGTCAGGCGAGGGATTTCGTCTGGAGGTGTTGGTGGTGGATGACGGCTCGACTGACGGATCCCCGGAGTTGTTGAGCGCTTTGTCTTCGCGCTTGGGTTTCCGCCTGGTGCTCAAGCGCAACGAGGGGCTTTGCGCCACCCTCAACCGAGCGGTGCGCGAGCACGCCAAAGGTGACTTCATAGCCATCATGGCCTCGGATGACATCATGATTCAAGGCAAGGTCTCGAAGCAACTGTCTGAGCTGCGTTCCAACCCGCGAGCTGGATTGGTCTATGCGCGCGCGAGAAGTTTCACTGCGAACGGTGAAGGGGATGTCCGGCCGAACATCCTCCACCGCGGCATCGTCACTGCGCCGCTAACGATTTATAATTTCGTCCCTGCCGGCACAGTCATGTACAGCCGGGATGTCTTCGACGCGATCGGCGGGTACGACAGAGACGGCATGCTTTTGGAGGACTGGGACTTCATGATCAGGGCGTCGAGGGTCACCGAGTTTTGCGCTGTCGACGAGGTCCTTCTGCGATATCGGATTCATGACTCGGGGGCGATGGTCAAGGCGCGTCGCGACCGGAGGCTTTTCTCGGAGAAGATGAAGATGTTCCGCAAGAATAGGGGGATGATCAATCCGATCCTCTACCGACTCGCCGTAGTCGCGCATTGGACTCTCGATGTTGCGGTGCGCGGCCTTCTTGCCACCATCGGAGACCTTCGACGAAGGGCTGGCGGGACGTGATGTGTTCCACGGTACTGCACGGAGATGAAAGTGATCTCAATCATCGGCGGTAGCGGTTTTATCGGTACCAGGCTTTGTCGTCGTCTGCGAGCGTCGGGAAGCAGCTTCCTTGTCTTCGACAAGGCGATGAGCAGAGCGTTTCCGGAGGTATGCACCGTCGGCGACGTGAGGAATCCTGAGGCATTGCGGGCGTGGCTGCCTGAGTCCTCAATATTGGTCAATCTGGCCGCGGAGCATCGTGACGACGTTACGCCGACCAGTCTCTATGACGAGGTGAATGTACAGGGCGCGCGCAATATCTGCGCGGCGGCGATCGCGAAGAGCGTGGATACCATCGTTTTCACGAGTTCGGTGGCGGTATATGGCTTCGCGCCGATCGGGACGGATGAATCAGGCATGATCCGTCCGTTCAACGATTACGGCCGTACCAAGTACGAAGCGGAGGCGGTCTTCTCGACATGGCAAGCGGACGATGCCGCGAGGCGTACCTTGGTCATAATCCGTCCTACTGTGGTCTTCGGGGAGAGGAACCGAGGGAACGTGTACAACCTGCTCAAGCAACT
>JBIIGV010000187.1:0-4461 GCA_044236265.1 Oligoflexales bacterium
CTTTTAAAAACGGAAACCCTACGCTCTCTGAAAGAACCAAGATCCACAATCCCAAGTGGTGCAGAAACACGGCCTTGTAGATATTCGAGCTCCCAGCTTTTATCTTTAGACTCATTAAAGATCAGTGTGAATCCAATTTTCGCGGGAATGTATAAATCGAAATGACTGTATGCTCCTAGCAGAGCATATTTGCGCTCACCACGCCATGCGGCTGAGTCTTTTTCTCCAGTGATTGTCTTACTAAGCGCCGATGCCTTCTCGGATGTCTTTTCCCACAGATTACCCACCGAAGATCTAACGGACTCAGGGGTCGTATCCAGTTCTTTAGAGGACTCCAAAGATTCGCCTTCCCCGTTAACGCTAACATCTGCCGATAGCGCGACACTTGAGGAAATACAGATGAAAGCCGCAAGATAAAATCTTTTCAATGTATTTATTCCCATTAGATCGCCCAAATCACAAGCGAGCGTATCAAAGGCTCAAGTCGGTCATCATAGTGCTCTCATGATAACTGTGCAAGTCGAGTGATCTAAATAGTGAGTAGGTACCTTAAAAGCACACCACTGCATTGCTTTTTCAATTCGCAGTCGACACTACAGCGCCATCATCGATGACTGATTGATCGGAAAATGAGCCCTCCGCCCGCGAGGTGTTTGCTGGTATCGCCGCTATTCTTTCTAAGAGATCCCTCGATAAAGCTAAAAACCCCTAAAATTACAGGCTATATCTGGGTTAAGGCGTCAGCCAATGCAAAACTATCAATAAACCTCGCCAAAATGCCGATAGCGACATCAGGATTGGGAGGAAGACCTAGTGACTGCGCAGTATAGCCCGTTAGAAAAGGTCGCAATTTTAATGCTAAGCCTCGGAGAGGATTTAGCGGGCGAGCTCTTAACTCAGCTACCTCGGGAGCAAGCGCAAAAAATTGTCCAAACTCTCGTGCGCCTCCAAAACGTTGATCATCAAACAGCAAAGCAAATTCAGGCTGAGTTTTCCTCTCTCCTGACACAGTCCTCAAATCAAAAATTGCCAAATGGATCATCTTTTGCGAGCCGAGTGATTCAATCAGCCTTCGATCAAGATGTCGCTGCGCAAATGATGGCACAGTTACCAAAGGAAACAGCGCAGTGTTTTCGCGATGCCGAGTTGATTGACAGTAAGCAGCTTTTTCGCCTACTCAGTTTAGAGCACCCACAAACGATCGCACTCATTCTCGCTCATCTTAGTGCCAAGAAATCTGGAGAGGTCGTATCGTTCATGCACCCGCAGACTAGAGGCGACATTCTATTACGCTTGGCCACGATTCAAGAAGTTGATCAAAAAGCACTCCATGAGCTGGAACAAACTCTTTCCAAGATTATTACCGAATGCCGAAAATCAAATTCAAAACAACTAGGTGGTCCGTCCAAAACGGCACAAATTTTGGCGTTTATGAATCCCGAGCAAAGAAAACAACTTCTGACTGAAATAGAAACTAAATCCGCTGCTCTTGCGGAAGAGGTTCGCGCAGGTCTCTTCACATTTGAAGATATTGCAAAACTTGATCGTCTTGATGTGGAAAAACTTCTTGCCAAAACTACACCACAGGACCTGGAACTCGCACTTCGCAAATGCCCCGAGTCTCTGGCCGCGTTATTCTTTAGTGCCATGTCCGAACGTCGCGCTGAGCAGCTGAGGGAAAACATTGCGAGTACAAAGCCAGTTCAAATTGCCAAGGTCACAGAAGCTCAACGAAAAATAGCAGCCACTGCTTCAGAGCTTATCGCCTCAGGGCAACTGCGTGACCCTCTCGAAGAAGCCGTTTAATTTCTGAGATCACTCCACCACCCCCATTTTCTCATCTGTTTCTGTTTAATTTTTCCATTTTGCCAAAAGGTCACAACAATGGAACTTAAACGTCTGAGAAAGACTCCGATCACTCCCATATAGATCTGTAACTTGGATAGCCATTGGAATATCACCATGGCGCCGTGAATAAATTAGAGGTTTTGCATGCTCCGCGCGATAGGATTCTGTGCCCTCATCGTATCCATATCAAACTGCCGTGTCCGCGATGATGAAAGTCGCATCAAAGATTTGACTCCAAGTATGACTAGCGACACTGGCGGACTAGAACTGGAAATTGACACCAAGGCACTCAAAACAGCTAAATTTTCGCTAAGCCATTCCAGTGGAAGCCTCGACATGTGGAGCATGCTCTATGACGATACCATAACAAAAAAAATTCAAGCACGGATAGAAAACCTAAAAATTGATCAAAAAAACATGATTCCTGCTGCAGATCAATTAATTCAACCCGCAAATGTAAAGCAACGTCTCTCTTCGTCGTCACTTTCATTTTCAGGCATACCAGGGAGAGCGAGCTCTCAAGCGGTATCAATCAAATCAAAAAGTGGCACATTCATTGTCACATCCAAAGAACTTTCAGGAGATTTTTTTAAAGAATGTCCCTCCGACTACTTCAGCGATTCAGGAAAATTATTTACAAATTTTAAGCGGTCATCAGCATATCCAGCACACACTAGCGACGGCGAGGCCACAATATCTGTCAATAAGGTTGTCTATCGCCCGAAGGGCATTACGTGGCTTATCAGCTGTGAACGATCTGTAGGATGGGCCGATATTCCTGACACAAAGCTACTCATTAAGATGACTTTTGAGGTCAAACTAGATGCCGATCAAGTTATTCTGCCGGGAGTAGCTAGCGACCCAAAATATCCGACTTTGAAAAACAGCTCTATTACGACTGAACGCAGCGGATTTGGAACAAGATATTTCAGAGACTATGTTGCAATGCAGCCTGACCACACTCCGATACAGCGTTGGAATCCTCTGCGATCGAGGATCGTGATAGATGATCTTCATGACAGTTTTGGCAAGCCTCTCGCTGAATTCAACCACGGTCCATGGGTTCAAGAGGCCCTCAAAATTGCGACAGCAGACTTGAGAATTAAATTTCATGCTTTGGGAAAGAAGATCATTCTAACAAGTGAGCAGCCGCGGCTACAGCCTGACATCGCATTTGCGATGGGAGATGCCATGGGAGGCGCAGGTATTGCCCTCATGCTTCTTGACGACAACAATGGAGAGATTCGTCAGGCTCGTATTGGACTAGGGGAAGAATCTAATCTGACAGGTCGCATTAAAATGATCGATGGCTTTCATAAACTGGGACTCATTGATGATCCAAGAAAGTCTTTTAGAGATTCTTACCTGTTTACCGTGCTTCATGAACTGGGCCACACACTTGGTCTTCGTCATAATTTTTCTGGATACGGTATGAACAAAAACTGGGGAAATGACTTACAGGCCGTCATGTCATATGCAATGATTGGATTTCCAATTGAGTTTGTCAGCGATAAAGTGGAATGGAAGCTCCATGATGTTCTCAGTTTAAAAATTCTTTACGCTGACGCATCCGCCTCAGAAAATCGAGCCTCGCTCATTTCGGAAATATTGAGATTCCCGTTGTCTCAAGATGAATTTTTCAGTGAAAATATCTTCGACTTTTCCAGCCATTTCAAAACATCCATGAAGTTTCTTGAAAGCACCAATCATCCTAAATTCACGAAATTTCGTGCAGAAAATACAGAATGGAAAACAAAGATTAAACAGGTCTACAAAGAAGCCTATGATGTAGATGTGGAATAAAAAACGCCCCATGACTGGGGCGTTTCTTTAATTATTGACTAGAGATGTGAGCTCAGGGAATTCCTTGGGCATGACAACCACGGACTCCGGAACTGTTGTCACAGAAGCCCAAGGCACAATAGTAATAACGGCAACCGTTTGTAAGCCAGCAACGTGTCTGAGCAACGACACCCTCGCCGATCGAATCACAAACTTGATTTACAATTGGCAGCGGCTGACCAGGACCTGGATCTGGATTATTAGTTGGATTTGGGTTGGTTGTAGGATTTGTTGTCGACGTGTTAGCAACACAGGAAACGCCGTTCCATACGCAGGTCGGAGACGGGCAAGCACTTGCCTGATAATAGCTACTACAATTTCCACCCGCGGTTGCATCGGTTGATGACGGTGTGAAGGGAACAATCGGCGAACAGGTATTACTGCTCATACTCCACTGACAGGAAGATCCCGGGCAGCTTGTCTCGGTTTGGTAACCGTTACAGTAAGTCAACGTCCCCACACATTGGGTTCCGCTGACCTGACAGTTAGTATTTGTCGCGCAATTACTTGTAGTCCGGCTACCACAGTTAGCATCTGCTGCCGCTGGACGCTGACCGCCCCCGCTTTTTTTCTCTGGAAGACAAGACACCATCAGGACTGCCGCACAGATAAAAAGCCAGCTTCGCAGTTGGATCATGTTTACTCCTCTCCACCTTTACCACCAAAGAAATCATTGCCCTTGTTGTCGACAATGATAAACGCCGGGAAGTCTTTGACCTCGATTTTCCAGATCGCTTCCATTCCAAGCTCTTTAAATTCTAGCTGTTCTAC
>JBIIGV010000131.1:0-7701 GCA_044236265.1 Oligoflexales bacterium
TAAAGGTAATAATATTGAAGTTACATCTGAGTACAAAAATCGACTGCTTTCTGTTGATTTTGCCAATGTTCTTCAGGATGCCAAGGCTAGTCCGAACATGATTGATGGCGTACTAAAGGGTTGGAGAATGGACCGCATTCGTAAAAGCAGCTTTTACGAGAAGGCAGGCATGCAGAACGGTGATGTGGTGGAGGAGATAAACGGAGTTGTTTTGTCGGATGCAGGTCAATCAATCAAGCTGCTTCAGGGTATGAAAAATGAGAGTGAGTTTGACATAAAGATCAATAGAAATGGTCAAAGAATGATTCTTAACATGAAGGTGCGTTAGTCTCGGCATGAATATGACTCAAGACATGGTGCGTACTCGGTTGGCTATCTTGCTGCCACGCTTAAAGGCGTGGTTTAAGCGGCAGTCGGCAGAAAATCTTCAGCGCATCGAAGAACGCATTTACATAATCATTATTCCTTTGGCTGTCGCATATCTGGCTGCCACCGTGATTGGTGGTTTGATATCAAACTCGCTCGTGTCCGGTATCTTGGCCTCTCGTGCTCGCATGAATGTGCGGACCGATGAAGCATCAACGGTGACGCTAGAACGCCCGGTCATGGCAAACACACGAGATCTGCAGAAAGTTATCAAAGATCGAAATATTTTTAACAGTGAAGGTAAATTTCCAGAGGAGAAAATTGGCGCACAAGGCGGCGGATCGTTGGCCCGATTCGACATTAACGCGCCATGCAACCCGACAACACTACCGATTGAGCTCGTCGGAACGATTTATCTTGGTGATGCCATGCGCTCGATGGCGACCGTAAAAGATAAGAGCTACTCAGAAGCCGACGTCTACCGGGTTGGGGACGCTATTTATGGCAACGAGATGGCTGTGGTGGCGGCTGTTGAACGGCAAAAAATTATCATTAACAATAACGGCATTAAAGAATGTATCGATCTTGATAAGGGCGATCCTAATGCCGCAAGTGATGGATTTCCCTCATTCGGAGGAACGGATTTTGGTGGTTTACCAAGTGGTTCTGCTGGCTCCGGATCAGAAATTACTGTGGAAGCTAGCTACGTGGAAGGTGAATTAGGCCCGGGATTTGGTAAAATTGTTGATGCAGCACGTTTAGTTCCTAATACGGTTGATGGTGGAATTAATGGTTTTAAAATTTTTTCAATAAAAGGTGGAACTCTGTTTGCCAGAATTGGCTTGCAAAATGGTGATGTGATCACGCAGGTCAACGAAACGAGTATGAAGCAACCAGAACAGGGATTTGCCTTATATCAAGCGTTTCAGGACGAGAAGGAAGTTCGAATTCAATTGCTCCGCGGCGGAACTACGCCGCAGAACATAACTGTGCGGATCAAGTAAGTACCTTGACGACGATGTCGAGGGACCACGGAAAGGGTGATTGGTTATGGCAAGGAATCGCTTAAATGACCTGGTTAGTATTGGCTTGGCGGGTGCCATGGCCCTTTCTACTCCGTGCCAAGTTATGGCGCAGGGCACGCCGATGCCGGCCCCAGGTGCGAACGGAGTTGAGCCACCGCCACCTCCTCCACCACCGCCACCTCCACCACCGCCTCCTCCTTCACCGAGTGAGCCAATGCCGGCAGATGTTGGCAATGAGCCAGTTGAGAGTTCAACAGCGGGAAAAGGCCGAAAAAGTACCGTCACCAAAGTAGCTCCGGATACAGCTAAGGTTGTGATCGAGGATAAAAAAGGAGCCGACGCTATTCCTCCTGGGCAAGAGCTGGTAAACATGGATTTTCCTGAGAAGACGGAAATTCGTGATATCGTTCGTGCGGTAGCTCTGTGGACCGGTAAGAACGTTATTCTTGACAGTAACGTGAGCGGGAAAATCCAGATCATTTCGCCAAAACGAGTCACGAAAGAAGAGGCGTACCAGGCATTTTTATCTGCCCTTAACGTTCTTCGATTAACCACTGTAGAGACGGGGAAAATACTTAAAATTGTTCCAATCAGCACAGCGGTTCGGGGCAATTTAAGAACATTCCTTGGGTCAAAATGGACACCCCTCACCGATGAGATTATTACGCAGATTGTTCCACTGAAATACGTTGATGCGAAGAGTATTCAGACAACTCTGAGCAAGATTGTGACCGCCAACAGTATGGTGGCCTACGATAAGACGAACACTCTTATTATCAGTGACAGCGGATACAAAGTTCGCCGCATACTCGATATTCTTGAGTTGATTGACGTTCAAGGGCAGCAGCCTCAGGTGCAGTTTGTGCCGATTCGCTACGCTGATGCAAAAACTATTAATGACCGGGTCAGCGAGATATTGAAAGCCAATAGTGCAGGCGGGGGCAGTTACGGTGCCTTCAAGTTAATGGTTGATGAACGTACCAATTCGGTGATCGTCTTTGGTCCTCCCCGCACGATTGCTGATGTCCAGAGTCTGATTAAGAAATTTGATATCGAGCTTGATGATCCATCGCGCCAATCAAGTATCCATGTAAGACCGCTTGACTATGCCGACGCGAAAAAAGTGGCATCCACTTTGTCGGCCCTGGCTCAAGGTGGAAAAAAGAAGAGCCCATCGTTTGCACCGCCGCCGCCGTCCCCTGTTCCGGGCGCACCGGGGGCCTCGTCAGGAACAGCGACCGCTGAATTTGACGATAATGTAAAAATTACGGCAGACGAATCTTCTAACTCGCTCTTGATCTCCGGAAGTCGCTCATCCTATCAGGCCGTCAATAGCATTATCCGTAAGCTTGATATCAGGAAGAGCCAGGTCTTTATTGAGGCGGATATTCTTGATCTGGCAACTGACAATGGATTCAACTTTGGGACATCGATCTTCGGTGGTGCAAAGTCTGGCCAAACTCAAATGGCAACGACTTGGCAGGGCGCCAAGATGGGCTCAATTATTTTATCGCAGGCAACTGGAACAACAGCTGCAGGGGCAAAAGAAGCTGCCGGCGCCTTCGCGGAAGATATGACGATTGGTATTCTTGCATCAAAAGAAGTAACAATTCCTGGGATTGGTACATTTTCTCCGGGAGCTTTGATAAAGCTGATTAAAACTGACAACAATGCGCGAGTTCTTTCAAGTCCACACATCATGACTGCTGATAATGAAGAAGCGCAGATTGCTGTTGGCGAGAAAGTATTCTTCAGGTCGCAGCAAGATCCAACGGCTGGATCCTCGGTTCCTGTCTCAAAGGTAGAAAATGAAAAGGCGGAACTTTCACTCAGCATAAAGCCAAATATTTCAAATTCAAACTATGTAACTCTTAAGGTTGGTATTGATGCTAACTCTATCGAGGGAACGGATGCCGTGTCGAACCTTCCGAAGGTAAAGACTAGAAAGACATCCCAGCTTTTAACGGTTAAGAGTGGGCAGACCGTTGTAATTAGTGGTCTTGTTCAGACACAAAAATTTGAGAAGTTTCAGAAGATTCCTCTCCTAGGTGACATTCCGATTCTGGGCTGGCTATTCCGCAATAGTGAGATTCGCAGCCGCACTAGCAATATGATGGTCTTTTTAACTCCTCACGTCATTCATGGCGCTGACGATCTTGCCGCGATCTATCAATCGAAGTTGAAAGAGCGCGATGAATACCTTGAGTATGTCTATGGTGGAAGTTTCAAGGAAGATCGCTTTTATGCTCTTCTTCCTACTGCTGACGATGGGAAGTACGTTCCAGATGCTAAAGATGAGGATGAAAAGCGCAGACGCGAAGAGATTCGGTCCGCTTATATGAATGATGCGCCCATGGAGAGTGCTGTTAAGGATGAGAAGAAATCCGAGCTCACCGAACCAACCCCAGTTCCGATGAATGCAACGCTTGGTAACGGTTCTAGTGGAGGAGACGCAGGAATATCGGCTCCGCCTCCTGGCGCACCACCGCCACCACCACCGCCACCAATGGAAAACGATATGCCGCCACCGGAGCCTCCTATGATGGACGAGCCTCCGCCACCGCCGCCACCGATGGAGTGATGCTTACATGACAGATAGTTCCGACAAAACCAAAGAAAGTGATTCCGCGGAGGGTGAATCCCCTCGGTGGAGTCATTTGCCTACAGTGCCTATTCGTAAGATGGCAAAAAAGACTTTGGGGGAGATCCTCACAGAGTCGACCAACATCACGAAAGACCAGCTCGATGAGGCTTTGAAGGCTCAGGCATCCCAGTCTGGCTCCAAGCTTGGCGAGATACTGATCGAAAAAAATCTAGCTACTGAAGAGGATATTCAGAGAGCTTTGGCGTACCAGTTGGATTTGCCGTATTACAATCGACTCCCCGTTAATGATATTGATCCTGGATTGGTCGACTCGATTCCAATTTATTTCTGTCGCGACAACAAGATTCTTCCGGTCGCACGCGATGACTTTAGTGTTACAGTTGCTGTAGCGGATCCATTAAATATTTTTCCTCTCGACGATCTTCGGTTGATCATCTCGGCCAATATCAGCATGGTTGTGACCAGTGCTAGCCAAATCGACAATGCCATCAACCGCGTCTACGAGCGTTCCAACGACTCAAGTCAGAAGGTGATTGATGAGCTAAACGTCCCAGACGTGAACGCGGATGAGGATCTGGATCAAGCAAGAGACCTTCTCGAGAGCTCTGATGACGAAAAGCCGATTATTAAATTGGTTCACGGGTTGTTGGCCCGAGCTGTGAAAGAAAAAGCATCCGATATTCATATCGAGCCCTATGAATCAGAAATCATGGTCCGGTTCCGTGTCGATGGAGCTCTTCAGGATAAAATGGAAATCCCTCGCCGTCACGGAAACTCCTTGGCGTCACGTGTGAAGATTATGGGTAAGTTGAATATCGCTGAAAAGCGTGTTCCTCAGGATGGTCGAATCAGTATCAAAGTTGCAGGCAAAGAAATAGACGTTCGTCTCTCGGTATTACCGACGGCACACGGAGAGCGCATTGTAATGCGTCTTTTAGATAAGTCCTCGGGAACCAAGCGTCTGGATCAGATGGGCTTTGATCCAGAAATCTACCAAAAGTGGACGTCTTTAATTGAGCAGTCACACGGAATCATCCTTGTTACCGGTCCTACGGGTAGCGGTAAGTCGTCGCTTCTCTATGCAGCGCTGACTCATATAAACACAAGCGATATCAATATCCTTACGATCGAAGATCCGGTTGAATATCAGCTAAATGGTGTCGGTCAGATCCAGGTGAACGACAAAGTGGGAATGGGTTTTGCCGAGGGTTTACGTTCCATTCTTCGTCAGGATCCGGATGTAATCATGATTGGTGAGATCCGTGATGCCACTACCGCGCAGATTGCTATTCAGTCCTCGATGACAGGTCACTTGGTTTTGAGCACTTTGCACACCAATGACACTGCTTCGACGGTCACCCGTCTCATGGACTTCCATATCCAGCCTTTCCAGATTACTTCTGCTGTGCTTGGCGTCATGGCTACCCGTCTACTCCGTAAGCTTTGCGTAAACTGCAGGGAGGCCTATGTGCCGTCTGATAGGGATCTCGCCATGATGGAGATCACGCGTCAAGAGCTTGGGGACCGCAAGATTTACAAGAGCGGTGGTGGGTGTGATCGTTGTCAGAACGTGGGTTATAAAGATCGTATGGGTATATACGAGCTTCTTGTTTTTGATGACGAGATTCGTGACGTTATCGCCAAGACTCAGGATGGAAAAGTTATTAAGAAAGCTGCGTTGGAAAAAGGTATGGTTACCTTGCGCGGGGCCGCGATCAAAAAGGTTCTTGTTGGCTTAACGTCTCTGGAGGAAGCACTCCAGAATACGCAGGCTGATGATTTTGAAGCGCTTGATGCTTGATGCGATGGTGGAAGGTTTATTAGATGCCTGTTTATCGCTACAAAGGTTATGATGCCGCGACGGGCGCTGCCCGTAAGGGGACGATTGACGCGGAGTCGCAGAAGACTGCGCGCGCAAAGCTCAAATCTCGCGATAAAATTCTTGTATCGGAGATGACAGAGGAAGTGGCGATTGATCGACTGAAGCGGTCAAAGCCATTGTTTGGTTCCGGTGTTAACACTACGGACGTTGCGATTATGACGAGGCAATTTGCTACGTTACAGTCTGCTCATTTACCTTTGGATGAAACACTAAAAGCGCTGACAAATCAGGTTGAAAACGAAGTTCTTCGTAATGCCCTGAGTAACGTAAAAGAGCAGATTTCTGAGGGTAAGTCACTCTATGAGGCCTTGGGTTCTTTTCCGACAATCTTTGATCGGCTTTATGTCAACATGGTTAAGGCGGGAGAGGCGTCGGGTACGCTTGGTCTTGTTTTGACGAGGGTTGCGGACTTTATCGAGTATCAGGTGAAGATCCGAGGTCAAATCATGGGTGCACTTATGTATCCGGCCGTCATGATCGGCGCTATGGGTATTATTACGGCCGTGATGTTCATCGCAGTTGTTCCAAAGATGCAGGTTGTTTTCAAAAGTATGAAAGTTACCTTACCGTGGTATACAAAGACTCTCATTGGTCTTTCTGAGTTCATACAAACGCGCTGGTATTTGATAATTGCTGCCACGGCTCTCATCGTTTACTTATCGAAGAAATGGTACGCTACGCCGAATGGTCGCAGGACTTTCGATAGTAAGGCCCTGACTATGCCGATTTTTGGTGGAATCGTTATGCGTGTAAACGTTTCGCGATTCACAAAAACCCTGAGTACACTGCTGTCATCGGGTGTTCCGATCTTGGGGGCTCTTGAGATCACCAAAAACATCATTTCCAACACCCTGATCAACGAAGCTTTGGAAAACGCCAGAATTGCTGTGCAGGAGGGACAAAGCCTAGGAGTCAGTATTGAAAAATCTCAGCTCTTTCCGCCGTTGGTGACCTACATGATTATGACAGGAGAGAAAACCGGCCAGCTTGAGGAGATGCTCGGACACGTGGCGGTTGCTTATGATGCTGAAGTTGAGCGTAAGGTGGAGTCTTTGATTGGTCTGATTGAGCCCCTAATGATTATTGTGATGACAGTTGGTGGTGCCGGCATTTTGGGGGCTCTCATGGTGCCAATGCTTTCTATTATGAATCAATTACGGTAATATCCAATATTGACTGGAATTTAGGACAGGAGTTTCTATGCGCCTCAATGGATTGAGTTCAAATTTTGCAAGCAGAGCCAGTTTTTTAAATAGGCCTTTCACAGCCGTCCGCCAAGCAGGCATGTCGATGATTGAGATTATGATCGTAATTTCGCTCATTGGTATCCTGATGACTTTTATTATCAGAAACGTAATGCAATCAGCCGACAACGCAAAAGCAGATGCGGCACAAATTGGTATGAATATGTTAGTTCAGGATTTGCAGCGTTTTAAATTGGACACCAATCGCTATCCAACATCGGAGCAGGGGTTAAACGCACTTCTCAACAATCCGGGCGGCGATGTTAAAAACTGGCGCGGACCATATACAGAAGAAAACAAACTGAATGATCCGTGGGCAGTACCGTTTCAGTATGAATCTGACGGACGCACTATAAAGATGACATCATCTGGCCCGGATCAGACCATGGGAACCGAAGATGACATTACATATCCACCTAACAAGGGTACTGAGAAAACTCAGTAATCCCTCGTTGTAATACAACGGTACTGTTCATGCGACGAGCGCGATCTGCCGCAAATCAAGGACCATGCCCTGATAAAGAGTCGGGGATGACCATGATTGAAATTGCGGTCGTGATTGCGCTCATTGCATTTCTA
>JBIIGV010000118.1:0-8424 GCA_044236265.1 Oligoflexales bacterium
GGATCCGAGGCTGCGACGAAAGTTCAGCGCGTCGCAGATGATATTCGTGCGGCATTTGATCTTGCTGTGCTGAACAACAAAACGTATCGCATGGCATTTGTCTTGGCGACGGGTGAATATTACCTTGAAGAGGCTGACAGACCGCTTCATTCCCTGGGTGACGGCAAAGGTGGAAAAGATCCGGCTGAAGAGGACGAAAAAGCTAAAAACGAAGAATTCGACGCCGTGACGACAGAATATAAATCCATGGCCGGTGATCCCGTCAAAGACGATAAAGGTGAGGTCATCCCGGGTGGCAATGAGTCTCCGATTTTGAAGTACCGCGAAAATGCCCGTGGTCCTCGCTGGACGCGTGTTGAGGGTCTCGAGTGGCAAGATCGCACGGTTGGGCCTTATCTCCTTGTGTCGGAGATGCAGGCTGAGCATCACGATCAAAAGCAGTTGATGACGGACTTGGGTGAAACGGGACGCGCCTTCATCTATTTTTTTCCAGCTGGCTACGTAGAGAAATCCTATATTGTAATTGCCTTTAAGAAAGATCGCATGGTCGTGGATGAGGACCAAAAGCCTTATACAATTGTGACACGCCCGTTTTTGGGATCCGCTGAAGTGAATAGTGGCACTGTGGAGATTGATGTTCATGACCTTAAAGATGAATCAGGACAATCCTGACGACGCCAAAAAAACCTTTTCACTTCGACTTGCCGAAAGAAGTTTCACGCTTGTTGAGACGGTTGTTGCGGTATCGTTGATCGCGCTCCTGATTATTGAAGTCAGCGCAGTTCATGGTAACGCCATTAATTTTGCAGACTACAGCCGAAAGGCTTTACAGGCATCATACTTGGCAAAAAGAGTCATGTCTCAGGTTGAGTATCAGTCCTCATGGAGAACCCCATTAAAAGATCTGGCCACCAGCGAAAAAGACAAAACCTTTGAGGACACACCGGAGTTTACCTACAACCTCACCATTGAGCCTCTTCCCAATGCGTTGGAGCTCATGTTTAAAATTATGAGTGGTGGTTTGCTTGGTGGTAGTGATGGGGAGGATTCAGGGGGCGCTGACGGAGAGGGTGGTAAACCAGGAGTCGGCGCTATGCTTGAGCAGATCAAGGGTATGGTAGAAACGGCAGTTGGTGAAGATCCCATCTGGATGGCGCGTGTAGAGGTGTTTTGGCCTGAGGGCGCTCGTCGATCGTCTGTCGATCTTTCGATGATCATCACGGATACCAAAAAACTTGAAACAACCCTTGGCCCGCTGTTAGCAAAGGCTCCGAGTGCTAATCCCACTCCGAATCCAAATCCAAATCCAAGTCCAAACTAATCAGATTTAAAGGATAATTTTTTGCGTAGCTCGTCATCAAACCATTCCGGCTTCTCACTTCTTGAAGTGATGATCACCATGAGTATCCTGTTGGCACTTGTGGTCGGGGTGTCGACGATGCTGCGTTCGTCAATTGATGTCAAAACGGCGTTAGCGCGTGATGCAAGGATTACTCACCGCCTGTCTACCTCAATCAATCGTATATCTTGGGATATCGAGCATGCATTCGTTGTTGGTCTCAATGATACTCCGCGAGGCGGTTCAGAGCGTCGATTTAAGACTATATTTAAAATTGACAAGTCAGGTGATACCGACAAGCTATACTTGACAACGACGGGAAACACGCCAGGTTTTCCGGGAATGCCCGATAGTGATACGGCTTACGTTGTATACGAAGTCAAAGACGCCCCGGATAGTCCGGGCCGCAAGCATCTTTATCGCGGTGTATCGTTGGCAACACGGGACGATCTCAAAGAGGATCCGCCCATGAAGATATTTGTCAGAGATATAAAGATTTTTCGGGTGGTTCCATGGCGTGGCGATGATTGGTCTACCGATCGATGGGACAGTGGTCGTGGTGAGTGGCGAGATCGTATGCCGACGATGGTGCGTGTTGAGATCGAGACATGGAATGAGGACGATGAGTTGAGATCAGAGGCGTTGGATTCGTCAGCGGCTACTACGGTAGCGGTTAAAACTGTGGTGGCTATTCAGCAAGCGCGAAACATGAAGGAACTGAAGCAGCCGTCAAACTCAGTGAAGTGGTATTAATCAATGCAGAGATCACCTGATAAAAAGCCGAACCTTCTATTCCTTTTTCCTGTCGGAACTCACGACGCGAAGGAGTCAAAGGAATCTTTATCCCATAAGGGGATGGCACTGATGGTGGCAGTCATGATCATGTCGATTATGATGATGTTTGTTGCAGATTTTATAGTGTCCTCCACAGTAAATCTTACAAAGGCAGCTGCGCAGCGAGACAATATCAAGGCTGAGTACGTTGCCAAAAGCGGTGCAAATTGGGCGCTTTGGCTAAACCTCTTTGACTATGGGCTCCAGCTTCAGCTCGGGGTCGATCCTACGACGAAAGCTATGAAAGACGCGATAGGTCCACTCTGGGATAAGCTCAATATAGTATTTCCATATGATTCCGGGCTTGATCTTTCACAGTCAGATAAGTTTGCACAGATTTTTGGGCTGAGCAGTATTATGGACAGCAATGTGATCAATATGCTGAAGAGCCTGGGCGGCGAACTTGGCGTGTTGGTGGAGGATGAAAGCGGTCGGATTAATCTCAATGTCTGCTATGCATCGCAGGCAGAGTGTAATATCACCATGTTGCAATTGGAATCCTTATTGAATTGCACCGCCGTTGAGCAAGACTACAATAAGCAGAACAATGTGAAGCCATCGGAATTGGTTCGGCGCATCAAAGATTACATCGATAAGAACAATGTAGCTGAGAGTGGTAGCGGTTTTAGTGATGAAAATGATCCTTATGGTAAACGAAATCCACCTCAAAAAACCAAAAACTCGCCTCTCGATAACATAAATGAGCTTCTTCAGGTTGAGGGATGGACCCGTGAACTCCACGAATATTACTCTCCGTATCTGACGGTGTGGCCGTTCCTGGATATTACGAACAAAAATGCATTCAAATTAAACATCAATACGATGCCACCAGAGGCTTTGCGATGTATGTTTGGTCGAGAGTTGAATAATCCAGAGTCGATTGAACGATTTGTTCGTCGTTATAAGGATCTGATGGAGAAGTCTGGTCGTATTGCAGGTAGCGATTCCGAGCTGCAGTCGATCCTCGGTGATCTTGTCGGCTACAAAAATGAGGGTTCCGACAAGGGTGGTGCGTCTGATCGAGTTTCGTGGCTGACTACAGAAGCTAAGGCCTTTCGTATCAAAGCCAAGGGAATCGTTGGAGAACAGACGCGAATTTTGGAATATGTCATACAGCGATCCAACGCCCAACAGCTGGCCGCAAGCAACGGTGGTCCGCCATGGTCTCTGTCCTACTTTAAAATGTATTGATAGCCTATCCCAAGTTTCCGTTTTGACATCCAAAATGTCATAATATTGGAGTTATTGATTTAACTTCTGGGACGAGCCACACATGCAAAAAGTTATCGGTCTTGATATTGGCAGTTACTCCATCAAAGCTGTCGAGATTATCAACTCTTTTAAGTCCTATCAGATTAAAAACTTCTACGAACTCGAGATGCCGTTTCGAGAAGACGTTGAGAAAAACGTGCTTTTGGCTCAAACCCTGGAACAACTGTTCAAAGACAATAATCTTCAGGCCGATCGTATTTTAACGGCGATGCCAGGTCAGTATATTTCAAGTCGTATTGTGCCGGTTGGATTTGCAGACCCGCGCAAAATTTCGATGGCCGTTATGTCGGAGGTTGAAGACGCAGTTCCCTTCGATATGGACGACATGATTATCGATCACCAGATTCTCGGTCAGGGCACAGATGGTCGGACGATTGTCATGGTTGTCATGACGAGAAAAAGCTTTCTAAGAAGCTTTTTAGATCATCTGGGACGCGTCAATATCGACCCTAAACTGGTAGATGTCGATAGTTTGTCATTTTACAACCTTGCACCCTATTTACGACTCGACGCCGACGATTGTGCGGCCATGGTCGACATCGGTCATGAGAAAACTTCGGTTTGTATTGTCAAAGGTGGTCAGCTCAAGATGTTTAGGTCCATCAACATTGGTGGGTCTTATTTGACAGAATTTTTAGCCCGCGACCTCGAATCTACGTTTGAGGAGGCTCAAGCAATCAAGCACAGAGTGAGTCGTGTCCACTGTGAAAAGGATCCGATCGTCGGACTCAGTGAGCAGGATCGTCTGGTGGTCGAGAGAATGACCTTGGCCTGCAACGCTATTGTGAAGGATTTGGGGCGTACGCTCTATGCATTTAAAACCTGGGATCGCTCTCAGATTTCAAAGATTTTTCTTTCAGGTGGATCCGCAAGAATTAAAAATATGGATTTGTATCTGAGCGAGCAGCTCGGACTTCCTGTCTACCTCAATCGTTTGGATGCAACAGATCTCAAGATTGACGAAAGTTTGTCTGCTAAAGCACTTGTCATGCCGCAAAGCGTCGCTATTGGTATGCGGTCAGTGGTCACTGCAAAAAAACACTCTCAAATCAATTTACGTAAGGGAGAGTTTGCGTACGTTCAAAACTATGCCCAGATTATGCGAATTGCCAAAATTGGCGCACAAGTTCTCGGGGTGGCGTTGCTGCTTCTGTTCATTTCGTATGGCTTCCGTAGTTTTCTATACAATCGTCAAATGGCGCAACTCGAAAAAGAGTATCAAAAGGAATACTCAAACATCGGACTTGCAAGGAAAAAGAATCAAGGAAAAATGGACTTTCAAAAATTTCGCGCAGATGTCAGGACATCCGTTAGCAAAGAAATCACCTCGCGACGAGATGCTGTTGATGGTTTTATTGCAAATTCAGGCACCAGTTCTGGCCTGCTAATGCTCCAAGATGTGAGTCAAGCGATTCCAAAGACCACTAAAATTGATGTAACGCAATTTCTTTTCTTTGGCGAGCCGTCATCACCTGGTGGGCGCTTGACGCTTAAGGCTGAGACCGATGGCTACTCATCAGTGGAGGCTATTAAGGAGGCTTTGAAAAAAGTTCCGACTATTTCCGACCTCGAAGAAAAAGCGTCTGGAGGAAAGCCGGGAACTGATAACAAGATCATCGAGTTTACCTTTAATATGAACTACAAGCCGCGTGGCTCTGGTAAGAAGGGGTGAGGTGAGACAATGAGTGCTCTTGAGGATTTTCAGGAGAAAATTCGCAATCAGTGGTCTTCATTCACCAATGAGTTGCGCAAGAGGGTTTTTGGGGCCAACAACGAGAACTTGGATCTTTTGGTAGACTCGTTCTACAAGTTGGAGCCTCCACAACGCAATGCGGTACTCGCCGGAGGGGTCGCACTCCTTGGTTTGTTGGTATTCGGATTTATTGCTCTATACTTTGCTCAAGTTTCCTCTCTCAATCGTGAATTAAACAAGCGCTTTGATGCGCTATATGAGATTCGAGAGTTAAAAGGTGACTACCTGCGAGAGGACAGACGGTTTCAAGCGTTGACAGAGGCGATCAATGGCGGCTCCGGAGCGCTTCGCATCAAGCCCTTTTTTGAGAAAGTTGCCAATGAGCAAGGCGTACAACTCGAGGGTTTGACGGAGACCAAAAGCCAGCTTCCTGCAGAGAATGCTCTTAGTGAGAAATTTCAGGAAGTCCGCGTTGATATGAGATTAAATAATATCTCGATTCCCAAGCTGCTCAACTTCGTTGTTGAGGTCGAGAAAACCGGTGGTTTTATTCGCGTTCAGGAGCTTCAAATCAGGGCTCGTTACGGAACAAAGCTGTTTTTTGATGCTCAGATCAAGGCGCGCGGACTAGCGGCCATAGGTTCGTAGGAGACTTCGATGACGATGAAAAGCCCAAAAACAATCGCTGCGATGGTTGCGATTTTCTTTGTGAGTTTCCTTTTGTTTCTTTATCTGTCCTTTCCCTATGGAGTTTTGAAAGAAGCCATATCGAGTCAATTGCAGGTCGCTACGGGTGTTACGGTCAGGATGGAATCCTTTGGTCCGGCCTTTCCGTTTGGCTTCTCTGGTCAGGGTGTTGAGATTTATAAGGGACAATCAAGTCGCGTTAAATTTCGCCACGTCTCAGCCAAGCTGAGTATTCTCCAGCTCCTGATGTTTAGACTAGGTGTCAATCTTGACGTCGAAGATGAGCAAGGCGGCGAATTAGAAGTCGGTGTTGGATTTGGTTTAGTTGACATTGTCACAGGCCGAATTGGTATGCCTTCTTATGCTTCTATGACAGCAAACAAGTTCCAGCTGCAGTCTTTGACAGATTTTGCAATTCAATCGGCTGTCGCTGCAGGCGTTGGTGGGCCAATTGCCGGCCAGCTCCTTGCCAAACTTGGTATTAAGGGAAAGCTCAACGGGAAAGTTAATCTCTCACTGAATGGTAAAAATATTGCTCAATCCAGCGGCGATTTAAAAATAAATTTCACGGATGCACTGCTTGTACTGTCCGATCCCTCGCTGAATTTCCCAGATCAAGCATTTAAAATGGCGCAACTAACGGCCAGCTTGGCCTCAGGCACCCTCAACATCGACCCCACCACCAGATTCATGACTGAAGAGCTTGAGATGGGTGTTGATGGTAAAGTGGTCCTGAGGGCCCAGACAGCCAATAGTGACTTGAGTTTGAAGGCCTTCGTTCGCCTGAAAGGATTGCTGGGAGAGCAGTACGGCCCCATCATCGACGCGTTCAGCAACGGCATGGGCAAAAACGGCTCTGTAAGCCTACAAATTGCGGGAACTCTAGCGGCGCCGCAGATGAATCCAATCTGAGATAGTAAGGGCGGCACTTTTGACTTTGAGTAGAAAACTGCCGTAAAATTGACCTAAGGGCAACCCAGTGACAAGACGGGTGAGTGAAGTATGGCTACATGGCCTGAGAGAGCTTGCACCGCATTGACGGTCTACTACGAACGAGGCGTTCGTGCGTTGGAGTTGATCAAGCGGAATGAGTGGGAAGAAGCTGAGGCCATTTTGAACCTGCGTAAAGCGGCGTTTCATAACTTCCGCGCAGCTGACCATCAAGCCCTGAAGCAAGGTTACACAGCCGAGCAGGACGCTCAGCTTAAAACGATCTGGAGCCAGATCTGTTCCGTGGACGCTGAACTTCTTTCTGCAATGGAGGGAGCAAAAGTGACATTGGAGGCAGAGCTAGTTCGGGTCTCGAAAGTCAAGTCTACGCTCGGACGATTCCGATCGGGACAGGTCTTGGAGTCCCATCTGGAAAAACCGGTGTAACGCGTCAGGCAATCGAATCGAGTTAAATAATATTTATCTATTCTGAGGAGAAAAAGGCATGTCTAGCAACGCGACCAAGAAACCCAAGTTGGCACTTGTTTACGGCAATTTGCCAACCGTTGAGGAAATTGATCAGTTCCAGCTCCTCAAAAATACCTATGACGTGTTTGTGATCGCAAGCGACAGTGTCGTGGACTATATTTCCCGTTTATCGAACTACAACGATCTGCGCTGCGTTGCCCTTCCTGATCACGATGATAATCCTACATACCTGCCAGGACTTGAAAAGGCATTGGCTGGTTTTGATATCGTATTGGTTAAAGAGCGTCTTGGACTTTACGCTTACCAGGCCGTCAAAGCGAAATGGTGTAACAACTTCCGCTTGGCAGTATGGGTTGATAACCTGACTCCATTCCCAGGCGAAGACCTGGATCAGTTCCGTATCATCCGTCAGGAGCTTGCGAACGCAGCTGATTGCTACATTGTACAGAGTGGCGCTGCTCGTGAGGCATTACTTCTCGAGGGTGTCGAGGAAGCACGTATTACCTTCTTCGAACCGTTTGTAGCACCACGCGTTAAGCGTAGCCAAAAAGCTCGCGCCAAAGCGATGCAGCTTCTTGGATTGAAGGACGGCGACTACTTGATCGGTCACCTTGGTCAGATCGAGTGGGAAGAAGATCTTCTTCTTCTTCTTCACGCGGCAAAAGCAGCTATGAATAGCAATGCCTCATTGAAGCGCAGACTCCGCATCGCTCTCTGTGGTGTTGGATCTGCATCTGAAGAGCTGAACGAACGAGCGTCAAAACTAGGTCTAAAGGGACGATTGCTCTTTGTTGCACCGGGTCGTGATGCTTATGACGCGATGCATCTTGCCTGTGATGCCTTCTTCTACAGTACAACGGCCCACCATGATCGGACAGAAGGCGACCCATACCGCCTTGTCACGGCTATGGCTAACAAGGTACCCGTTATTGCATCGCGAAATCCTCTGGTTGAAGAGTATGTGGGCAAGCATCGCATCGACTTCTGCCCGGGCTCCATCGAGAGCTTAGCGGCAGCAATCGAAAAAGCTGCTGAAGCGAAGTCTTTGGTTAACAACATTGCGGCCAAAAATGCTTCGACTTATGAGCAACGATTTAATCAAGACCGCGTGACTCGTCGTATGACGACAGCGATTCATGACATGACTCAGCGTGACATTCGTCGTGACTACAACGCAATT
>JBIIGV010000065.1:0-16098 GCA_044236265.1 Oligoflexales bacterium
TATGGCAGCATTCTCCGGACATGATCTCGATACTGGCGGGTCGACGTGGCACTGCTGAGTTGTACGAATTGGCGAGAGCCGGTACTCCTGAGTGATCCTGAACCATGCCTTTCCAGGAGTCTCTAAGTCCTGAATTGATTATAGCCGCCTATCGGGGCGGCTATTTTCCTATGCCTGATCCTGAATCCGGTGAGATTCTTTGGTTCAATCCTGATCCCAGAGCAATCATCCCATTAGAAGGTTTTCATGTGTCGCATTCGTTGCGGCGCCTTGCCAGGAAAAAAAAGTTCGTGGTGACGTTTGATCAGAAGTTTTCTGAGGTCATCGAGTCGTGCGCCGACAGACCTGCTACGTGGATTTCAGAGGAGATTAAAGCCTCTTATAAAGCCCTGCATCGCGCAGGGCTTTGTCATAGCGTTGAGGTTTGGGACTTGCGGCATCAATTGGTCGGAGGGCTCTACGGTGTATCCCAGGGGGGCGTATTTAATGCGGAAAGCATGTTTAGTCGAGAGACGGATGCATCCAAGATTGCGCTTTGGGCTCTGGTGAGTCGACTCAAAGAGCTTGAATTTCACCTGTTGGAGGTTCAGTTTATGACCGACCATTTGCGTCGGCTCGGTGCCCTAGAGATCCCTCGACAGGACTATTTGCGCCGTCTAAACCATGCGTTACAGCTACCTACCGATTTTAAGGCGCCAGCAGGCCCTTATAACTGGTTGTAATTAGAAAGATTATTTTTACTAATAAAAATCATAAATTTCATGATTGACACAGCTTGTCTGCTTGACTAAGAAGGGCCCGTCTTATCGAGTATTGGGCCCTTTTATCTATTTTTTTGATACGGAGATTATTTTATGCGTTTTTTAGTAACTTTAGCTGCCGTTGTAGCGCTTGCTTCTTGTGGTTCCATGAATGAATCCAACAAGCCAGCTATCAGCGAAGAGGCAGCAATCGCTAAAGCTGCAGAGCTTCCTTCCACGGTTATCGTTCGCGTTCCAGTTGGAAAAGATGGAAAAGAAATCCACGACATGGCTGACCTTCGCACAGTAAGCAACAACAGCCTCACAACAAGCTCTGTTGCATCTGTTTTCGATGCTGCCAAGTCACCAGACACGATGATTGACGAGCTTGATAAAACTTCGTCGACTGAGAGCACCTGTGGATGGCGTCGCTGGCGTCGTTGCACATCCTGTGGATACGTTGCAACCCGCTACACATACAGCTACAACTACAACTGGTCGTTCTATCAACCAACGTACTACAACTATGGTTACTACTATGGTTACAACTACGCGAATACCTACAACTACGCAGGTTACAACTACTATCAGTACAACAGCTCGTTCGGCTCTGGCTACAGCGGCTACGGCTACGCGCCTGGTTATGGCTACGCGTACTGATTTTTTCGCACAGCGTTTCAGGAGTTGCGCATTAATCTATAAATTAACCGCTTCTTCATGAGATAGCCTCCAATTTAAGAGGGTGGTTCGGTTACGAACCACCCTCTTTTTATCGTTAAGTCGTAAACGGTCCATAACGCTATCTGGCGACAGAAAATAATTCAATCCATGATGCCCTCCAAATAAATTTAGGAGGGCATTGTGATTTACGAAAAGAAAAAATCAGATAAACAAGAGTTCTGGCAAAAACACGTTCGCGCATGGAAGGCGTCAGGTATGACGCAAGCGGAATACTGCCGGATTCACGGTTTAAAAGATCACCGACTGACCTACTATAAGCTCCGTTTCGAAACCTTTTTCGAATGTTGCGAAAGGGACGCCCGGAAAAATGGTTTCGAAATCCAATAAATTGCTGATGCCCGTAAAATTTCCTTCACCGTCTGTTTCTACGATACAGGTAATATGCAGATTCACGTTCAGCAGTGACTTTTACGAAATTATCAATTTCACAATGATGGTTGATCTAGGTCAATGCGCAAACCTAATGCTTATTGTATTCCCCCATTCGCACCATTACATTTTTTAGGAGATTCATCTATGCGCTACATCAAAACAAGTATCATTGCTTTGGCTTCGTTTGCCTCGTTTGTTGGCTGTCGAGCTGAAATTGAAAAATCACAGATAACTGGAGTGGCACCGGACTTCAAAAACGTCGACCAAACTCTCGCTAATTTAAGTGATAATGATTCACTCAAAAATCAATCCATGACAACGGTTGCGACACTGATAAACTGCGAAACGCGCAAAAAATCTGCGACCTGGTACAAAATTGGAATCGCTCAAGGTCCGACGCCTTTCACTACAAACGACTACCGTGGCTACATTGTTCGTCACGATTCTAGAAATAATTCAGCGATGCTGGCAGGTCACCCAGGAAAAGTCAGTTCCGAAATCATCTGGTTACAAGGAAGTTCTTATATCACACGTTTTGAAGATGAATTTTCAATCTTCAGACTGGATGTTATTCCAAAAACAAACAGTCTATTTACTGGTGAGTTTTCGACTTTTCTCGATGGCGATTTCAATATTGACCGAATGAAAATGGATTGTTTCCCAGGAACGATTGATCGTCCACAGTCGATTTCTTTTGAAACTCCCTAATCACACATGGGGTTCGCAAAGCGGGCACTGATTTTTGAACGCATTGGCGGGTAAAATTTATACGGGGCATGGGATAGTGGATCGCATACGTTAAGTCTATAACGAAGTTATGGATTAGCTCTCGACTCTCATATAGCGCTTTCGCACGAAGTATACGGTAAAGAAAAGAATTATAATCGCAGCAAGACTTGCATAAATACCGGTCTGGGCCTTTTTAATCACGACTTCTAAATGCTCGAGGTTCGAGCCAAAAAGATAACCAACGTACACCCACAATGGCACAGAAATGAGTGCCGCAAAGCCATCAAGAAGAAAAAACTTCCAGAACGGTACATGGTAGCTGCCAGTCGCAAAAAACAGCGGCGTTCTCAAGCCTGGCATAAAACGAGCCATAAATATGACTTTGTCGCCATACTTTTGCACGATAGCTTTTACGGCAGCATCCCGCTTTTCTGGAAGAATCACAGAGAAAAATTTGGTTTTACGAAGCCTGGTTCCGTAGTGGCTTCCGAGCCAGAAAATGATTCCATCTCCCAGCAAAACGCCGAACATGCAAAGAACCACTGTGATGTTAAAGTCGATAATATTCCGCGATGCAAGAATTCCAGCGGTCACCAGTGTTATATCTTCCGGGAGCGGCAGACCGAAACCACAGGCAAGTAATACGGCTAAAATCACAAAGTAACTGTGAGTTCCGTACGGCTGAATAAAGTTTAAAAGATCGATCAATAATTTCATGTATATCGACCTTGGTTACCCTTGTCCCATAAGAGACTTGAAAAAAGATTTGATTGCAGATGGGTGAATTTCGATGATGCCCGCAAGAATCGCCGACGTGAAAAGAACTCCCGTCAAAAACGATGCAATGAATATAATCAAAATCAATTGGGGTGTCGTCCACTGAGCCCGGAATAGTCCACGACCAAATTTCCGTCCGAGCTTTTTCTCCATCTCAAGCATGTCGCTATCGAAAGGGGGGAGCGAGGTCGAATCATGACGCAATTCCATAGATAGATCACCTTTGGGATCTGGAGGTAGTCTCGTGTCCTGCTGCATGCGCTAAACTCTCCATGTTACTCGCCAAAGTGATCCTTTTATTTTACTACGGCCCTTCAATAACTCAACCAACGCCTATCCGGTCGGGCACATGACGCAGGGCTTCAAGTCGTTGCGTCATGGCATCAGGAGTCTCCTGGCGATTGAGGCGACCGCAGGTTAGCTGGGGCGCAACGCCAGACGCCCTGATGTCTTCAAGAATCTGTTCAACACTCAGGTCCCGGCGCGAAACAAAACCTAATCCAGCGCTTCCAAAAGCAGACAGCGTAGAAATCAATTTTACGAGCGATTTCTGGTTCTGGTCGGCGCCAATGCCTTGATTGGGGCTCAGTGCTGGGACGCCATCAGCTGGAGTCCATATTTGAATATGGTTTGGCAAACAGAGTCTCGTCAGAGCCAGGGCTTTCAGGTACTCGCTCGGCATGATTATCGCGTCGCGGTTAACCCGGAAGCTCACTGCAAAGCTGGTCTGGTCCAACGACAATCGGCTCCGTAGATTCGTCACGTCTTCGGCCCAAAGGGACCAGTTCATGGCATTACCAGAGGACTGGAGCACGAGTGTTGGCACTGTTGCCAAGTCTGCGCTTTTCGCGCTTTGCATAACCTGCCATTTGTCTTCAAGAGCCATCGTTTGATCCGTGTGGCTCTCCTCAAGGATGTCAAGGCCGCTCCCTCTGAGGTTGGCCAAATGCTCTGTGACCTTCTGACAGCTCTTGTCTGCGGAAAGCTTAGCTGCTGAGATACCGCGGAGGACGATCTGTGACTCTGGGGCCGCCTGATGACACGCAGTTGTGATGGTCGTAAGGTCTTTTGCTTGCGTCATGAAAGTTGTATCGAGCACGATGACTAGCGTTCTCATGTTGGAGTCCGCGCCAGTAGATTCAAGCAAGAGCTTGCGCACTAAGTGATGAACGCTGTCAGGGGTGCTTTGGTTGTCGAGTTCGATAACATGAGACTCGGTGACCGAGTGCGCGGCAAGTGCAAGTTTACCAGAGGCATCCAAAGCAGCAGAGACCTTGTGGAAGGGAGCTTCGCTCGCAACCCGCCAAAGTTCTGATGGCGCAAGAGATCCACCGGTTTCAAGAGCTTCTAGACGTTCCATAATGCTCTCTGAACATGCTTCCTCTGCAACAGGTGACATGTGCTGGCGATCATGGTCGTGGATTGGCTCATAGAGTGTTGTGCGTTCAACTGGTATACGACCGCTTCGACGAATCAGGCTTTCCAAATTTGAGCGCGTCATGATCATCCCCGCGCGTCCACCAGCTGCTCTGGAAATTTTTTCTTCAAGCACCGTTCCATCCAAGTCGTTCGCTCCAAATTGTAGCGCAAGTTGAGCAATATCCTGACCTAGCATGACCCAATAGCTTTTAATGTGGCGGAAATTGTCCAAGTACAGTCGCGCAACGGCGATTGTTCTCAGGTCGTCGGCGCCAAACGTGTATCGATTGATGCCCATTTCGTTCTGAAACGGTTGGAATGCAAGAGGGATAAAGACATTGAAACCCTTTGTTTCATCTTGGAGCTCCCTGAGGCGACGCATATGATCTACGCGATGCTCAAAGGATTCAATGTGTCCATAGAGCATGGTGCAGTTACTGCGCATGCCAAGGTTGTGCGCTGTTCTGTGTGTATCGACCCATTGTTCGCCGGATACTTTGGTGTCACAGATTTGGTCACGGATCTCCGGGTGGAAAATCTCCGCTCCACCCCCTGGGAATGAGCCCAGTCCGGCAGCGCGTAACTCTGTCATAACCTCTGCGATTGTTTTTCTCGCTTTACGCGCCATCCAATCCAGCTCAACCGCGGTAAATGCCTTTAGATGAACGTCGGGATACGCTTTGTGCATTGCCGCAATCATGTCGACGTAGCGCTGAAAATTCCACCGGGGGTGAAGTCCGCCCACCATGTGTAGTTCGGTTGCACCTTGTGCGACGGCCTCTCCGGCCTTGGCAATCATTTCGTCGATTTCGTAAGCGTAGCTGCCTTCTTCGCCAATTTTTTTACTGTAGGCACAAAACTTACAGGAGAGTGAACAGATGTTTGTCGGGTTAATGTGGCGATTGATGTTGTAGAATACGGCAAGACCGTTTTTACGCAAGTTGACTCGATTGGCGAGTCGTCCCAATTCTTTTAGAGGAGCGTGCTGAAATAGCCAAAGAGCATCCTGCTCATTAATTCTTTGACCTTGCTCAATTTTTAAAGAGATGTCCCGCATCATCGAGGTTGTCCTCCCATAGACTTAATTTACAAGGTGGCGCTCAAGTTCGATTGGCTCAAATAAACCACAGCGCGCGCCTTCGCTGAATAACGTTTGAATGCCTGTTAGAACGTCAGATTGAAATTCTAAGCTGCGCTCGTTTACGTACATAGAGATGTAACGGTCTCCCAGCTCAGGATTGAGTGTGTCTTTAGCTGCTGCAGACGACACCGCAGCGGCAATTGTTTGACTGCGATTCGCTAGGCCTGTTTCTATGCTTTTGCGGTATATACGGTTGAGCCTGGTTGCGACCTCCGCTTCAATATTTCGACTAACAGCGTTGGCACCCAAAGGGAGGGGAAGGCTAAATTTCTTGTGCCAAAGTTTGCCTAAATCCGTAATCTTGCGAAGTCCAGCAGATGCAGGGTCAAGCTGCAGCTCATGAATCAGAATCCCGGCATCGACATCACCTCGAAGTACGGCGTCTCCGATATTCATAAAATACATGGGAACCGGTTCAAACGGACCAAATAGAGACTGAGCAGCAATGTGTGCAGATGTGTTGATCCCTGGTACGGCGACTCGTCTACCAACGAGATCATCGACTCGCAAATCGCTGCTTGGTGATGTGACGATGGCAGGGCCAAACTCGTCACCCACACTGGCTCCTACTGGCATCATAAGGTAGCGATCACGCAACGTCGGGTAGGCGCCAACGCTGATTGCTGTGATGTCGTATTTGTTCGTGAGGGCCGCTTCGTTTAACTCCTGAATGTCACCCACCGTGAAGGAGAACTCAAAATCCTCCCAGTCCACTCTGCGCTCTTTCAGGGCTAGAATCATGAACGCATCATCCGTATCTGGACTGTAAGCTATAGAAATTGGTCTTTTAATGCTCATGGCGAAGACCTCAGGGTATGAATATGGGGTGTACACGGTCACTGCCCATATCCTGCCGCAAGGCAGCAATGACCTTGTCGCATTTGTTTGTTGGTATAAGGGCTAAGACGCAGCCGCCACCACCGGCACCTGTGACTTTTGCCGCTGACGCGCCGTGGCGTAATGCGTTGGCCACAACATCTGCAACTGGTTCCGTCACAACTCCGGCCTCAGTCAACAAATCGTGACACTTGGCCATTGCGTCCGCCAGTAATTCAGCTTCACCCTCTCGCAGCGCACGTGCCGCATCAGTTGTAATGTCGTTGAACGTTGAAATGACAGGTGAGCCCTGTTCTTTAAACCACGGTTCCGCCTTGCGAACCATGTTGATAGTTGGCGAACGAACTCCTGTGTCCAGAAGAGCAAAGCACCATGGAAGGTTGCTTGATCGTGGGCGGTTTACGATTAAGGCTTCGGCATCGCGCCCGCGTTCAAATAAAATAGCCTGTTCCAAACTTACAACGGAGGTGTCCAGACCTGACGGATTGCCATGGAATCGCCTTTCGAGTCGGTTGGCCAGTTGAGAGAGTCGCGCTGGTGTCAAAGTAATTCCACAAATCTGACAAAGTCCGCGCAAGAGGCTGACGCAGAGACTTGCCGACGAGCCAACGCCAGCTCCAAGCATCAGCGTGCTATGTCCATCAATGGAAACGTTGAACGGTGCAAGTCCAAGTACTTCAAATGCCTCTTGTACCATCGCAATCAGCTGATCGTTGACAGGTTTGCCACCAATTTGAAATTTTATTTTAGGCGTGTTGGTTGCCACACGATCGGTGAAAATCCTTAGGTTCATTGATTTCGATAATAATGGAATGGCAATGGCCCTTGCTCCGTAGACAACAGCATGCTCGCCGACGAGAATTATCTTTCCGGCAGCGCGCGAATTGGCATCACTGCGAACCGGACCTATCGTGCGTCCCAATTGCTGCGTAAACGTGAAGTGTAGAGTTTTCTCATGTCCTAGTGCTCTCTGACTCTCAGGCGTCCAAAGGAATTCAGACATTTGTCACCTCCCCGAGCAGATCTTTGGCAGTCCCACGAACTAATACAGGTCCAGGTCCAATTTGATCCATAATAACTCTGACCTGAGGCCATACTTCGGAAACTCTTTTTGCAATGCTAGCACAGGCGGTTGTTTCGCAAATCAGATGGACGTTGGGCCCTGCGTCAATGGTAAACCATGCTGGAAGACCGCCGGTAGAGCGTTCCTGTCTTACCCATGCCAGAAACTTTGCAGTGTCCTCTTTAATATAATTTGCAGCCGGTGTCCCGGTCATCGCAACAGCGTGCATTTCAAGAGCATCGGATTCTATCTGCTCGCCCAAAGCTTCTATATTGCGCGTTTTAATCGCTGCCGTGACTCGCTCCATTCGCGAGTCAATACCGGCAAGCCGAGCTGGAAAGAACGGACTTCCCCAAGCGGCTTTGTGTGCATCGGACGAAGACGTGTGCTTTGAGTGACCAGAAAATACAATGACCAGATCGGATAAGCCCCAGTGGCTTGATGGACAAATTTCAACAATTTCTTGGGAATTTGCGGTATCACCTGCCGCCCAATGAACAAATCCACCAAAGATACTTCTACCGGCACTTCCACTACCCATGCGCGCCAGGTGAGCAAGACGCTGTCGCGGCATTCCCAACACAGCAAGCTTGTCCCATTCCGTTTCGCCCGTCAGCGCAGCTGTCGCTGCCAATGTTAAAGCGGCAAAGCCACTGGCACTGCTCGCAATGCCACATGCAGTTGGAAATGTGTTCTGAGAAGTAATTTCGATGGCAGACGAAACGCGTAGTTCATCACGAAGACGGCCAAGGTGTTCGAATACCTTGTGGGATGATGACGGATTATCTGAGGTTAATTCCCTTCCCTCGAATCGGAAAATGTCTCGAGATCCGGGAATTTTTTTTGCACTAGTGATGGTTCGGCAGCGTGTCAGAGTCATAGATAATGAATCGTTAGCGGGCCATTGCATAGCCGCATCACGTTTCCCCCAATATTTGACGAAGGCGATATTGCTGGGGGCTGAGGCCGTAAATGTCATGTTCTCAGGAGCCATTGAATCAATCACGATCAAGCTCCTTCGTCACAGGCTGAACAATACTTCTCGATTTCGAGCCAGATTTTTCAGGAATCACTTTGGAAACAATACGCGCACCAGAGTCGGAAAATGGAACATTGAGGCGATGCCAGCCAATCGTCCATAACTTCTGTGTAACGGCGCCTATGTCGGCGGTGCGTCCCACAATCAAAATAGCATCTTCTCCACCTGCTCCAGTAGGCTTCCATGTCCAAGTCTGATCACATCCAGGTATTCCCTGTAATTGATCAGCAACTGAGGATGGAAAGTGTGGGCTGCCTACGAAAAGCTGACGCATCGCACCACATGCTTGAATCAATCGCTTCAAGTTATTTGCCTGGGGCCATTGGATCGAGACATTGAAAGCGTCAATCAAAGTTTCAGAGACGTCCAAAAGCCGCTCGGTCCGATTGGCGCCTTCGAGCCACGACGAAGTTGTTAAGGTGGTATGTGCGGTGGGAGCTCCCTGGCCACCAACGAAAACGTGCACAATATCCGCGAGATTATTCAAGTCATGCCTGAACCAATGAGGCTTCCACTTGTTGTCCTGGTATTCGTAGTTGAATTCAACAAGGCCACCTGCAAACTGGGTGGCGATGTCATAGCCACTGGCAATGCCTTGGCCCTCAGATTGCAGCGTCCAGGCGGCATGCACAGCATCAATGGGAAGACCGCCAGGTCGGGAGGCGTCTGGCCCGTTTTTTAGGATGTAAAACGCTGTGCAAACACCCAAGCGTAAGGCGGATGAGGAGCCGATCCCGTGTTTGATTTCGATATCTGAAGACACCTCGACGGTTCCGCCGTGCATCCCGCATCGTCGTGCAGCAAACTGCACCGCGCGGCAAAGCATATCAACCTGCGGTGTATGGTCGTCATAAACGAATTTTGGCTCCGGCCAAAGATTGCTGTGAATCTCCCAGTGGGCAGCGTGAATATCCCACTTCACTTTGACCGTCATTCCGCAAGAGAGTGTAACCGCAAGAGCATGTCCACCCCGAAGCACGGCGTACTCGCCTGCTAGCATAACTTTTCCGGGAATGAAGACTTCAATGTGTTTCAAGAGTTGGTCGGTCCTCTGCTTGTTGTTTATCAATTAGTGGTGTTGACGCGTGCGCCATGGTGCTGCAGTAGGTCCAAATTCTTCTGATGAAGGCTCATGTGTCCTCGCTGAATTCCCTCGGACGCCAATGCGCGCAGTGCCGATAGATTTTGTGCCAGGCCTGTTGCTACAACAATCTGGGCGAGCATTTTTGCGTTGGGTTGGCCCATGAGTTTGAGGGCAGATTGCGCTGTGGGGTGAAGCTTAGTCACGCCGCCCACGACTCCAACCGCCATGGGCAGTTCCAACTGGCCATGGAGGTCGCCATGTAACGTTTTTTTCCAAATGGCTAGCGGACGGTACTTGCCATCTCGACAAGCCCACGCATGGGCGCCAGCTTCAACTGCGCGCCAGTCGTTACCCGTTGCAATCAATACTGGATCAACGCCATTCATGATGCCTTTGTTATTTGTCGTGGCGCGATGCACATCGTAGTAGGCAAAAAGATAGGCCTTCTCAATGCGATCGACCACGTCAGTGCCCTTAAACTCTGGGGAGTCAAAAGCGCTGGCCGGAACAAGACATTCAGCGCGCGCCAGTCTGCGTTCGGTCAGGTTCGTGAGAATACGTAACCCAATGTCACAGGGCAAAAGCTCCGGCATTAGTGCAGATACTTTCTCGCACATGGTGTTAACGATATTGGCGCCCATTGCATCGCGAGTGTCGATGTGCAGATGGATGACGAGACTTTTCATCTCGGGGATATAGTGCCAATCAAGGTCACAGGCACCCCCGCCCCGGGCTAACAGGCTGTCGTGTCCGCGGTTGGCAAATGCGATCAGTTCATTTTTTTTCTCAGTTAAAACGGCGTCAAAATCACAGTTTTTCTTCAAAAACAGCTGAATCTGTCCGGTCATGACCGGGTCGGTGGCGAAGGCTTTAAATCCTCCACCCAATCTCGCGAGTTTTGCGCCGTGGCTCGCAGCTGCCAATACACTGGACTCTTCAACTGCCATCGGCACAAGGACATCGTGTCCATTTATAAGGAAGTTTGTTGCTACGCCCAGGGGTATTGAAAATGTACCGATTGCATTTTCGATGAAAACGTCGGCTAATTCGCCGTTGAGACTTCCAAACTGACCGAGATGAAAGCGATCTGAATCACTCAAACTTGCCGCTTTGACAACGGTCGAAAGTCTTTCCCCAATAGGTAGTTCGTAAAAGCCAGGAAGTCGTGACTGGACTTTCGTATCTTGCTTATGTTCAGCCCCAGATTGAGACGAATGGTCCGCTTTGGGTTTTAGTTGAGACGTATCCATAGCTAATTACAGAATCCGACTGGAGTTATTACAGAACGAGCCCTTCCTCTTAACAAAAAAAGAAGGTTGGTGTCCAGCCTTGGCGAAGGTTCAAATAAGTCCAATCATTTTAGTGGTTTGATATTCAGCAAAATGTGGCTAAACTGATCTTCGAAATGAGCTGACAACGAGTGTCACGCCCCCAAATCTTCGAGGTTTCCCGAATGGCTGGTGGGCGGTCTTTTAACAGGTTGAAATAATTGGATAAAGACGATCAAAAGGAAGATAAGCCCGAGGACTCGCCAAAGCTATCAGATACAGCGGACTCTTTTGAGCCATCGCCAGAAGATTTTCTTCCGACTCCGAAGCCAGAGCCTACAGCATTTGAAATGATGCCCCGGCAGGGTAGTGCGCTGCCGGGTGCTGTTTTTGTGTCTTTAATGACTGGGTTAAGTATTGCGCGCTGGAGGATCCCGGATCGTTTTGCAGACCTTGATGTGACGCGGCAAAGTGTGATGGATGCTCATGAGTATTGGCGGATGTTGACGGCCATCTTTGTCCACGGTGACATGGGGCATCTGCTGCACAATGTTCCCGTGTATCTTTTTTTTGCATGGATTCTTCAGGGCTATTTTGGTTTGCTGGCTTCCGTGGTCTTTCCCCTAGTTATTGGTTTTCTTTCGAATGGACTGACGGTCTACTTCTATGACGATCACGTTCGACTTTTGGGCGCTTCGGGGATGATTTACGGCATGGTTGCCATGTGGCTTGTGCTTTATGTCCATTTTGACCGTAATGCATGGTGGGTTAAGCGGGTGGCGCGAGCCGTAGGTTTTTCTTTGCTCGTGATGTTCCCGCAAACCTATGACCCCAAAGTGAGTTACCTGGCTCATATTTCAGGTTTTGCCATTGGGCTCGTGCTTGCGTGGATGTCTATTCCGATCATTCGCAGATATGGACCCATCGACTTTGATAATTCCGCCAAATATAGGGACATGGATTTATGAATGAACTCTCCCTCACCACAATCCTGACTGCCATCAACCTGTTGCTCCTCGGGTGGTTTTTCTACCGCTGGCAACGGCTATCAGTCGAAACTGATCACGACCTCACAAAAAAGATCATTCAAGAGTCCAACCAATCCATGACTCAGCAAGTGGCCGATGAGTCTGTGCGGTTACGCGCAGAATTGGCAGCGACTCAAAGAACGCTGCGCGAAGAGGTTTCGAGCACGATTCGTCAAGGGCACGATTTGATGAGTGGTCATCTGATGAAAATGTCAGAGAATCAACTCCGACAACTGGAGGCCCTGTCGAAACAGTGGTCTTCAATCGCAGAGGCCAATGACCTCAGGATGCGTGATCTTCAAAAAACAGTCGATGAGCGGCTTTTACATATCGAGAAACAAAGCGGAGAGCGCCTTGAGTCGATGCGTAAAACTGTGGAAGAGAAGCTGGAAGGAACACTTGAAAGGCGCTTGGGTGAGTCTTTCAAGCTTGTGGGTGAGCGTTTGGAGCAAGTGCAGCGCGGTCTTGGAGAGATGCAATCATTGGCCAACGGTGTGGGAGATCTAAAGCGCGTACTCACGAATGTGAAGACGAGGGGGACATGGGGCGAAGTACAGTTGGCGATGCTGCTTGAGCAAATGCTAACGGTAGACCAGTATGAAAGTAATGTTAAAGTCTCCAAATCTGCCGAAATCGTTGAGTTTGCTGTGAAGTTGCCAGGACGCGACGATGATGGCGGAACGGTTTACCTGCCGATAGATAGCAAATTTCCTCAGGAGTCTTATCAGCGACTCTTGGATGCGCTTGATGCCGGTCATGCCGAGCAAGCTGCGCTCGCCCGCAGGGAGCTTGAACTGGCGGTAAAAAGTGCAGCCCGTGACATACGGGATAAATATGTTCATCCACCAATGACCACAGACTTTGCGATCATGTTTTTGCCAACTGAAGGTCTTTACGCAGAGGTTTTGCGTATCCCCGGTTTGATGGAGCGTATGCAGGGTGATTTCCGGATCACGATCGTCGGTCCGACAAATCTTGCAGCTTTATTGAACAGCCTACAGATGGGATTTAAGACTCTCGCTATTCAAAAACGTTCGAGCGAAGTTTGGAAAATCCTTGGCGCTGTCAAAACTGAGTTTGGAAAATTTGGTGACATTTTAGACGGCGTGCACAAAAAGTTGGGTGAGGCTGCAGTAAAGATTGAGGATGCATCGAGAAAGTCACGCACCATTCAAAGTAAACTGCGTCAGGTCGAAGAGCTGCCTGCGGCACAGGCCTCTTTAATGATTGGTGGCGCCGATCCCGTCGCGAGTGTGGATCAAGATTAGCACAAACAACCTCCCGGTCAATTCGACGCACTGCCTTAGATTTGATCGTTGCTCAAACACGGCAAGTGAACGATAATATTGCTGGAGTTTCCTCTTTTGAATCTAACTCTTAGAGGGCCAGCGATGCGTGCCACGAATCCATTCGATCATGCCGAGCTTGCAAAGCATCTCAATGTTCAGCAAAGAGCTGCCTGGGATCTGGATACCTGCGTGAACTGGTCGATCGGTGTTGATACCTCGAAGATTTTATTGCCCCTCGACGACGCAAGTATCGCCTTTCCTGGTGCCTCTGCAGAGCAATCGCTGGCGTTGTCGCAATTGATGGGGCTTATTGTTAATTCGACGATCTCGGAAATGGAAGACTGCTTACCCAGGTTAAAAAAGTTTGCCTGGGATCAAGTCCTGCGGGAGTACCCGGTAGGTCCAGAAATGCGTGAGCTCGGAGAGCAGTTCTTTGAAGAAGAGGCAAAACACGCGGCAGCTTTTAAGAAGTATCTGAATATTTTTTGCGAAAGCATGGGTCTTTGTGCTGAAGATCTCGACCTGTTGCTGCCCAAGTCTTTTGGTAGTCGCTTTCAATCAGCCGTCATTAATAATGCGAAGTCGGGTGGCCGAGCCTTTTGGTGGGTTGTCTCCAATGTCGAGGAAGTTTCCATAAATATTTATCAGGAAATTTTCCGCAGGCGTACTGATGTTGATCCTCTTTTTTTCCATCTGCATCGTCGCCACCTCGAAGAAGAAAGTCGCCATGCGAACTACGCGTACTTAATGCTGGAGCTGATGGATCGTAGGCAAAAAGGTTGGCGCGGCTGGTGGCATCGCAAGACGGATTTCACGTGGGCTCAATTGGTGGCGATGCCATGGGTGGTGTCAGAGTTGCATAAATTTTTTAAAGTTCGCGACCTTAAACACAAACATCCGTTTTTTGATGTTCTGGCAAGTTGTATCCCGCTGTATGAGTCATTGACATTAACGGAGCGAGTGCGGCGAATGTTTATCGCTGCACCGTACATTAGCTGGATTCTGAATCCCAATCACCGCGACCTACATAGGCATGTGACCGATCGAGACGCGGCGTGGATGCTGCCATTTCCTCAGGTAAGTGCCGATGCTCAACACTGAAGTCAGATCAAAGATAATCAGACGTTTGAATACAAGCTGGCGGGAAGCTGGTGTGCGTGGAAAGCCAATTTTATTTTTTTGCCATGGCTTTCCGGATTCAGCCGAAACTTGGTCTCAGCAAATGGATTTTTTTGCGAAAGACTTTCATGTGGTGGCTCCATTTGTTCGCGGCTGTGAGGACTCTGAGCTAGGCAAGGATGTGAAACGCTACGGGCGAGATGCCGTTGTCTTAGATCACTTGGAGATCCTTCGCGAGATTTCTGAAGGTAGTGAGCCAGTGATTTGTATTGGTCATGACCTCGGGGTGGTGCATGCGATGACACTGGCCAGACGTTTGGGTTCACGGGCTGTCGGTCTTGTGGTCATCAATGGTTTGGACCTTGAGATGTTTGCAAGACGACTGCGACTGGGGAGCCAAGTTATGAAAAGCTGGTATATGGGGCTGATGCAAGTTCCATTGTTACCTGAAGCACTCGCCAGCTTAGCTCCAAATACATCGCAATGGCTTGTTCGAAAATTGGCCGGGGAAGACTTTAAATCGGATGGCAGTTCGGATTTTAGCCGAAGGTCACTGGGGCCACTGAACCAATATCGAGCATTCGCTCGTGAAGCGCTGACCACGAACATGGAGTCTTCAAGATTGAAGGCACCGGTGCTTGTGCTTTGGGGGCGTGACGATGGTGTGCTCCTCGTCCCGACTCAGGCTGAGTGGGATCGGGTGGCCTTTCAATCAACGATCAGAATTATTCCTGGTGGGCACTGGATTCATCGGGAATGCGCGGCAGACGTGACTAAATTTATAAGTTCTTTCGTCCGCCAGGTCTTAGGGAGTTCTCATGTTGATGCGTGATTTGATAAGGCCAGTAAGAAAAGCTTTGTCGCAGATGGAGTCATTACCATTTATTGAAAAGATCTCTCCGACGGTTGCGCACAACCAGTCCGTTGAGGATCTTGGCGGTTATCTCGCAAGTCAACGGATATCGTTTCAATGTGCTTCGGAAGTGGCGACTATGTTGCAGCCAGGCTGGACTGAAAAAGATACGGCTCGTCTGATGGAAACGTGGTTGCGCGATCATGGCATCAAGCATTTTTTTCACAAACCTTTTGTTTGGTGGGGATCACGTACGAGATTCGACGGCGTCAAAAATTACAGGGACTACCAACCTACGTCCCGTCGTTTACTCGAAGGAGAGTTGTTTATTCTAGACGTCGCGCCAATCGTCAATGGTTACATATCAGACATAGGTTACTCAGGAGTTATTGGTGACTCTAAGAGTTTTACGACAGGTAGAGATTTTTTACGCTCGCTACGCGAGGATATCCCTGCATTGGTTTCGGAGCTTTGCAGCGGGGCGGCTGTTTGGAAAGCCATCGATGAAAAGATAAAGGCAGCAGGATATGACAATATTCACGCCAAATACCCCTTTGGCGTGTTAGGACATCGCGTTCATAAGGCGAAAAATAATGGGG
>JBIIGV010000008.1:0-45476 GCA_044236265.1 Oligoflexales bacterium
ATTTAATATGGCCGATATTCTCTTCGTTCAGAAAAAATACCGTGAGGCTGGGAAGTACTACTACGAAGTCGCAGCTCTTGGGAAAGACAAGGCAATTCAAATCATTCCGCCAAATAACAAGACAGTGAGTATTCACAGAGACTCTGCCCGTTATATGCTGGATAGTTATGGACTTGATTTTGAGGCGGAGTACAAGGTTCTACTAAAGGTCAATCCTGACTTCAAAAAACCAGGACGTCCTCTTTCCCCAAGAGCGACAGCCTACGTTCAGGCCTGTAGTGAATATGGTAAGTGGTATCCCGAGGATAAAAAGGCGTCGAGAGAATGTGATATTTATGTAACAGCGATTTACTATCGTAACGGTGATAAGGAGCGATCCAAAAAGCTCCTCTTCAACGTTGCTCAGAAGTATTCAAGCGAAAAAATTGGCCCAGAAGCTGTTGAATGGCTCATACCTCTCTACGGTAGTGATACAAAATCTTTGGTTCAAGTTGCCGAGTCACTTCTTAAAATTCCCGCATATCAAAAAGGAAAATTGGGCGAAAAACTGCGGGGTCTGAAGCGTGGTGCTGAGATAGACGAGATCAAAAAAATCGGTGACATCGCTAAACGTGCGAAGGCCTATGAAGATCAAGCAAAGAAAAATCCAAAGGCCGACGACGCTGATAAGCTGATGTATAACGCCGGCGTCGATTACATCAAGGCTGGAATGGTGGGAGCTGGCATCGCCGCTTATACATTTGTTGTGAAAAATTATCCGAAGTCTGAGGGTTATCAGGAGGCTCTTCTCCAGATTGCAAAACTATCAGACAAGCGTCTTGAGTACGGCGTGGCATCCGGATATTACCTTGCTTATGCAAATCGATACCCGAAGGACAAGAACTCGCTACCGGCCATCGGTCGGGCCTGTGAGTTGCAGGTCGCCATGTCAGACGAGAAGGCGTTTTCCACTTGTATGAATCTTGCAAAGCTGGATGCTGAAGGTGCCAAGATTTTTATCGATCGTATGGTTCGCGAAGCTGAGTATTCAAAGAACTATGCCAAAATGCAGCAGTTGATTGGCCAGGGTTATCTTAAGTTTAATTTGACGCCGGAAGAGCGAATTATCGCATTCCATCGGATTTATAACGCTGCTAATGGCAAAGGTGCAGCCGCCCAGCAGGCAGCAAGGGAGATGCTTGCATCATACCGGAAGGCGGGAGGAAAGGTTGGCGCAGAGTCTAGTCGCTATGTAGGGGAGTTGGTATTTAGCGGCAAAAATGTCGTCATGCCAAAGTTTGCGAGTACAAAGCTCGTTGGTGGAACTCTCGATAATCTCGTCAAATCAATTCAGAGAAAAGCAGGTATGATTCCTGAGATTGATAAGGCTTACAACGAGGTCTTGGCAACTAAAGATGCTTATTGGGGTGTAGCTGCTCTGTATCAATTAGGATTTGCCCGAGAGTTGTTAGCTGTTGACCTTGAAAATCCGCCATCAATTGAAGGCGCAACTCTCGAAGCTGTCAAAGCCGAGCTGGCTCCGCAGGCCCAAGCTCAAAGAGCTGAAGCGAAAAAGTTCTATCAGTTTGCGATTGAGTCGATTCAGAAATTCTCCGTTTACAATGAATGGGGCGGCAAAGCTGTTTCAGGATTGGCTCGGATTAGTGGACAAAAACTCAGCTTTGAGGATGTTGCCCTAATGCCAGACTTTATTGGCAGTGATGTTTCGGCTCCACTGGTACAAGCTGTTCAGAGCGGAAAGGGCGGTAACTGATGCATATGAAATTAAATGTAATTTCAACTGTACGGATTTCAACTTTCGCAATTATCGCGGCCGAAATGCTTTGGTCTTGTGCTGATAACAAGCCCGCAAAGAAAACCAGTGAGCCAGTCGCCGCAAGTGGATCCGAGGCTCGTGAGGACTCAGGTGTAACCTCACTTTCTGGTGAGCGTCGCTTTTTGACAACGAGTCTTAGCAACAATGGTTTTACATCCAAGTCGATTGATAGAGGTCGTGCCGCGGATTTTGCTGCCCAACATGGTAATGGTAAGTCTAAAGATATCAATTCACTTGCAGCAGCGATTGCTGCCAATCGCCTGGCCGGTCGCGGTGTAAATGATGTGATGTCGGAAGCTCGACAAATCGCAGAACTTGAGATGTCGAAAAATGTCGATCGTGATCTACCGGAGCTCGTTCAGCTCGAGCTGGGCCTCGTCGGAGTGCAAAGTGGTCGATTGGCTTTCGCAGAATTTTGGCTTGATAAACTACTAAAATCTAAAAATGCGACCATTCGCGCGTCGGCAATCAATGCCAAGGGTGTGGTGGCCATTCGGATGGAGCGTATTCCTGATGCTATGGTACTTTTCAAGGAAGCTCTTGCGGTGAATAGTGAGTACAAGCCCGCTCTTTTGAATATCGGATTTCTAGCACTTCAGGGCGGCGACGTGGTTACAGCAAAAAAAGCTTTGGGAGGAATGCAGGACGACTGGTACGTGATGTCTGGTCTAATCTCTGTGCTTCGTCTTGAAGGAGACGTTGATAAGGCGGATGCTATTTGTGAGAGGATTCTAGCCCAACATCCAAAGCACAAGCCGACATTGATTAACTGCGGCATCAATTCATTGCAGGGGCGTAAGGACTACAAAAAAGCTCGAGATTATTTGAACCGGGCGCTCTCTGTTGCCGGCGGCGTCTCTATCTGGGATGAAAAAGCAGGCAAGCTTTTGGGCGCCATTGACTCTGAAGAGGCGAGAGCTGCGCAGCTTAGGTCTTTGAAAGAAGCTGAGGAGCGCAAAGCCAAGGAGCAAGCGGACAAGGCGAAAGCAGCTCCCGCTCAGGGCCAGCCAGCTAAGGATGCAGGCGGAGCAGAAGCGGAAAAATCGGGCTCTGGTCAGGAGCCAACAAAGAAACCCTAGTACATTAAATGACTGATCTTTGGTGTAAGTGATAAGTTGTGGGATAATATAAGAAAGTTTGAAATCGGTCTTGGTTTTGGCATGAATAGAGCAATTATTTTGTGGATAGTTGCCGCGAATTCGGGTGGATAAAGGTTTCTTATGGCATTTGAGTTGCGATTCCAGATTCCTGGACAGTTACTTCGCACAGTTCCCGTTGATCAGACTCGGATGATGATGGGAACTTTGCCGTCAAACCATGTGGTTTTGAGGGCTCCGGGAGTTGATCCCATCCACGCTTTGATCGAAGAGGTCGACGCGGGTCAGTGGATCGTGACTGATGTCGGCAGTGAAACAGGCGTGAAAGTTAATGGGGTGCTGATCGATGTCGAGGCGTCGATCAAAACCGGAGATATTATAACCATTGGTAGTGTCAATGTTGAGTTTGCAGAGCAAGCTCAATTTGTTCCACCACCACCCGCAGCTGGAGCGGCAGTTGTGCAAGCCCTGGCTGGAGCCGCTGCTCCCAAGGTAAAGTCACTAGCTGATACTGTTCGTTTACCAGATGCAAAAGTGCCTGCCCGAACATCTTCTGATGGTTTACCATCTGCGGCAGGATCAACTGTTCTGCAATCTTCACCTCAGCAGGGCGAAGAAAGACGCACACAAAAACAAGTTCTTTTTTCCCCACGAGATGCTCGGCCCACCGGAGATATTTTGGAGGTTGTAGCCTACTGGGGTGATTCGGTTTTAAATGTGGATCTATTTCATCCACAGTGGAAGGGGTTTGATCACGTATCCATTGGTGTGACGCCAATCGCTCATTTCATTGCTGGCGGAGAGAATCATAATCATAAGCACACGCTGGCACGATTTAGTAGCAGTGGCGGCTATAAGCTGAAGCTCGTTGAGGGCATGGACACTCGCATTCGTCGTGGCGGTAAAGTTGAAAAAATTGACGGTGCTGGCAGCGTTGCTCTTGATCGTCGTGATATTGCACACATCAAGTTCGGCGCAGTACGATATTTCCTTCTGTTTGTTCGACCACCTGAGTTTGATGTTCGTCGCAGTGGGCCAAGAGATCCACTGTTAATGTGGATGTCTTTGTTGGCACTTTTATTTTATCTGGTAGCCGGCACGAAGCTTTGGTTCACGACGCCGTCGAAGGATAAACCTGAAGAGGCAGAGATTTTCCAGATTGTTGAGGCACCTCAGGAACAGAAGAAACCGGAGCCAAAACCAAAGGAACCAGAACCCAAGAAGCCAGAGGTGAAGGTTGAGGAGAAGAAGGAGCCACCCAAAACTCCTAAGCCACCTCCACCACCCAAGCCAAAACCAGTGAAGCCTGCAAAGGCCGTTGAGGTTGAAAAGCCTCAGCAGACAAAGCCAGTTGAGAAACCTGTTGAGAAGCCTCAGCAGACACAGAATCTGACGCCGCAGAAACCGACTCCGCCAGCTCCTACGCCGCAGAAGCCAACGGACGGCAAGCCAGGTGACCCTGGCAAGAAAGATTTGTCGAGTCTGAGCAAGGCGACTGCAGGTATGGAGTCTACGGGAGCTAAAAAGCCAGACTTTAAATACGCAGGCGAGAAAAACAACAAACCTCTCGGCGCAGCAGGTGGTCCGAAGGGTGCTGGTAATAATCAAACTGGCGGTGCCATCAAGGGCAACAAAAATTATAGTGTCCAGGGTGTTGAGGGAGTGAATAATGAAAAGCCCTCAGGCGTGAACCTGTCGCAACTCGGCCTCGGCGTCGGTAAAGTTTTAAGTAAGACCGGACCTGGCGCGATCCAAACCAACTTCCAAAGCTCCGCAGGCGGAGCCGGTGGTGGTGCGGGCTCTGGCTCCAAAACTTATGGTATGGGTGGAGCTGGAAGTGGCAAGTCCTTGGGACTCGCTGGAGCAGGTGGTGCAGCTAACAACTTTGGCTCTGGATCCGGAGGTAGCGGATCTGGTCAGGGCGGCTCTGGAGGCTTCGGTGGTTCAGGTGGTGGTCCTGGATTTGGATCGGGCAGCGGCAACGGTAAAGGCGGTGCCGGCGGGCATGGCCGCGCCAACGTGACAATCCCTCCCGGAGATCCCTCGGTATCTGGTGGTTTGACGGCACAAGAGATTATGGCCGTGATTCGCGCTCACTTAAATGAGATACGTCACTGTTACGAGCAGCTTCTCCAGAGATCACCGAGTTCAAACGGTAAGATTTCGGTTTCCTTTGTCGTTGGATTGTCAGGATCAGTGACGTCTGTTTCAGTTGCTGAAGCGACTCTAAACGATTCTGTGATGCGCGGGTGTGTGACTGGGCGCATTCGCCAATGGGACTTCCCAAAACCCCGTGGTGGTCAGCCGGTTACAGTCAATTATCCTTTCGTGTTTAACCCGATCAATTAGTAAAGACGAGGCCCCTACACTGTGGTAGGGGCTTTGTTTTTTGTATTCGGAAGCAGTTGAAACTGCGACTTAATTAGTCAGCGCATGCTCGTAAAAGACGCATTCCTCTGAATTTCTTGCGTCTTTTTATCTTGTTCAGTAACCTAGACCCTTTGCCACGACTTAGCGGGGGTACAGGTGCCAAGCAGGCCTTTATTTTTGATCACAAACGACGACGGTGTGCATGCACCTGGCGTGCGTATGCTGGCAAATGCGGTTAAAGACCTCGGAGACGTTATTATTGTGGCGCCCCATGTCGAACGATCTGCTTCAAGCCATGCAATTTCGATTCACCTGCCCTTGAGACTTGAGCAAGTCGAGCCAAATATCTACGCGGTTGAAGGGACTCCGGCTGACTGTGTCATGTTAGCCATTCGCAAGCTGCTTCGGAGGAAGCCCAACTGGGTATTGAGTGGCATCAATCGAGGTGCTAACCTAGGTGTAGACACAATCTATTCAGGGACAGTTGCGGCGGCTATGGAGGGAACTCTCCATAACATACCGTCCATTGCCGTCTCTACGTTTGGAAAGGCCCGAGAGCATCTACACTACGAGTCCGCAGCCAAGGTGGTCCGTATGCTTCTTGAGCAGCCTGATGTGTTGGGTGAGGTGACGCGGTCCGCGTTGGTGAACCTAAATGTCCCCAATCTTCCATTTGAGAAGCTCAAGGGCATTTCGGTGACGTCGATGGGACGCAGAATTTATGAAGATGAGATGCAGGAAGGAACTGATCCCAGGGGTAGGGCTTATTACTGGATCGGTGCAGGTGGAGAGATGTTTGAAGACATCCCCAAGTCGGACTGCGTGATGATAGATCAAGGGTTCGTGACGGCATCGGTCCTCCGACCCAGTTTTTTGGATGAGCAGGGTAATGCCCTGCTTGAGGCGAAACTAGCGGGAGTATTTGATCACACGTTTTCGCGTTGATTGATTTCTCCAGCTCCTGACCAAAAGAAGGGAGACCCCACATGAAGCTCGTTTTGGTGGCACTATCGGCGTTGGTTCTGGTATTTGGATGCGCCACATCCCAAGGGCAAGATCAGCTTGCAAGAGTTATTGTTCAGAAAGACGATACTCTTCGCTCACTTGCTACCGCTTATGACACGGACTGGCGCGTCATCGTGGCCATGAATCGAGAGCAGGTTTCCAAGGGGTTGCAGGAGGGACAGGAGCTCCTGATTAAACCAGGACCAAAGGCGACGGTCCCCTACCAGTTGGGCGATTCAGACCTACACGCAGCGGATGATCAAGGTTCAGATGAAGAGATGGACTTTCTTGCCAAAAGGAAGAAAGGCTTGCTTGACGCGCCCCGCTCCGCGGAGCCAAGTCACTTGATATTTCCTGTCGAGGGTCGAATCTCAAGCAAATTTGGTAAGCGCGGACGTAAGCATCACAAAGGGATTGATCTTGTTGCCAACAAAGGTACGCCGATCGTTGCGTCCGGAGATGGTGAGGTCATTTTTTCTGGACGGCAGCGAGGCTATGGATTGACCGTCGTGGTGGACCATGGGCAGTTCATGACGCTATATGCACATGCAAGTAAGTTGATTGCGCGCAACGGTGACAGAGTTCGTCAGGGTGACTATATCGCGAAGGTCGGGCGAACCGGAAATGCGCGAGGTGTTCACCTGCACTTTGAATTACGAGACAGCGAAAACAAACCAATCGATCCACTTCCATACTTAAGACATCGTCCAATAGCGGACAATAAGGTTACAAGGGCTTCGCAAAAAGCTGTGGTTTGGCAGAAAAAGTCTTCAAGTCAGCCCAGAGCCAAAGCGGCCAAGGTTCGACGGGGCAAAAAAGGTCTTCTTTACGCGAAGGACTGAACCTACGGAAATGATTCATTTCGTAGTCATTCCTCGGGGATAATTGTTTAATTTTTACCCATATTTACTTCTGTGCGCGCGCTTTTGCTTGACAGGCGCAGCTAGGTGGGGTTTGTTCCGACTCAACCAAAAACTCACTTCATGACAATTGGACATTTAATGTTTTCTGAGCGCTCCATTTCTAACCGAATCCGCCACCTAAAAGCCGTCAAAGCATCTGGGCAAGGTGGGTCTAAAGATGAGTCTCCCGCCGGGGAAATAATTGTTGTCGGTCTTGGAGATCGTATGGTGATTTCCGAGCAAGCAGAGGTCTGGACCGTTCGCGGCGTCTTGCGTGACGGACAAGTTTTACAGGATCCTGTTGGGGAAATTTCGTTCACGATGATTCCCGGACAATTTCAGCCGTCCACGGCTGTTATCGGTTACATAGCGCCACATGCGCCAAATATTTTGGGAATCTCTGAGGAAACCCTCTGGCCGCAACTAAGAGCTATGATTGCCCAGCTTGGTTACGATTTGGATGGCTTTTACGTGTCGATGTCTGTCAACGGAAAGCCATTTTACCGTCGCGAATTAGTGGAAACCAAGGGGCGATGAGCCCATCAGAATTTTAAATAAAAATTTAGATTTGATAGCACCTGTTAGAAAATCAGTGGCGCACGCTCACTGTGCGCAAGAAAAATAGCGGGATGCGTGATTTGAATTGTTTTCCTGATGTGGAACTAAAATAGTACCAACCCCGCATATTCCCTGTGGGGGTTCTCAATGGGCATCCACTTTCGTAGGTAAAGCTATCACCCGGCTCGATCCAGGGCTGTTCACCAATGACACCATCACCCTCAACCTCTTCAACATAACCTGTACCATCAGTGATCAGCCAATGGCGTCTGAGTAGTTGGACCGGCTCCGTGCCAAAGTTACTAATCGTGACCCGGTAACCAAAAGCATAAAAATTTTGATCAGCATTTGATCTCTCGGGAAGAAATTCCGGGACAACTGAGACATCAATGTTATTTGACATCACGCGCCAGGCGTACAGTCCATTGCGCTGAGATAATCCTGTTGTCTGACCTATCACTAGTAAAACTCCGGAGTGCTCGTTAGGAAAATTTACTTGAGCCCGCCAATCTTTTGCCAAAATTTGCGTATTTGTGTCGAGTCATATTGCTGTTTCTATTGTAACATATTGTAATTATTAGATTTAATAAATTTCCGCGGTTGGCAATTCAGCGCCAACTCAGGACTATGCAGGGATTTTCGCCGCCAATGGTGTGTTCATGAGGTTTTTCTGTCTTCTAGAATCAATGATTGTAATTTCAAAATGGAAGGCATGAAGATTTTAAAGCTGACGTGATACAATATGGAAGATCATTCAGTTTACTATCATGTGTCAGGAACAAGATTTGAATTTTTTGTATAAAATTTTTTATTCATCGATTTTAGTTTTTACGTTTTGTCCTGCTGCTTTAGCGGTGACGCCAGGTCTGGATCTGACTATCGAAATGACAGATTTCCCACGGCAAGAAATTATCAAGAAAAAGAAAATTCGTTTTAAAAAAGCCTGTGCGAAATTTGGTACCTACCTCTCGAATAATCGGGGACTTTGGGGCAGCGGACCCTTTAAAAAAGTAACGTGTAAGAGTTCTGCAAGCGGAAAAGGTGTCAAGACACCTTGGCTACTGAAGGTGTCGGGCGATAGCTCTGTAAAGGTATTTGAGATTTTTTATCGTGAAAAAGCTGGAAAAGACTCTTTACAAGCTCGCTACTCTTTACAAACAGAGGTTGGCCCGCTTGTTTTGATGGGTAAAGAAAACAGCAAACTCATCGCATTTTATTTGACGTCTTCGTTGCCATTTAGGTCAGTATTGCCTCCAGATCTTAAACCAGGATCCGGTCAGGCAGGATTGAAGGGGCGCTCGGTTTCATTGAAGAATATGAACCCTCCATCTACTTTAGAAGTGTTTTCTATTGATCGCGTGGGTGATTTGTGGCGAGCAGACTCTAAAGGCCGTCTAACATTTAAGGAAGAAAACGGTAAGACAGCAGAATGGGTTTTGTCAGAGCTTAAACAAAATAGCGGTGACGGCGATGTTTTATTTGTAGCGCAAATTGAAAACAACGCCGAGACCCTTCAAGCAGTTGATCGCATGATTCGAAACAGCTCAGAGACCTTTTTCGAAAAATTTTTAAATTTTGGAAGGTCGGCTTACGTCGGAGGGCGATACGGTGTTCCGTTGAAAGGGCAGGGGGTCATGAAAAATGCACCCTTGATAGGATTATTTGGAGAGTTTCGATCGGGATTCCTTTCTGGTCTCAGGCTTAATTACGATCTGATTCCGAAGCAACAAGTAAGTGACGTTAATGGATCAACGTCCTTCACCTGGTCGAGACTTCAGTTGGCATATTCTTTTTCGAAGATTTTTTCTGGAAAAATCATTAATTCGTTTGATGTGACACCTCGCCTTGGTGTGGCGAATCTGAACTATGAATATGCGCCGTCTGCAACCTCCGACACCACTGCGTATTCATTTAAATTGAATAGTGCACCAACGGTGGGCTTGGAAGTTGGTGCTGAGAAGGCGACCAACCTTTTCCGAGTGCGAGCTTGGAGTTTCGGTAGCTTCTCTGTAGGTGTTCTTCCCCTGGATAAAAACTATACGACCACGAGTCTGCGAGTTGGACTCGATCTTTACCGTGAGTTTATAAGCTTCAGAATGATAAAACTGGCTGTTCTGGGTTTTACGGCATTCGAGTCCACAAAAATTGAAAAAAAATTGACAGATGAGCAAAAAGCTTCGGATGCCACATTGGTCAGTCAGTTGCAGCTCAATAGTTCCTTTTTAGGCGGAGGACTTACACTGACATGGTAATCTCCATTGGTCTCTCCCGGCTGAAAATTCAACAAGTAGTCTTAACTTCGGCTGTCTTCATGCTTAGTGTCATGTCGACCTTGGCCGAAGCTGAAGTTGCCAAAGGGCCCAAACGTCCTGCAGCTGAGTGGGGGGCTGCATGGGAAGGTCTATATGCTTCTAATATTGCTGGAGAGACTAGTCCAGGCTTTCTATCTCGCGTTGGTGTCGTTAAGAAGTCGGGTGCTGGATTTCAGGTTTTACCTTTGGAGCAAAAGGATGCTGATCAGCATTCTTTCATGGCAGTCCCCGAGGAGCGCGAGCTGAATTTGGCTCGATTTGCAAATAAGGTTTTTCAGCAGAATCCAGAAAATAAGCCGACAACTAATCCCTGTGAGGTCAGTCACCAGTCGATCGCAATTTGCTTGGGACTTGATGCGCTATTGGACGTCTCAAATCCAAAATGGAAACTTCTAAAATTTAACAAGCAAAAAAAGTCAGTAGAACTATTACTGGAAGCCCCTGGCGCATCTGATGAAGACTACTTCAAGTGGATCCATAGTCAGTTGAATTATGACGGCGTGGTTATCGATGTTGAGGGGGATTATCTGCTTGTTCTACTTCCACCTGGTCGCGCAGGTGATGAAATTCAGGCTCTGACGCTCAAGGATTCTGCAGATAAGATCTTTTTGCCACCATCAACGGTAAAAGGCACAAGTTTACTGCAACTTATTCAGCGATCTGGTCGATTTGCCGTATTCTTGCCGGTAATCACGTCAGCAGAAGCTGCAAAATCATTCGTTAAGGGCTCTAAGCTTATCATTGAAAAAGGTAAGTGAGAGGTTCTTCAGATGTGTGCGGTTTGGGGAATATCCCCAGCTGGCAATCATTCAATGCTTTATTTAGTTTGTTGAGCTCCTGAGTGTTGTTGCGTTGACAGCACTCGTATTCACGCAAGGAGCGAGACATGAACAACTCAAATTTTATTAAAAAGCTAATCGTGTGCTTGGGACTTAGCAGCCCGGTCGTTCAGGCAGGATGTTTGACCGATCTTGGTCCGTACAGAGACCATTACGGCTTTGCCGTTTTCCCATTTAGCAATGGATGTGATGAGAGTGTAACGGTTAATCTTTGTGTCAAGTCATGGATTCCTGGAAGTGAGGACCCCGTCTTTAATTCTTACTCGGGTGTCGTCTATGGTAATGATCGACTGGATATAACAGATGGACAATGGGAGTATTTAGATTCCTATCAATGGACCGAAGAAGGTTATCAGAGTTGTCCATTCGAGTGAGTATCCCTGGAAAACCAAAAGCCCCCGCGCCGTTTCCGGCACGGGGGCTTTCAGGTTCATTAGAAGTTCGCCACAGGTGGATTGCGGTACTCGAACTCCGGAAGACGTAGGTTTCGTCCCCATTTGCTTTCGATACAATACTTCAGGATTTCCCTTCCGTATGTTCTCCAGTGAGGAGCGGATTTTCCTCCGAGTTTTCTTAAATACTCGGTAGATCTAGTGTTGTCGAAGACCACATCTGTACCGGAAAGGTAAGCGCTGTAAACAGACGCCAACTCACAGGTGCGCCAGATGCTCTCGTCCATAAGCTTTCTCAGCCATGTGCCCTTGAGGAGTTTGAATAACCAAACTGGGATCATAGGGCGACGTTTGATGTTGGTCAGGCTGAACGCATCGCGCAGAAGCTCGTCGATGCGTACGCTTTTCTCTTTGCCCGCTGTGAGATAGAACGTCTCACCGATGCTTTTTGGAGTCATCATGATGCGGTACATCGAAGCTGCGACGTAGTCGACAGGAACGATATCGAGTCGTGCATTTCTCTTACATGGCACGAAAGGCAGAATGTCTTTGGACAAAAGCTGCAGCGGCCAGTAAAGGACTTTGAAGTGCGGTGTGAAACCATTGCGCGAGTCACCAACCACGATTGATGGACGGTAAACTGTTACAGGAAGCTCCCGCATATACTCACGAACGAGAAGCTCGGCTTCGAACTTACTTTGTTCGTATGCATTGGCGAAACTTTGCTGACGGTCTAGGTCGTTTTCCGAGACCAATCCAGCTTTTGTACCTGCTACGAAAGCAGTGGAAACATAATCGAATCGCTCGAGTGTCCCATTGTTTTTCGACTTTACAGCGAAATCCAATAGCTTTCTTGTGCCCTCTACGTTGATCGCGCGAGACTCTTCGATTGGTGCTCCGAAGTCTGTACTCGCACCAATGTGCATGATGTGTGTACATTCTTTGAGAAGCAATGATTCAGTCTCATTGTCGAAACCCATATTGTCGAGCGTTAAGTCGCCTGCAGCCAAAGCGATCTTTTGGGTCGCCAGGTTACGATCGGCAGGTTTAAAGACCTTCTCGATCAAACTTTGAATGCGCTCTGCTTGAGTCTGTTTCGCTGAAGGGCGAGTTAATAGATAGATCGTCTTTACGCGCCTATCTTTAATAAGATAGGGGAGCAAAGCTGTTCCGAGAAATCCTGTACCACCTGTGACTAGAACCTTCATTTTGCACTTCCTCCTGAACATTAGAGAGCTGCTACCACTTCTACAGTACCTACGCCCGAAGCCCTATTTTAGGCTTCTACGGCGACCACCAGGCACGAGTACTCTCCATAAGGAGAAGCACGAAGAATCATTGCGACTTTGTTGCTTGGGTTAAATTCCTTAGTGGACTTGTAACCCTTCCATTCCTCTGCGACAGCAGACGATGGAACTTCGCTTTTAGCGTACGCTTTCTGGAGGAAACCGATTTCTGCGATTCCACCAGCTTCCATCATGTTGCCCCAGCGGGTTGCTGTGGTTGCTACGATGGGCTTTTTCTTGTCTTTCCAGACCTTTTCGATCGCTGCTTTTTCAGTAGCGGTCACATCATTAATCGCACTGCCGGTCACCATAACGACTTCTACATCGTCAGCTGAAATCCCAGCTTTGCTCATAGTGCTCTGAATCAGGTCGGAGTAAACCGACGACTCAGGGATCTGGCCATATGGACCGACAGCATCAGATGCTGCTGCGCAGGCCATAATCTTACCCATGATTTTCGCGCCGCGTTTTTCAGCGGCTGCACGTTGCTCCAGAGTTGCGAAGGCTGCGCCTTCAGCGATAGGAGCCACATCGTTAGCATGGCCACGCAATTTTATAGCCGATGCAAATACACGGTCACTGTGTGCAGAGTAACCACCGGTTACTGCGCAATCAAGTCGACCCAATTTCATCGATCGAACAGCTCCGATGATGGCCATGTGGCTACTTGTCTCGAGAGTCGTATAGTTCGAGTTTGGACCGCGTGCGTCCAGAGTCTTGGCTCCGTAGCACAGAACGTTGTTCGGAAGTCCTGTAAGAAGAGTCGTTGGGCTCGCCGTTCTAAAGGTTTCGCCGAAATTCTTCTCGTTAAGAACGCCCGCAGAGTCAGTGGCAGCCGTAATTCCTTCTTCGTAGTTTGCGTGATCAAGACACGATGAAGGAGGAGCTCCTACATAGAGACCAGTGCGGTCTGGGTTAACTGTTTGAGCAGAAACCCCAGCATTCTTAAGACACTCTTCGAGAGCCACAAGGCCCAAGACATCCCGGTGTGACACAACTTTAACGACCTTACGGTCAGATAAGTGTGGGGCCGGGTTGAAACCCTTAACTTTATAGTCTTCCTGGGTCTTGCGCGCAGCTGGAGCATTGAAAGCTTCCAGGTTTGCGTCGAGACCTAGGCCGGTTGCGGTTAACATACCGAGGCCGGTGATGACGATATCGTTTGGAGTGTTATTTTGTGACTTACTCATATTTAAACCCTCCTAGCGACCAAGGATGTGTTCGAACCACCGAATCCAACTGAGTTGGACAGGGCATACGAAGAATTCATCGGACTTGGCGTGGTTGCGGTCAGGTTAATGTCGCAGCCTGGATCCTGGTTTTTCAGGTTCGCCGAAGGCGGATAAACTTGGTACTTCAGGGACATCATTGCGACCGCGAACTCAATCGCACCAGCCGCGGAAATCAAATGTCCAGTTGTACTCTTCGTACTAGATACCTTTGTCGCACATTTATCTTTAGGGAACACTTTGCTGATCGCCAGTGATTCGACTTTGTCGTTAAGCAACGTCGAAGTACCGTGGGCGTTGATGTAGCCAACTTGATCAGCAGCGATACCAGCGTCCTTTAGAGCCATTTCCATGGACTCGATAACGCCACGTCCTTCAGGGTGAAGGTCCGTGATTCGGTAAGCTGATTCGGTTACGCCGTAACCACAGATCTCACCAAGGATCGTTGCGCCGCGTTTTTTGGCGTGCTCGTATTCTTCGAAAACAAGCATACAAGCGCCTTCACCTAGAACGAAACCATCACGATCAGCGTCGAATGGACGCGATGCGCTTTGTGGGTCGCTGACGCGATTTGAGAGTGCACCGAGCAAGCAGAAGCCTGCCATCTGGAATGGGTTGACCATGGAGTCTGCTCCACCAGTCATAACCACATCGTATTCACCCGAAGCAACCATTTCATATGCTTCACCGAGAGCTTGTCCAGAGGACGCACACGCAGTGTGAATGGTTGAGGTTGCGCCTTTGGCTCCAATCAAGCTGGCCACCAAAGTCGACAATGTATTCGGGAAGTACTTGCGGTGATAAGGAGTGATCTCATCAGTATCACACTTATCAGCCATGTAGACGTCCTTGTGCCAAGCAAGCTCAGGACTGCCTACGCCCACACCCAAACAAACACCCATCTTAAGGGGGTCAGTACTGGTTGTGCCAAGAATATTGGCTTGTTTCGCAGCTTCGATCGCCGCGTTCCAGCCGAATTCTCCAGCGCGGTTCAAAAATTTCGCTTTATTGCGAAGATCTGATTTTTGCTCCAAGCCGGTTTGATCCAGTTTGAAGTCACGAACCTGGTAAGCAAAATTACAGGAGAACTTCTCGGCGTCGTAAATTTCGACTTTGCCGGCAGTTCTTTTGCCTTCGATGATGCCATTCCAGGTTTCTGTCATGGTATTGCCGACTGGGGTGACTGCCCCAAGTCCGGTTACTACCACTCGACGTTTCGTCGTATTCATGTTTCGCTCCTTTTCCACCCACTACAACAGCCAACTCAAGAGACGACACAACTTCAGATCATCACTCACTTGGTCCGTTGGTAGCGATAACGGCCTCTTAAAATACGCTTCTGATTCACCGTGATTTCAGCCACGGTTTCAAACGAGTCACTATTTGACTCGGTCACTTTTACGTTTACGACGGCAGTATCGCCTGGTCTGATAAACGATTTGATTTTAAGGTCTTGTACCGAAATCGGGATAATATTTCCCTGGGTTGCAGGGTTATCCGCCATCAGCCTTCTCGTGGCTTCCGCGATCATTTCGTTGATAACCACAATTGGAGTTACCGGGAAACGGGGGAAGTGATCAGGGTAAAACGGCTCGTCTTGACGGAAAACTTTTGCCGTCGAGATCGATTTTTCCGGAACAATTTCGGTCACAGTATCGACCAAGCTTTTGAAATCAAAAGCAGGCGTCTGAGGATTTGCACTCAACCCTGTTGATGTCAGGGTCGCAAAGCGCTGTCTCGTGACCGAAGGATCCTCGAGCTCAGCCAGTGGCATGAAATATCCGCCACAGTCTTTGATCTCTACAACAGTTTTACCACCAACTTTGGCAGTACCAGAGAAGATGAAGGAATCTTCACTGCGATCTGTGATCCAGGCTTCCAGGTCAACCGTTGCCGGTGCTGGAACACCTTGACCAAGATCGATGCTCGTAGCGAAGAGGAAAACGGGGCGTCCCGAAAAGTCGTTATCGCGGAGCGCCATCCATGAAACAAGTTGTCCAACTGCTTCAGAAATAACGCTTGTGCTGATTAGGGTTTGGCCATTGGCGTCTTGACGACGCCATGGTTCCCCTGCACTAAAGTCAACTTGTCCACGGACTTTTTGTCCTTGAATGTCATTGACGCGACTGACGAATAAGAAACGCATATCCCATTTTCCTCTAGTGCTACTGGGTCATTCATTCCGCTGGATTAGAGCGTAGCCGTAGCTGGCTTGGATGCAGGAGCACCTGAAACAGGAGCCATGTCACCTAGACGTTCAAGCACCATGCGCTCGAATGTCGCTACAGAGAACAAGGTTGGGATATCTTTGACCTTAAGACCGTTCTTGATACGGCTAGGGTCAACTTCAGGCATGATCGTCTTAAGACGAGCAAGACCTTTTTCTTGAAGAGTTCCCTGAACCTCGAACTCACCATCGGCTAAGTCACCACGGGCGCGTGCCTCTATGTCACCCTTAGGCAATTTGATGCCGAAAGCTTTTTCTAGACGGAATACGATATCGAGGAAGTCGATACTTTCCGCCCCGAGGTCGGCCATAAGATTCGCATCGCGCGTTACTTGCTCTTTGTCGCAGTACAGCGCTTCGGCGATAATCTCTTGGATTTTCTCGAATGTTGTTTGCATAGCGTGTCCTTTCTCATAACTAGGTTAATGAACGAACCCTTGTTAAAGTTTTAATCCACCATCTATGTGAATAACTTCACCAGTGATATATGACGACATGTCTGACGCCATAAATACCGCCATGTTAGCGATATCTTCTGGATTTCCGAATCGCTTGAGCAACACGGATTCCAGGATCTTATCGCCCGCAGCGTCACGAACATCTTTACTCATGTCCGTCGTAATAACGCCGGGTGCGATACAGTTGACTCGAACATTTCGCGGTGCTAACTCTACCGCGAGTGCCTTGGTAACGGCCTCAACACCGCCCTTAGAAGCGGCATAGTTGACCTGACCACGGCCTGGGCGCGAAGCAGCAACAGAGGAAATATTGATGATATTTCCGGATCTTGCTCTCAGCATTTGACGTGCAACAGCACGTGTGACGTTGAAAACGCCGCCCAAGTTTGTATTAATGACGTCACTCCAGGCTTCATCTTCCATGGAGAGAATTAGGTCGTCTTTAACAATTCCCGCATTGTTTATCAGTACATGCACGGGTCCATGCTCGGACTCCATCGTAGCCAAGGCCTCGTCGACCTGCTTGGAGTTCCTAACGTCCATCTTAATACCATGAACTTTAAGGCCTTTTGAGCGCAGGGACCCAATAAAGTCCTGAGCTGCCGCCTCATTACTCATATAAGTGGCGATTACGTTAGCTCCAGCCTGCGCTGTAGCCTCGGTCATGGCGCGCCCGATACCTCGGGTACCCCCCGTTATTAGCACTGTCTTATTTTGCAAGCTGACTTGCATTTCCACCTCCATTCGCAACAGGCCACACGGTGTGCAACCTGACAAATACGGGTGTAAGGCATGTGGGTATCACTTTGCAAGCATAAAATTATTAGTTTTATGATTTTAGATATTTATACAAAGATTAGAATTTGATTAGAAAGCTTAATTTTAATGATTTTAAACTAATTCTAATGGTTAAGAAAATATACCAGTTGCCCATTAAATTTAACAAGCAACTGGCTTAATAAGCTTATTTTGTTGGCAAAACAGCGCGTCCAGGGCTTCCCATGACGTGGTAACCGCAGTCCACGTGGAGGGTTTCCCCCGTCGTACCCGATGCAAGATCACTTAATAAGAAGCCCGTCGATCGTCCAACCTCTTCTGCGCTGATGTTGCGACCCATAGGAGCAATTGATTCATACATCGTGAGCATGTCGCTCGCACCAACAGCAGATGATGCCAAAGTTTTAACCGGACCTGCACTCACAGCGTTCACGCGAATACCTTTTGGTCCCAAATCCCACGCGAGATATTTCGTCGCAGACTCAAGAGCGGCTTTGCAAAGGCCCATCAAGTTGTAACCACCAACAACGCGCTCACCACCGTAGTACGTCATCGTGGCCATCGCTCCGCCGCGTTCCATTAAAGGAGCAGCAGCGCGTGCGCAAGCAATGAAACTGTAACAACTAATATCCATAGCATTGAGAAAGCCGGCGCGACTTGCATCGATGGTCGCACACTTGATGTCATCCATCGGAGCATAAGCGATTGAGTGGACTAAGAAGTCAATGACTCCAAAATGAGCACGAACCTCTTCGAAAAAGCGCGTGATGTCTGCATCACTGCTAACATCACAAGGTTTTAGAAATTGAATGCCGAGTGGTTCAGCAACTCGCATCACGCGGCGCAGCATCTTCGGCGGGCCATCAGCTTTGTCTGGAAGATGACTAAGGCCAATTTCAGCACCTTCTTTGTGCAAAAATTCAGCAACCCCTGCTGCTAGAGAGTGCTCATTGGCAACTCCCATGATAATGCCCTTCTTGCCTGTAAAGAGTCCCATCGTTTGGACCTCCGGAAAAGTTAATGCTCTGTTCGACGAATTTGAAGCTAATACCCTAGCGGAAGGTTTTGCTTCCGACAACGCTAAACCTTCATTTTAACGCCTCTAAGGTCGTCATGCAGGACGCGCTGCTTAGAAATTAAACTCGCGCGTTATCGCCAGAGTTTCATCATTAGTTTGCTCTCGTCAGGAAAAGTGCAAGCATGGGGTATCTTGTTTTTAGAACTGATTTTGGAGACTCGGTGATGATTGAGTCAAAGTAAGCTAGCCCGACTCCAAAGCGCATACCTTTTGGCGGACCCATTATAATCGCTATCGAGCCTGCTTTTGTTTTATTGAGGGACTGGGTTGACGCGGAGACTGATTTTTTAACATCGTAATCATAAGATAGTAGGTATCCAAAGCTTGAGAACTGTTGTCCGACGTCCCATGAAACCCCGAAAGATGATTTTTTTTCCGCGGATTCAAAATCGTCCTCATCTGTTTGATTAAGAGTAAATCCAGTAAACAGCGTTTCGGTAACACCTAGTCGCAACGGTAAGTCGATGGAGCGTGAAAGTTCGTTTTTATCAGATTCAATTTCGTATTCGAGCCCCGCGCGGCTTGTGTTGCTGATAACCTCAAACGCGAACACCTGCGATGTGGTTTCCTTTCGCTCGGTTTCGGTGGTGTCGCTTACAGTCGTTCCATTAAAGGAGGTTTTTGTTTCCGTTTTATTAAATGAATTTCCCCATTTTGATCCGAAGCCAAACCAAAGACCAGGGCGCACCTGAGCGCTGACAAACGCACTGGTACTGGGGTTGTCGTCTTTCGTAGAAATACTAGCTTTAACGCCACCGGAAGTGATGTCGCCTTTTCCAATCGAGCGTGTGACATCTGCGCTCACGCCATAGGCAAATTTCTTAGACGACGTCTTCGCTTGATAAGTTGAAGCTAGAGACGCAAATTGAGGTTTTGCATTATAAGAGATTTCGCTGTCATCAGAGGTTGATTTCAATGATACCGTGGCTTGTCCTAAAGTAGTTATCGCAGAAACAAGACTGCTCTCATAAAACTCTCCTGGTGTTGCAGTGAGCCCTAAGTCAAACATCCAACCTGGTCCACGTATCGTTCCTTGGGTGGACACTTTGGAATCAGAAACTTTTTTGGGATCACGGCGACCTTTAGACGTCTCATCAGTCGCCATCTCACTATCGTTTGTGCTTGATGGTGGTGGCTCTTCTCCAATGTTTGTGGAGCCAGTTGGATCGGAGGGAGCGACCTCGGAGTTCGTGGCTGGAGCTTTGCTTTTTTTACTCCGTCGCTTGTCCGTTTTGGATTGCGCCAACGAAACTTCTGCAATCATCAAGGTTGCTAAAAATACTGTCAGTAAATTACGCATTCTCAATCTCCATCCCAGATGATTCACGATTAAAACAAAGCATCAAATCCAAACGTCCAATAAGCTTGCCATGGCTCACTAATAACCTGACCAACACCTAACCCCACATTGAAATGAACGCCTTTATTATCCAGAAACAAATCGACGCTGTAACCGTGCGCTCCAATTAAATCACTTGAATCTGGCCACTCGCGGTTGCGCCAGGCTGTCCCATGGTTATAGAAGCCCGACACATCGAGACGGTCCATGTAGAGAATGGAGATGAACTTATCTATGTCTTTCATTAATGGATAGGTCGCGAAAAATTTTGCCCGCGCTTGATTCTCGCCGTAGATTGGCGAAAAAAGTCCGTAGTCCTCGGTAAGTGCAAAATTTGTTTGGTTGTAGCCTGCGCCGGAGCCCGGGATTAAAGTCTTTAGTGGTGTATACATTTCCTGAAGGTCGCGTCTCTTAGGGCCGCGTGTACGGCTGCCGTCCAAGCCAAGCTCAAACTTCGCAGCGCCGACATACATACCTGCAGCTGAATTCAGGCTGACGATATCATAGTGATAGACGTTGTTAACTGCAGGTGATGCAAATCTCGTTCTGAGACTACTGCTGGCATAGCCTGAGTCACCGATGTTGCCGGTAAGACTGAGTGATCCGTAGCCCTCATTCAGATGACCAACGCGGCGTGCGCTGCCAATATAAGGTTTCAAATGGGATGTTTTTATTCCCCAGGAGTACTCGGCGGTTAGATTTTTCCACGATTGCGAGTAAACACCGTCAAGACGCCCTCCAGACTCCTCGAGGTAGCTCGAGTAAATCTGATTGTTAGATCGACTGCGATAGCGGCCATTATAAACTTGCGATCTAAAGGCCGAAGCTGACCAGGTGGGTGCAAAGCGATTCGTATAAATAGTCACATCCTGATAAGGAAAGCGGCTAGCAGCGCCGTATAGCATTGTGAGTCTGACAGTCTCGTTTTGCAGTTCGTCCATCAACGGGACTGATATTACACCAATCTGTGGGCCAATCGGATCATCAGCGCCGATCCAGGGGAAAGCAAAAACAGGCCGTCCTCGCCAACGCGCCGGCTTTGATTTGGCCTTAGTCAAAGGCGAAGCCGCATTGTTTTGGCCTAGTATCGGGTTTTTAGGGTCATGTGTTTTCCCATCAGACCAGATATCAGATGCCTTGACCGCCTCCGCAAGGGTGAGTGCTTTGCCCGCACGAATCGTTTCAAGTAGCGGAGAGGTTCGTTGTGATAGATTTTTGCAGGGTAATGGCGGCAGGCGTTTTGGATCTGGGGAAAATAGACCATATCCGTCCGCGGTGAAGAGAATCACATTTGGTCGCGCATCTGCTGACCCGATAATGCGCACAGGATAATCAGCGATTTCAACCATTTCAGCGCAGCGATCATCGGCCTCAAGTTTAACAAGGTGGCGTAGGGAGCGGTCTGCCACCAGCAACCATCGGCTATTTCCCGCATAGGCCATGCTAATGGGACGACCGCCTATGTTGCTTGTAAGTGTGCGTTCGACGCCACTTGCAAGTTGGACTTCGATCAACTGATGCTGGTCTCCTGATATGAGCTCCTCATCTTTAGCGAGCCAAATGGCCGATGTTACATTTTCAGTCGGCTCGTTATGATGACCGAGAATGCGCAAATGATGGGGCATCGTAGCCGTGAGTTTGCAGGTAATCGAGTCTGACTTAAATTTGTCGATCGGCGCTTTGCAAAGTCTTGATGATTGAGTGTTCGTCTCAAGCCACCAAACATCACTGTAGCTGATCCAAATTCCGTCGACGAAGGTTGATTTGTCACGCTTGATCCAGCGGGTTTTACTGCCCTCCGTTTTGAGGCCGATGCGCAATCTGCGATCGTTAGCACTCGCGTCATAGCTATTCACCCATGCGCGTAGTTGACCGCTTTTCGCCTCTAAGACTCCTACCACATCTTCCTTTGTGGACTTTACTTCAAGCTTTCCATTTTCAAATGCAAAGAGCCAAGGGCTGCGCTTTAAGGCAGTTGTTTTTACACCTTGAGCTAAAGTTGGGGCCTTGACCTTACTGGTCCAAAACTTCGTGGCCTCTGCCTTGTACTGTTCGTATAACTGACGCCCCTTTTCCTCGGTCAGGTGTTCCAGAGCATGGTCCATGGGTAGAAAGCCATTGAATGGTGTCAGTGCCCAAGGCCAGTACCAGGGCATCGATTTCGCCTTAAACTGTTCAAGAGCGCTTGCAAGTTTATTGGCGTCGTTAATGCGAAGAATCCAGGAAACAAATGCGCCGCTGGTCGCATAGCCGCGGTAATTAAATGGACCGCTCGTATAAAGACTGTGAATGCGATCCCAAGATGGCCATTGACCGGATAGAGCTTGGAAGCGCTCCACGCCTGCTTGCTCATCTGAGCCGATTGAAACACTGATCGCCTCCGCCAAGCCCTCCAGGAACCAAGCTTCCATCCAGGGCAGATGCAAAATTGCTCCTGCTGGACCAAACCAATTGTCCAGATGTCGATACATCATGGAATGTGTGTACTCATGCCAAGCTAGATCGCGCCCACCTTGACCAAGTGTCTGCAGCTCGATGGAGTCGGTGATGAAGTTTGCAAATGACGCATTATCACTTGCTGCCGACATATTGACGATGAGTGGTGTTTCGCGCTTTACAGATAGCCATCGCTCCAAGTGGGGCTTTGCTGCTTCCAGTGACTCGAGAGTTAGTCGTGCTTCGTCCGGTGTGCGACTATCGTGATAAATTCTGAAGTTATCTGACTCGAGCTCCATGAATTTCAGGTCGCCCTGATTGTAACCAAACCCTATTGGCAACGCAGTGGCAGACGTTGCGCGCATGAAAAATAGTAATAGAGTAAACGTCGTAATGAGACGGATAATCACGCGAGAGGTCCTGTGCGGTGGAAGTAATTTGTCTTTAAATTATATCACGTTAACTCCGCTTCAAGGAAAATAAGTGGTGCGATATTAGTTTCTGCTAGGCAGCTTTTGCTTACTAATTTCTATAGATTTTTCGTCTCATCTGAGAGAGAAGGCGTGAGTGTTTGCAATCCCGACGAGGTATCCTGATGAAGTCCCTTGGGCTTTCATTTCCTTTTATGATCGCGCCCATGGTTGGTATCAGCCATGTTGCCTTCAGAGAGCTTGTTCGCTCATATACGCCCGTTGGTCTAAATGCCCTGCGTTTCACAGAGATGTTATCAACCCGCAAGCTTCCGAGTGAACGCTTACATACGACGAGAGAACTGAGAGTCTCTGATGGAGAGACGCACTTTGTTCCGCAATTGCTTGGTAATGAAGAGTCATTTATTGCGCCTAGTGTGAAAAAACTAATGCAGCTTTCACCTTGGGGCTTTGACATTAATATGGGATGTCCTCAAAGCCATGTGCTTCGCCACAATTGGGGGGTGCGCCTTATGGGTGATGCGTCCTATGCGGCAGATGTTGTGTCCATGGTCAAGCGACATTCCCCTGTCCCCGTCAGCGTGAAACTAAGAGGTGGAGCTGACAAGGATCTCGATATCAAATATTTAAAAGATTTTACTCATGCACTTGAATCGGCGGGTGCGGACTGGATTACGATTCACGCAAGACCAAGAGCCGCAAAGCATGAAGGTCCAGCGAATTGGAATATTGTCGGTGAAATCGCATCTGCGCGGAAAATTCCGGTCGTTGCTAATGGGGATATTCAAACGGCGCAAGACGCGCTAACCGTCATGCGAGAGTTTGGCTGTGCTGGGGCTATGATTGCCCGCGCAGCTACGGCCCGACCTTGGATTTTCTGGCAAATTGCCGAGGATCTTGGGCTGGATGTAAAACCTCCTGGACGAGAGTCAGAATTGGCTCCACGAACTCCCGCAGAAGAGGCACAAGAGTTTTATCGAGCGTTTCTACGACTGATTGATCTTGTCGAGTTTTATTTCGGTGAAGGTGACGGGGTCGAAGAATACGGGTTGCAAAAGTTGAGATTTTTCGCGGCGACTGCGTCAAAGTGGTTTATGTTCGGGCATTCGTTTTGGAGACTCACGACGAAGTCAAAAACATTTGATGAGATGCGCGAACGAGTCACACATTATGTAGCAACGACTGAGCAGTCGATGATCGACCGCGTTTAATTCTAATCCTCAGGACGGTTGAGGACTTAATATTTTGCCGTCTGGATAAATTTTATTGAGTGCGTTGAATGCAGCGATTCGATAGGCCTCAGCTAGAGTCGGATAGTTGAAGATCATGTTGATCAGGTCGTTGGCAATGCCGTCTTTAAGCATGAAGGCAAGGCCAATATGAACAAGGTTTGCGGCGTCTTCTCCTACGATGTGAATCCCCAAAATTCGATGCGTTTTACGCTCAACCAGAAGTTTGAGAATGCCGTGATGATCGCCTTTTATGTACCCACGTGCCAATTCATAATAGTAGGCACGGCCTACGACGTAATCGACACCCGATTCTTTAAGCTGCTCTTCGGTTGGGCCGACACTTGATAGCTCAGGGATGGTGTATACACCGATCGGGAAGTGTTTTGGAAACTCGCTTTTTATTGTAGCAAACGCATGTAGAGCGCAAAACCTTCCTTGCTGTGCCGAGGTGGCGGCCAATGCTGGCGGTCCTATGACGTCTCCGGCAGCGTAAATATGAGGAACGCTTGTTTGGAAGGACTCATTGACGGCGATAATGCCGCGATCGTTGACCTTGATTCCAATTTTTTCCAGGCCCATGTTCTGTGAGTTCGAAATGCGCCCGGCGGCAAAAAATAATACGTCGGTGTCAAGCTTGTCGTCGGAAAGGGTTATCGTGACGCGCGGGCCATCCAGTGAGACTTCTTTCAGTTCTTGTTTGAAGCGAATCTTGACCCCTAATTCAGTCATGGATTTTTCCAGTGACTTTACGACTTCGGCGTCGGACATCGCAAGTAATCGGTCTCGTCCATCGACAAGAACCGTCTCAACTCCCAGTGCCGCAAAAATACATGCATATTCGCAGCCGATGACCCCGGCGCCATAAATAACCATGTGCTTAGGTACTGACTCTAGAGACAAGACTTCATCGCTATCAACGATTCTCCAACCGTCGAATGGAATGCTTGCTGGTCGACGGGGTCTTGAACCTGTGGCTACGACAAATACTTGGCCACGAATTCTCGATTCATTCCCCGCTTCATTGGTTATTTTGACATGATGTTCGTCGATGAATTCAGCGAATCCTTGAACGACTTCAATCTTGTTTTTTTGCAGGTAGCGACGCACCAATGTTTCTTCGTCAGCAGATACCTTGTGGGCTCTTTGGTAAAGTTTAGTCGTGCTTAGGTCGTTGATAACTCGCTCAACCCATTTGCCGCCAGCATGATGCTTGATTCCATGTATGGCGTCTAAGCTTTCGCGAATAGTTTTGGATGGGATAGTCCCCGTTTGAATCCAGGCCCCGCCAAGGTGATGTGACATTTTTTCAATGATGCAGACGGACTTTTTTAATTTTGCTGCCTGCATTGCCGCTTGGTATCCAGCGGGACCACTGCCGATAACGATTAAATCATATTGCAGTTTGGATGGCTTATTGGGTGTTGCGGTTGGCTCTGATTGCATTGGATTTTTCGTTAAGCAACTTGAAGGGGAGTTTTTCTATTAGCCGTTTTACAGCTGAACTGTCACTTGCTAAATTAGAGGCGTTATTTATGCAACTAAAACATGATGAAATTTGTGCCTCAGACCACCGGGGAGTTTAAATGGACATTAGTTTAGCTATGGCCGGCATTTTACCTTTGGTGGTTTTTGCCATTGTAGACATCTTTGCCGGTATGCGGACCGCCATCATTGCTGCCATAGTGATTGCATTGCTGGAGGCGGGTTGGAGTTGGTACAAATTTGGCGAGGTGGACAACATCACATGGATTTCCATCGGTTTGATCGTTGTCATGGGATTGATCAGCTTGCGTATGAAAGACTCCCGCCTCTTCAAGTTTCAGCCCGTCGTTTTGGCTGGAGTGATGGTCGTAACCTTCGCCTGGTTTCAGTGGCACGGTAACCCCTTACTCGTTCAGATGATGCCGAAGGTGGCAACCTTTTTTCCTCCGGAGCAGCAGGCGCTCATGTCGGACCAAAGAATGATCAATGCCATGGCACGCCTGGACTTGCTGATGGTCGGTGTGTTTTTACTACATGGTGCGCTTGTATCTTGGTCCGCATTGCGCAAAAGCACGATGCACTGGCTGATCATGAGGGGTGTAGGCATCTATGTTTTGATGATCTTAGCCGTCTTAATAAACTTTATGATTGCTCCACCCCAGTAGATTTGTCGACAAGGCTGAGCCTAGAGTCACAAGAAAAAATTGTGGTTGGTTGCGGCAAAAGTTGGCGCCCAATTACAGACGATGCTATTCTACTTTAATGTCCAATGAGGAAAATCGACTTTAGGATCTCCAGAACTGGAGTTTCCGGGCCATTTGCGATGTTGCTAGACTAACTATGTAGCATCGAGTGAGGGGTTAAGATGATGCAGCATGTGGGCGTCCCGACGAGCAGCACTTCAAATGCCGAACCAGCAGTCATTTCCGGTCAGGGTTTGCCGCAAACAAGCGGGGTTGAATTCCCCACGCAGATATTAAATCAGCGCCATCGTGCATGGGTTCAGGGTTTGCCGCCCCAGTGTGTTGCGCCAACGCAGTCTCGGCCGCTAATTATCGCCGTCGGTGGCGGGAAAGGCGGTGTTGGGAAGAGTTTGCTGTCGGCTAATCTTGCGGCACGGCTGGCGCGCATGGGATTGAAAGTGGCCGCCCTAGATTTGGACTGTGGCGGGGCTAATCTTCATACCTATTTCGGCATGAGTACCGTTCCTGCTCACCTAGGTGACTGGTTGGTGCACGGCAAGACCGACTTAGCAGGGGTTTTGACACCGACGACTGTTGATGGCCTTCACATAGCGTCATCTCAGCGGGATGACGTTTGGGCAGTAGCTGACTCATTGACCGGCAAAGGTTTAGGAGACCTCTGGACGGGTGTTACAGGTCTTGGGGACCTAGGATATCAAGTTGTTTTGCTTGATTTGGGTGCCGGAACCAGTCGCCAAACGATCGATCTCTTCTGCTGCGCTCATGCAGGAATCGTTACGGCACTTCCCGAGCCGACATCTGTAGAGAATGCCTATCTGTTTATGAGGACCGCGCTGATGCGTCTTTTGAGTCACTCAGCTCACAGATTAGGCATGGAGAGCGAAGGGGCATCGATTGTCTCTTTTTTAAACACTGATCAGGAAGGGTCTCCGACTAGGAGTTACACCGAGAAGTTGCGGCTGCTTTATCAGTCCAACCCTGCTACTGTTGGGGCCATAGCTTCCGTACTCTCTGGGCGTTTACTGGGAATCATGGTCAATCAGACACGGTCTCAGGCTGACATCGATATTGGTAAAGCTATGGAGATGGCGGCACAAAGGTATTTTGGGTTCTCGGCGGCCTACTTAGGCTACCTGAATTACGACGAAGTTGCTTGGAAAAGCCTGCGTAACAAGAGATTGCTGCTCCTGGACTTTCCTCAGTCAGTCATCGTAAGGCGGTTAAGTGAAGCGACCAATGTTTTGCTGAAGCACTGTGGAATCACGGTTGGGCACGGAACCAGAATGGGTCTCACGTACTAAGTTTTATCTATTCAGGTGAATGGGAGGATCTTCATCATGGAACATATCAATTTGTCGAATCGGATGGGTGATGCTGAGATGTCAATTTGTCCTGCGTTGGCGCAGCCAAACTACTACGAAATTTTGAACGTTGACTCGAGTGCTTCGCGGCTCATGATTCGTGAGGCTTATTTGCGTTTGAAAAATGTTTACGCAAACGGCGGCGACGGACTTTATGGAGTTGCTGCAGACACTGATTTGGCTCGTCATTTGAATGAACTGGAAGTGGCTTTTACTGTTCTGAATGATGATTCCAAGCGTGCTGAGTACGATCGCAAGCTGGTTGGCGGCGTCGGAGCCCGTGGGGCATCCGATTGGAATATTGAGGCCGAAACCTGGACGCCTTCGGGAGCATCTCTGACTGGTCAAGAGGTGATTCAAACCAGCCGCAGCACTTTAAAAGTCACGCGCACCCATGCAAATGGAAGTCATAACGGTGAGTTGCAAGAAAAACTCACGGCGGCGATGGAAGACGGTGACATTGGTGACGGCTCCATTCTTGTGCGTTTAAGAGAGGTTGCCGGGGTGTCCCAACAAGAAATTCAGGAGCGTACGAAAATTTCCCTTGAGTATATTCGCGGAATGGAGAACAACCGCTTCGACCGGCTCCCTCAGGTTGTGTACGTGAAGGGGTTCATGCGCAGCTATCTGCGCTACCTCAACGTCCCCGGTCTTGAAAAAATTGTGACCGCTTATGCGGCCCGTCTAGAGGCTTGGCAAGCAGGACAGAAGTGATGGCATCTGAATCCGAACAAATTACGGTAACGCCCCTCGATGAGGGGCGTAGTCGTTTAGATGTTTATCTCTCGCGAACATTACCTGGTTTATCCCGCAGCAAAGCTCAAGAGATGATTGAGTCTGGACTGGTGACCGTTAATGGAGCAGTAGAAAATTCAAAATTTCAGGTTAGGGAAGGTGATGTCATCAGCTTTCAACGACCGGAAGCACCCCCATCCCATCTTGATCCCGTGGAGATGCAACTCGACATTCTGTTTGAAGATGACTCCCTTCTCGTAATCAATAAGCCGGCAGGAATTGCGGTTCATCCTGGTGCGGGAGAAAAGGGTGCAACTCTTGTTCATGGTTTGCTCTTTCATTGTAAAAAACTTGGTCGTGGGTCGTCTGATGATGAAGATGATGGGGAAGTTAACGAACGTCCCGGCATCGTTCATCGCTTAGACAAAGACACAACAGGTGTGATGGTGGTCGCCAAGTCTGATGTGGCTCACGCTCATCTTTCGAAACAGTTTCACGACAAAACTAACTTTCGCCAGTATGTGGCACTTATGAATGGCGCGTTTCCAGAAGGAGATTGGGTCAGAGACAGCTACTTGCATCGTGATCCTCGCGAGCGGACACGATTTGCGTCGATGGACGTCAATGTTTATGAGCACAAAAAGCAGCGTGAAGGCATGGATGACCTGCCTGGCTATAGATTTGCACGCACGGTATTTAAACGTGAAGCTCTTTACGGAAACGTTCTTTCTTTGGTTAGTCTCAAACTTTTTACCGGTCGAACCCACCAGATTCGATTGCATGCCAGTGATCTTGGTTGTCCCATTTTGGGAGACCAAACTTACGGTAAGTCCCCAGTATGCCTTGGGCGGTCAATTTTTAACCCAGACTTGGAGGGCATGATCGCAAGTATCGAACGCCAAATGCTTCATGCTTGGGTTTTGGGATTTACTCATCCTGTTTCTGGAAAATGGCTGCAATTTGAGGCACCTCTACCCTCGGACTTTGCTAAGTTATTGCAACGTCTAGAGCCTTATAAAACTTAGGTTCGTCTTGTTATTGACCTTAAAATGCGACAAAATAGAGGGACTGGCATCTCATCGAATATCTCATTCATGTTGTGGGGGTTTGCAACATGCGGATCGGTTGTCTCAATTTGATCAGCGTGGCTCTTTTGGGAGCTGCTGGTACGTCATTGGGCGTCGTCGCTGAGTCGGCGGTTGAGGGTAATCAAGAAATGATTGTTCTGACCGTGGACAAGTCTCGCAGTCAGGCCTTCTTGGGAACGCTTCCAGAGGATATCACCAGCGCAAAGCTTTTGCGCTCATTTAAAATTGCTACCGGCAAGGTCGAAGGTGACAAAGAACGCCAAGGGGACAACAAAACCCCAGAGGGCATCTACTTCACGACTGGAACTATTCCCGCGAAGCAGTTGGCACCAGAAAAATACGGCCCTCTTGCTATCCCTTTAAACTTCCCTAATCCGATGGATCAGATTCATGGGAAAACTGGCTATGGGATCTGGCTTCACGGCGTTGGCGATAGACGCATCGAAGATGCCAGAGTGACCGAGGGATGCGTCGCATTTCAAAATACGGAAATTACCGGTCTTCAGCATTGGCTGCAGCCTAATCACGGCGTGGTTGTGATCGCGAAAGATTCTTCTGAAGTGAATCGCCCCGAGGACCAAAAGGCCGTCATGCGTGCTGCTTTAGATTGGATCGACTCTTGGGCTAGCCGTGACATCGCTCGTTATATGAGTTTTTATGCAACGGATTTTCAAAACGCGGGCAAGGACCGAGGGGCCTATGAGGCCTATAAGCGCGCGGTTTTCGGCTCCTATAAAGTTATGAACGTAAAAATGACCAATCTCCGCGCAGTAACGCATTCAAAGTACGCACTGGCGATGATGAATCAGGATTTCTCCGGTGATAATCGATTCCGTTCTGACGGTCGCAAAATGCTGTACTTCCGCAAGGACGATGGCGGCAACTGGCGTATAGTTCGTGAACACTTTGATAACTTTATGATGAAGCCGGTTCGTTATTCGGCCGCGGACATCGCAGGAAATGGCAAAGAGACTGCGCCTCAAAAGGCGGCAGCTCCGGCAGCTGAAGTCAGCTCGATGAATAGCGGAACCAAAAGCCTTTAATTAAACATTTAAATACATTTGTTCAGCGCGCTTGATCTCCGTGATTTTAGCGCGCTTATTTCTTGCGCTGTGAAATCCTCCGGGTTACTTTTACTGTATCTATACGGAGGATACTATTTTGAAACGCTTATATTTTGCCAGTCTACTTGCAGTTGTTTTTAGCACTCCAACTTTGGCTCAGGGTCTATTCTCCTACGGTGGGAAAACATACACCGATAAGGACCTAAGCCCGGCTCAACAGCAACAGATTTTTGAAATTGCGATGCAAAACTTCGAACAAACGAAGTCGGCCGTCGATAGTTTCATCTTTGATCTTTACGTTGAGGAAGAAGCCAAGAAGCAAAACAAATCTCGCGCTGATGTGGAAAAGAAGCTCCTAGAGGTTAAAGAGCCAAGCGATAAAGCTTTGAAGGCTTGGTATGAAAGTAACAAAAGCCGGATTCCACCGACATACCAGTTTGATCAAATCAAGGGCGAAATCGCGAAGATTGTTTCGCAAGAAGAAATGAAGAAAAAGCGCGATGACTTGCTTGAAAAAATCAGGAAGTCCAAAAAAGTGACGGTAGCACTGACAGCTCCGTCGGCGCCAGTTGTGAGTGTGAACGTTGAAGGTTTCCCGGCAAAGGGTAAAGAAGGCGCCAAAGTTACATTGGTCGAGTTTGCAGACTTTCAATGTCCGCACTGTAAGCAGGCTTCAGAGAGCTTGAAAAAAGTGACGGACAAATTTAAGGACAAAGTCCGTTATGTGTTTTTAGATTTCCCGATCAACCCATCAGGCATCAGTAAGGCAGTCGCCGAAGGAAGTCATTGCGCCGCTGAGCAAGGTAAATACTGGGAGTATCATTACAAGGCTTTTGATGGTCAGTCCACTCTGGACAAAGAGACTCCATTGAAGCTTGCCAAAGAGTTAAAGCTGGATGAAGCCAAGTTTAAGGCCTGCTTTGACGGAACCAAAGGAAAAGCGATCGTTGAAAAAGGCCGGATGGAGGGAGAGCGTATTGGGGTCAGTGGTACGCCGTACTTGTTGATCAATGGACGCCGTTACATGGGTGCTCACACCTATGAGGCTATTGTCAAGGAAGTTGAGACATCGCTTAAATAACGATCCTACTTCTCATGTGATAAAGCCCCCCTGTCTTACATAGACAGGGGGGCTTTTTACACGGATAAATTCAAAGTTTTCATAAGTTTTTGTGTAATTGGATGCGGGATTTTTTTATCAACAGCCACAGCCCAATACTCTTCGTAAACTCCGTTCAATGTGCCGATGGAAACAAGTTCCTTGTCTTGAATAAGCTCTTCGACAGCGAACGTTGCAGCAACAATCAGTCCCATGTCATGGGTAGCCATAAGTTTCTGCAGACTCGTATCTTGCGCCTCTGCGATCACGTTAATCTTTTGGTCGTGAATTGCTAGCCAATGGTCCAAAGAGTGGCGCAATTGACTATCGGGAGTTGGTACAACGAAGGGCTGCCCCGATAGAGAGTCAGGAAAGTTTTTCTTAAGACCAATGAATTTGCGGCTTCCACAGACAACCACCGGCATTCGCGCCACTTTGCGACTTTGCAGGGCTGATGCCTCTGATACAGGTGGGGCAAAATTGAGAAGAACTAGATCAAGTCTGTGGTCGCGAAGGTCTCGAAGAAGCTCTGAACCTTTACCCTCGTGAACTGTCACAACGCAGTCAGAGATCTCCCTGGCCGCGTTCAGTAATTCGAGGCTGACGTGTTTAGGAATCGTATCAATGATTCCAACATGGAAATCAAGTCGACCTTGCACAGGTCTTTGATTGATCGTATCCAGAAGCTCAGATCCCAGTCGGAAGATTTCGTTGGCGTAATCTAACGCGACCCGTCCCGCATCAGTGAGAATCAAGCGTCTGTTTTGGCGCTCAAAAAGTTTTTGCCCGATAACATCTTCCAGGAGTTTTAACTGTGCACTAAGAGTAGGTTGGCCGAGTCTCAAGGTCTTCGAGGCTTTGGCAATGCTTCCTTCCGTGGCAATAACTTTAAAGTAGTAGAGATGATGATAATTCAGCCAAGACTGCGTCATAATTCCCCCATCCGGCTAAGGATGTCAGCTTGCATTACGCATGTTGTTAGAGGTCTCTTGTTCCTTTGGAAACATTAAAGACGCCAGGACGGAAACTGCTAAAATGCCGACAATGATCGACAGCGACCATGCAATCGGAAATTTTCCGCCCATCATCTCATTCAACCATACCATTTTTAAGCCAACGAATGCCAATATGAAGGCAAGTCCCGTCTTCAGGTAATGGAACCGGTCCATCACACTTGCAAGCATAAAGTACATGCTGCGAAGGCCAAGAATTGCAAAAATGTTGCTGGTGAAGACGATAAACGGTTCTTTTGTGAGGGCAAAGATGGCCGGCACTGAGTCAACGGCAAAAATAATGTCGGTAAACTCGAGGAAAACCAACGCAAGAAATAGTGGGGTTGCGTACAAGACCTTGTTCTCGCGCACGAAGAAGTTCTCTCCACGAAGAGAGTCCGTCACTGGTAACAGGCGCCGCGTCAGACGAACAATCGGATTTTTCCCCGGATCGGGTGCTTTCTCGGGGGCGAACATCAGTTTTACGGCGGTTATAAGTAGAATGGCTCCAAATAGATAAACAACCCACTGGTATTGCATCAGCAGACTGCCAATTCCAATAAAGATGGCTCGAAAGATCAATGCCCCTAAGATTCCATAAAACAACACGCGGTGCTGGTAGGCCTTCGGAATGGCAAAATAACTGAACACGACGGCAAACACGAATATGTTATCGACAGCGAGCGCCTTCTCCACGACAAATCCGCTCAAAAATTCAAGCGCTGTCTGATTTGCTGCGAGTACTGGATCAAAACCCGGGATTGCGGTAAGTCGCTCGTCTTGAGGGAACTTCCATAAGCTGTAACGCCACAAACCGAGATTGAACAACATTGCCAGAGAGATCCAGACCATCGTCCAGATCGACGCTTCCTTAAACGATACCTCATGGGACTTGCGATGAAAAACGCCAAGATCCAAAAGTAGCATCACCAAAACGATGCCCAAAAATACTAGATACAACCACCAGTAATCGGACATAGGAAAGAGTGATACATTCATGTTTGCCGTCCTTTCTAAGGATTAAAATTACTCGCGAATGAAATCCACGTAACCGGTATTTAGATTGTAAATACCGCCGACCACCTTGAACTGATCCTTCTCGGCAAGTTCTGAAAGAATTTTACTGCGCTCCAGAATTCGCTCCATGTTTCTGATAACGTTGAGTCTCGCGGCTTCCTCTACGATTGGGCGATCCTCTTTTGATCCGGCTGCCATGGCTAGTTTTACTGATGGTTCAATTTCAAGAACGATATCTTGAATGTGATCGCTTGGGGCGCGTTTCTTCTTTGACACTGCCTCGACCGTTGCAGCGACGGCGCCGCATTTGGTGTGACCCAAAACGACACAAAGAGGTGTCCCGAAGTTTGCGGCTGCGAATTCAATGCTTCCTAAGCCCATGGGGGAGATGATGTTTCCAGCAAGACGGACCACGAAAAGATCACCTAACCCTGCGTCAAAAACTGTTTCGGCGGGAGCTCGGGAATCAGCGCAGCCTAAAACAATTGCATAGGGTCTTTGGCCATTGTCCGCGAGTTCTTCACGCTGTTTGTGGGTCATTAACGAGTTGATGGATTTTACCCCTTGTACAAATCGATCGTTGCCTTCCTTTAGACGGTTGAGAGCTTCTTTGTGGTTGATTTGAGACATCTTTCAGATACTCCTGTGTTCGATTTTTCATTTGAGAATCTTGGGCGTTATAGACGACAGCCTGACTCCTGACATAAGAGAGTGTATCGGAGATATGAAAAATCGCATAAATAGATAATTATAATTATATACTTCGCATAAAATGAATCAATATTTCGGCGGCCAAATTTCGTTTAAAACGAACTAAAATAGTTAAATTATCGATTTTTATTTGAAAAAGAACTGCCGTAACCTTGTTATTCCTTCCCCGTGGTTTCTTGATGCTGCCGCCGCGTTCTTTATTAATATTTTTTGTTTGATGGAGATTTACCAGCCGTGCGACAAAATGTCATCGCCTCCTTCATTGTGTTCTTGGTTGCTCTACCTTTATGTTTGGGAATAGCTGTTGCCTCGGGTGTTTCGCCGGAAAAAGGGATCGTCAGCGGATTTATCGGTGGAGTTGTTACAGGAGCTCTTTCGGGTTCGCCGCTGCAAGTCTCCGGTCCTGCGAATAGTTTAATTGTAATTGTGGCAGAAGCTGTCAATGATGTCGGACTGGGCGGTTTGGCGGTGGCAGTTTGTCTAGCTGGTCTTATGCAAATTGGCGTTGGATTTGTTGGTGGCGGACGGTTGGTCCGACTTTTTCCAGCCTCTGTAACACAAGGTCTCATGACCGGATTTGCCATCCTGATTTTTGCAAGCCAGACCCATGTAATGCTTGATAGTAAACCTGAGGCGTCGTTTTTAAAAAATATTGAACGTTTACCGGATGCGTTGCTTGCCATTGGGGGCAAGCTGATGGATGGTCAGATCAGTTGGGGCGCTCTTTTTGGTTTTGCTGCCCTTCTTGTGATGATCGGGATGACGGCGTTCAATGCTAAACTTCCGACAACCCTTCGAAAGGTACCAGCAGCTTTATTTGTGGTCTTGTTGTTCAGTTTGATTTCGATTTTGACCCATGTAGATTTGAAGCGCGTTCATGTTCCGGACAATTTGGTGGATGACTTCGTGATGCCAGATTTACAGGTTTGGCTCGCGAGTGTGAATGCAGTTGTTTTCGAGATTGCCGTAACTATCTTTATTCTTGCATCATCAGAGTCGTTACTATCTGCGTCAGCGGTTGATGTACTCAAGCCTGGTCATGTCTCTAACTATGACCGTGAGCTTGTAGCTCAGGGCGTTGGAAATATTTTGTGTGCTTTTGTGGGTGCCATACCTATTGCGGGAGTGATCATCAGATCGACGGCAAATATCGCAGCTGGGGCAACGTCTCGCTGGTCATCGGTGTTTCATGGTGTGTGGTTACTTGGAATGGTCGGGCTTTTCCCGTTTATAATCGATGACATACCAATGTCGATTCTCGGTGCGATTTTGATATTTAGTGTGATTCGCTTGATAAATCTTAAAGCTATTGCTGACTTGTCTCAAACTGATCGATGGGCGTGGCCTCTGTATATCTCCTCATGCTCAACTGTTCTTTTGGTAAACCCCATGGCAGGGGTCGGCGTTGGGCTAGGGATGCATGCCGTTCGTCGATTGCTACAAAAGAGTGCGTTGCGTGGGCTTCGTGGCAAAAATGTCGAGGTGCCGCAGGCACCTACCGCTGATGAGCGAGCTTAGTCGATCAGTAGGCATTTTCTGCCCTGTTAAGTAATACCCCTTGGTACCGATGACAGACCGTAACCAAGGCTAAGGGGTATTTGTGAGACACTTGTTACTCCCATTGAGTACGCTGAAGGCAGCCGCTATATGCAGCCTGTTTGGCGCGAATTTATCCATGGCTCAGTCCGGGAGCTTGCAGGGCGATGGTATCGCACAGGCGAGAGCGAAAGTTAGTAGTGTACTCCTTAAGTACTGCGGGGATGCTTGTGAGCTGGTCAGCGTTGACGCCAGCATAGATCAGCAGGTCGTCGAGTCTGAGGAACTTGGATTCGAAAGTATTGCAGGCGAAGCTTCGACGCGCTCTGCGTTAGTTGGTATGACGATTGATGTTCAGGTCGACGAACGCGTTTCAGCAGCTGATCAGGATCGTCTTGGAAAACTTATTACGAACGCGGTTCGCTCTATCAGTCCATCCGCTGTTGTGCGGTGGAGTAATGTTGCATTTCCTCAAATTGGTGTCTCTGCAGAGGTCGAAGATCGCCTCAAGCAGTCTGTATTGCAGCGGATCCAAGCCGCTGTTCAAGATACCATCTCAAGCTATTGTCCAACTGAATGTTTACTTTCTAGTGTAAATGTTGATGGTCGACTCATATCTCCAGATGCTGCACGAGGCGTTTCTGAGCGCGAGCTGGTAAGGGAAAGGGGAGGTCGCGGGATCCTTCGATTAGAAAATATCGATATCGACGTCAGCTTTGATGAAAAGCTATCTCAGGATGCTCGAACAAGAATCTACAATCTCATTAAAGCGAAAACCAGATTTGCGTTCCCAGTGAACATAAATGTTGCCGTGGTCGATTTTCCGGAGATCGCAAAAACCCGTGATGAACGCGATCCTTGGAATCTGGATCGATTGCGTCAGACATTGCAGATTTTCAGAGATTTAGCGGGCACGAAGGAAATTATCACCAATAGTACCAATAGCAATACGAGCGCTACAAATAATCGCGAGCAGGTGGAGCGGACTGAGTCACGGGACTCAAAGGAAACATCCAGCCTGACCAGCAAGGAAAAGACATCTGCCTCCGAGAAAGCCATCTCTTCGACCTCTGAAAAGTCTGAGGCGATCTCTGAATCTGAACGCAACACCCAAGGCGGTGAGAATACAGAAACCATGATGTACATAGCAGGATTCCTGGTTTTAGCGGGAATCTTGGTAGCTATGATTATGCGATTTGCATCGGCATCCAAGGATGCGCGCATCATGCTTGAGTCACTTCCAACGGCGAATAGAGGTGCTGTGCCTGGAACAATGGCGGGATCAGCGGGAGACATGGGCTCTACCGGGACAAGTGCCGTGCAAGGGATGCCAATTGTTGCTGGACGTGATGGGTTCTCTGGAAAATTACGGATTGAAGTTCTAAGAGAAGAACTCCTGAAGGTCTTTATGGATCAGCCGAAAGTAGCTCGTGATACGTTTTCCAGAATGATTAAGGAAGAGGGTATTGAGCAAACGGCTAAGTATGTGAATGTCTTTGGTCCTATGATTATTTTTGATCTCATGAATGATCCCAATTTAAAGCGCGATCTCCATGACTTGGGCGAATATTATTACAAGGCATCGTTTGCTTTTACAGACGACCAAATTCTAGAGTTACTGCTAAATCTAAAGACGAAGGTGACGGCAAGTGAGATCCGCGTGATGGCTCATCGGCACGCAGAGCAGTTTGATTTCCTCCAGAATTTGGAGCCGTCACAAATTTTTACTTTGATTTCTGAGGAAAAGCCCCTTGTTCAAAGCGTGGTTCTCACGCAGCTTGATCATAGTAGACGCCGAGTCGTATTTGATCTTTACGAAGGCGATGCTAAGGTTAGCCTAATGCGTGAACTTTGTCGTGCTGACGCAATTCCGAAGGAGTTTTTATCTAACGTCGCAAAAGCTCTACATAAAAAAGTCCTTAATCGCACGGACTTCGATACAGAACAGTTGCGCTCAAGCGATATCATTCTGGATCTTCTTGAAAAGTCGACCTTGCAGGCTCAAAGGGAGCTGATGGCCGATTTGGTTAAGACAAATCCCGAGGCTGCACGTGGTATCAAGCTGAAGCTCGTCACGGTTGAGATGCTACCATATATTAAGGATGGACATTTGCTAGAGATCGTCATGGGACTTGAGCGAGAGGATCTGTTGTCATTTCTTGTCGGCTCTCCGGAGCACATACGTGAGTTGTTGCTGGCCAAGGCTCCGTCAGAGTTGTCTCAAAGCTGGATGGAAGATGTTGAGCAGCTGGCGGGTGTTGAAGAGGCGCGATATCGATTGGCGGAGATGCGCATCTTGGCTCGCGTTCGCAACCTAGCTAATAGTGGTGCGATTCGCCTGATTGATATCAATGATCGTATATTTGCTGCTGAGCATTTAGCTAATGCTTCCCGCTCGTCTGAGCCGGTGGAGATGGCCGTTGGAAATAATTTCATTGCAGCTTAATTTTTTGAGATAAGCCCCTTTTATTCAAAAAGGGGCTAGTATTTTATAATCCTGACATGTAAGAGATCGCTTTTTCAAAATGTGGATAAAAATGGCTGACCTCTACGCACGGTCCCGTTGATAAGGTTGCCCCATCTCGCAACGAGGCTTCAACGTGGGGCCTCATTTCGTCAATCATGATCATGCCCAGACCTGCCAGTGGCTTTCCTAGCATATTATCAAAAATGTCACAGTGTCGTTTGGACATGGTTTCGATAGTTATTTCGGATATTATTTCGCGCAGTCCCTCGTAGCTTGCGTCATTGACGGTCACTTTGATCGGAGTCGAGTCAGCGGCATCTTCGCCAACATATTCCGGATTGGGTCGCCTTTCGATAAAGTTCTCGTCATTGTTAATGACGAGAACATATTTAGTCCGCATGAATCCTGCCCCCCAAAGATAGATTTTAGAGATTTGGGGATCGATCGGGGTATATGTACTCGTTGGTGAACAATTGCGTTGATTTGTTACGTCGTCGATTCCGACATCAATCATGTGCGAGAACCCCGTTCTGAAGCACAGGTTACCTGCGATGTTTGCCGCTTCTTCGCAATGTGATCCAGTTGTGAAAATCGTGATCAGCCCCGGTACTGGCCCATAAGTACATACAGTCCTTGTGGACGACGTGTCGTACCATGATGGATATGGGGCATTCATGATCATGAGGTCCCGATTTTCGTGAGCTGCGTAAAACTCAAGCCCTGACCCGCAGTGATGTTCCAATTCGTGCTTGAGTCGCTCGCAGATCGGATTTGCCCTTAATTGCACGCCAGTATTTGCTAAAACAACGAGCGCTAAGGACCGAGGAATTAAAGAAAAATAATTCATGACTGAGTCTCCTTGTGTTGTCGGTTACAAATCTGCTGCCGGGTTGTCCGACAGCTATGTGACAGTCATAAATGGGGTCTTAGCTAAGATTAAGACGGGAAATTTACGCATCCTGCCAGAGTTGACTTTTAAGTACCCGAAATGTCATTGGAAAATATCTTTGCGTACGCCTCTAGAACCCGTTGAAATTCTTGCGATCTCAGGTAAATTACGCTGCCTAACATAGCCGTAACGATGCTCACCACTTGAGGTTTCCATGATCAATGTCAGCAATGCCACTAAACGATATGGCGACCGTGTGTTGTATGCTAACGCAAGTTTTATCGTCAGACCGGGGGACAAAATTGGTTTGGTCGGTCCAAACGGAGCAGGAAAATCCACCATATTTAAAATTATTGTCGGTCGAGATCATCTGGATGACGGAACAGTGACTGTCGACCCTGGAGTCCTTGTCGGCTACTTCGATCAAAATATTGGCGAGATGGCCGGTCGTAGTGCGCTAGCTGAGTGTATTGCAGGCGCTGGTAAGGTTTCTGAAATCGGTATTGAATTGGCAGCCATGGAAGCGCGGATGGGCCGGTTTGCTGACGAGCCGATGGGTGATGATGAGATGATGACCTTCATGGAGCGTTTTGGGGAGCTCCAAATGGAGTATCAGGCGCGAGGTGGATATGATCTCGAATCGCGAGCTCAAGCAATTCTCACAGGCTTAGGCATTGGTCCTGACGCTTACAATCGTCCGGTGGAAAGTTTCTCGGGTGGTTGGAAAATGCGTATTGCTCTTGGGCAAATTCTTTTGCTTAACCCCGATGTTCTTTTGATAGATGAGCCGACTAACCACTTGGACATAGAATCGATTCTTTGGCTCGAAGAATGGCTGAAGAATTTTAAGGGTGCGATCGTAATGACGAGTCACGACCGTGAGTTCATGAACCGCATTTGTGGTCGAACAGTAGAGATAGCTAACAAGCAGATTACGACATATAGCGGCAACTATGATTTTTACTTGCGTGAACGGGAGATTCGCCGCGAACAACAAATCGCCGCATTCAAACGTCAACAAGAGCAACTGGCAAAAGAAGAGGAATTTATTGCAAAGTTCGCTGCGCGGGCTTCACATGCAGCACAAGTACAGTCGCGCGTTAAAAAATTAGACAAGATTGAACGTCTTGAGTTGCCAGTTGAAACAAAAAAACTAAACTTCGAATTTGCGGCTGCTCCGAGGAGTGGCAACGATGTTGTTCGATTGGAATCTCTTTGTAAGGAATACCCTCTGCATGAGGGTGGCGTTAAACGGGTTTTTAGCGGTGTGAGTGGGGTTGTTCAGCGTCAGAACAAGATCGCAGTGACTGGAGTCAACGGCGCAGGTAAAAGTACGCTATTAAAATGTATTATCGGTGATACAGCGGCGACATCGGGTGGCGCCGTTATTGGAGCTAGTGTTAATCTGGGGTATTTTTCGCAGTACTCATGCGATCTACTAAATCCAGAAAACACGATCTGGGATGAAGTTTCCAATCGACTGCCTGCGGCCTCTGTTGGCTACCTGCGTAATCTTCTGGGAGCATTCATGTTTTCAGGGGATGACATCGAAAAAAAGATTCGTATGCTATCTGGAGGCGAGAAGAGCCGCGTGATGCTTGCCTGTATTTTGGCGACTCCAGTGAACTTTCTGGTTCTCGATGAACCGACAAACCATCTGGATATCGACAGTCGCGAGACTTTGCTCAATGCGCTCAAAGATTTTGATGGCACCGTTATGATCGTTAGTCACGACCGTTATTTCCTACGTAGCATCGTCAATCGTGTCTTTGAAATCGACCACGGTGAGATGCGTGTTTACGACGGCACATACGACTACTATCTGGAAAAGACAAGTCATAGGCACCATCATTAATTCGATTTTCAAATCTCAACAGGCCACGGAAGCGTGATGTGCTCGCCGCGGTCAGCATTCTCTGCGTTGAATTCCAGGCAGGTTTCAATTGAATGCTGATTCTGCGCCCATGCGCGTCGTGCGACACCGCCCATAACATCCCAGGGCATGGCTGCATCAAGAATGGCGTCGACTCTAGCAGTGCCATCTAAAAGCATACCGAAACCGCCATTAATAGACTTGCCAATGCCCACGCCGCCGCCATTATTTAATGCGCATAGTGTCATGCCGCGAGCTGCGTTCCCGGCAAAAATCTGCGTAGCCATGTCGGCCATGATGTTGGAACCGTCCTTGATATTGCTTGTTTCTCGGAATGGGGAATCTGTTCCCCCGGTGTCGTGATGGTCCCGCCCAAGCATAATCGGGCCGACCTCGCCACGACGGACCAATTCATTAAACTTCAATGCGATGGCCCTGCGTCCTTTGGCATCTTGGTATAAAATGCGGGCTTTCGTACCCACGACGAGTCGGTTTTTTTCTGCGTCGCGGACCCAGTTGTAATTATCCTCATCCTGGTAGCGCATTTCTTTGCGCAATGTCTTGATGATTTCAGCAGCTGCTGCATCTGTCTTTTGTAAGTCCTTTTCATCCCCTGAAAGACAAACCCAGCGAAATGGCCCGTATCCGTAGTCAAACAGTTCTGGTCCCAAAATGTCTTCGACGTAGCTCGGCCAAATAAATCCATCCCGCGTATCAATACCATTTTTCGCTATGCTGCTAATTCCAGTGTCGAACACACTTTTCATGAATGCGTTGCCGTAGTCGAAAAAGTATGTGCCCCGGTCGGCTAAGGTTTTAATAAGCTTGAAGTGATGCTGCAGAGTGGCGTCTACGCGTTTTTTGAATTCGGGCTGATTTTTAGCGAGTAGCTCGGTTCTCTCTGTGAATGTCATTCCTTGGGGGCAGTATCCGCCCTCATAGACGGCGTGACAACTTGTTTGATCGCTGAGGAGATCAATATGGATTTTTTCATCAACGGCATATTGCAGGAGATCAACAATATTTCCCTCAAATGCTATTGCTATCCCGGTTTTTTTTGCCATGGCCTCATGCGCCAGAGCAAATGCGTCCTTCGGAGTTCTTGCGACAACGTCAACCCATCCCTGGCTATGTCTAGTTTCAATTCTGGAGCGATCGACTTCGGCGATAATACCGGCGCATCCAGCAATGGCCACAGCCTTGCCTTGAGCTCCACTCATCCCACCCAGTCCGCTGGAGATGAACAATTTACCGCCCATATTTTCACCGTGTTTTAACCCAAGTTTGAGGCGACCAGCGAGCATAATGGTGTTGTAGGTTCCGTGAACGATTCCTTGCGGACCGATGTACATCCATCCGCCGGCGGTCATCTGTCCATAATTCGCGACGCCGATGGCGGCCGCACGATGCCAATCCTTTGGATTGTCAAACATTCCGATCATCAGTGCATTCGTTGTGATAACGCGCGGTGCGCCTGGATGAGAGCGGAATAGTCCGACAGGGTGTCCAGAGTAAATGACCAGAGTTGTATCTTCAGTTAGCTCTTCAAGGTAGCGTTTGATGAGTCGATATTGCATCCAGTTTTGGCAAACTTGCCCCGTCTCTCCGTAGGTGACAAGCTCGTACGGATAGAGGGCAATGTCAAAATCTAGATTGTTATCAATCATGACTTGCAAAGCTTTTCCTGCGAGACACTTTCCCTTGTATTCTTGGACTGGCTTTCCCTTGATTGCGCCGTTTGGTCGAAATCGATAACCGTAAATTCGCCCTCGAGTTTTTAACTCCTCCAAAAATTCAGACTTGAGCTGTCCGTGAAATTTCGGATGAACGTAACGAAGTGCATTGGCGAGAGCCAACTTAGTATCCTTTTCATCCAAGTAGAAGCCTCTCGACGGAGCTCTGCGGTATTTTGGATCGAAAGACGGAATTTCCGGAAGATTGAATTCTAGTTCTTCAACTTTAATGCGTGTGTTTTTTGAAATCTGATTTGCGTTGACCATTTTTTCGTCCTTATGATTTCACGTCAGTTAAAACTGAACACTTTGATTTGATTTCGAGTAGTTCCATATCGGGATTACTTTTTACGACAAGGCCACTTCCGGCGGCGTAGCGTGCCGAGCGCATCCAATTGTCACTGATAATCGTACGGATCAGGATGTTGGATTTGACAGCCCCATCGTGCATGACTGCGAAAAGATTTCCCATAAAAAATCCACGCGATTGCCCCTCATCGGACTTAATTCGTGCCATGGCAGCTATTTTCGGGGCTCCGGTAATTGAGCCTCCTGGACACAATGATTGCAAAACGTCACGTAAGGTTATTTCAGAATTTAGACGCCCTTGCACATGTCCTTCTAGGTGCCACACTCCGGGAAATTTTTTAAGTTCACCAGCGCTGATGACATCTACAGATCCCGTGTCACATAATTTCGCGAGATCATTGCGCATCAAATCAATGATCATGCGAAGTTCAGCAATGTCTTTTTCGCTTTTCAACAATAGTTGCCCAGCATTGAGATCGGCTTTCTCATCGCCAGAAACCCTCGCGATCGTACCCTTTATAGGCCAGGTTTCAATCTTATGAGCGTCTTTTTCGGTTGATATTTCCACGAACCGTTCAGGGCTAAATGAAGCAAGAACGCGGCTTCCTTGTGTCAGCAGGCAGCCGTATGGTCCCGCGAATGTTTCTAGTCTCATGCATAAATTTTCCCAGCCTCCCGCGTTTGGAGATTGAAAAAAGCGTAGAAGATTGACCTGATAGAAATCGCCATTTTTTATCGAGTCGATGATAGACCTTACGGCGTCTAGATAAGAGTCGTCACTAGTTACCGGTAGAAGTTCAATGGGTTTCGGACTCGTTGGGATCCACTTCAACGCATCGGATAGAAGAGACTTGAGTTCACGCGAGGGATCAAGGTGAAAACGGGACGTGTTTGCATCGGCGCGAGCGATGTACTTTGGCTCGTTCCGGTCGGCGGTCCAAATGAGAGCAGCTTTTATATTCCATGCAATCGGGCGTTCGTTCGTAGTTACTGCAGATCCCGACGGGAAGAAATCGTAGGGAACCGCGAAAATCCATCTCGGAAGTTCCGATGTATCAACCGAGACAAAAGTATCGTCCCTCAGATTAGAAACCCGCAAATCGAGCATATCCTCAAAATTTACGGGGGTCATGGATGTAGCGATGACGACCCGACCATCACCCAGCATCGCCAATATTAGGGGCGCGTCCTGATGAGGCCAGCATGCCGCAACCCTAAACGGCCCTTGATGGGTATGACCTTTAATGGGGCCATTTTTTTTGGATTTAAGAGTCGGTGATTTTCTCAAAACAATGCCTTTTCCTGAGGGCTTGTTGGCCAGAATACTCGCTTAAATTCTGCAGGAAAAGTACTTTACATAGTCCGCAACGAGACCAGTCACAGTTCGGCGGCCTGGTGTCACAGACTGCACAAGTTGTCGATATTTTAGCCACTTTAGTAGCCTGAGTTTGCGGTAAGTAGCTGAAATTTTTAATACCGCCTTGACAGGTGCGGTGGCACGGGGGTTGCTCCTTGGCCATTGAGCGGACCAAGGCATCCGCGTGTACTGTTGTTGCTCTGTATGAGTTGTGTTGTTGTTGGAGGCATTATGAATTCACTATCACGCCTGATACTTTTATCTATTCTCCCCCTGATTACGTCTTGCGGTGTTGGAACATCGTCATCCCCAGAAAGGCGTATCGATGAAAATCTTGTCAAAAATTCGCCAAAAATGTTGATTGGTCGGATTACAGCTAACGACTTCACGGCAACATCCATGAATGTCCAGTTTGTTGCGATTCATAAAGACGTAAAAATTAATTCTGGAGCTGACGCAGAGCGTGCGTTTAAAGAGGGTACACCAGTATCATTCGGAGGAAACTCCAGTTTTGGATTAAATGGGTCTTCGGATGTTCGATACGATATGCGACTTGCAAACGAGGGAATGGTGAACTGCCCTCCTGGTATGAATTGCTCGAATGAGCAATTTGTTGTTGCCGGTCCGCGTGTCGGGATATTTGGAGGATTATTTGCAGGTCTGATTACCCGCTTGAAAAATCTTTTTAGCTTTCTGAGACCAAGCACTTGGATTGGCAATAACGGTTTGGGATATGGTTATCAGACGCAGTACGGCAATGGATCAGATCAGTATGGTGTCTTTGTTCCTAATCCGCAAACCCCCGTCTATCAGCCGGTTCCAGTCCAGACCTATCCCGGAGGTCCGATCAATACTACGCCGCAATATCCAAACTATCCCACGACTCAGCCGGTAAACGGCCAGTACCCACAGAACCCTCAATATCCGCCTCTGCCACAAGGGCAGGAACCCATGCCTACCAACCTGAGGTAGACTTGGTCTCAATTTGAAGGTGTTCGGACTTTGAAATCTTGTTTTGACGTTGCTCTCCCCCTACACAAGGTGGAGGGCAAAATTTTTTCTTGTTTTTGCAAATTATTAAATTGGCCTTGTATACTTGGCAAATTCAGCTGGTTGCAATCGTTTGGGCAAACACGTTGTTGGCACTTTGCGCAAAATTGTGACCGGGTTTCTTGATTTGCGTCTGTATCACCCGCTATAATTACAGGTAGACATAAGCTCATCCAGCCGTCGCTTCAACTATCGAGGAGAGTAGAGTTATGAACTCCGCGCCAA
>JBIIGV010000067.1:0-15864 GCA_044236265.1 Oligoflexales bacterium
CCTTAATTACGCGTCTTCATCATATCACTGGCCCAACCCAAGCGCAGCCAACAACCACTTATGAGCCGACTCAAAGAAAGGCACAAAGACCAAGCTGATGATTGCCATGAGTTTCATAAGAATATTCAGGGACGGACCGGATGTGTCTTTGAATGGATCACCAACGGTATCACCAACGACGGCAGCCTTATGCTTGTCGGTTCCTTTGCCCTCGTTTTTCTCTATGTACTTTTTGGCATTATCCCAGCCGCCACCAGAGTTGGAGGTGGAAAGAGCCATCACAACACCTGAAATCAGGGAGCCGGCCAATACGCCTGCCAATGCTTCGACTCCAAACACGACACCTACAAGGATAGGACTGAAAATCACGAGGATCGCAGGAGCCACCATTTCCCTCAAAGCAGACGCGGTGGAGATGGCAACACAGCTTCGGTAGTCCGCACGGGCCTTACCCTCAAGTAATCCTGGGATTTCACGGAACTGACGGCGGACCTCATGGATCATACCCTCAGCAGCGCGTCCGACAGCTAGCATGGTTTGCGCTGTGAATAGGAATGGCAATACACCACCCACAAACAGACCAGCAAAGACCATAGGACTTAGCATGTTCAGTGATTGGAAGTTAGCACGGGTCAAGAAGGCTGCAAATAGTGCCAATGCTGTTAGCACGGCAGAACCAATAGCAAAACCCTTACCAATCGCTGCTGTTGTGTTACCAGCGGCGTCCAAAAGGTCTGTGCGCGCACGAATTTCTTTTCCAAGTTCAGCCATCTCAGCAATACCACCTGCGTTGTCTGAGACGGGACCGTAAGCGTCGATGGTCAGTCCGGTCGCAATCGTGGAAATCATACCAATGGCAGCAAGTGCGATACCGTACATACCAGCCATCGTCCAAGACGCATAGGTCGTGACCGCGATAGCGATAACCGGAACAACGGCAGATTCGTATCCCAGGGAAAGACCATAGATAATATTGATCGCTGGACCCTTGTCAGAGGCAGCAGCAACTCGGCGGACGTGCTTGAATCCGTGGGAGGTATAAACCTCAGTCATATAACCAATGAGAAGCCCAGACCAAAGACCGGCCAATACCGAGTATAGAGCCTGCGAATTAGAAACAGACAGAGAGCCAATTAAAAAAGATTCCGGTAAGACTTTATCAGTGACCAGGTAGAGTGCCACGGTCATCAAAATGGTCGAAATAATCAATTGGCCACGTAGGGTCGGCTCGACCTGAGTTGCATCCGGTTTCAAGCGCGCGAAAAAGGCTGTAATCAGACAAACTGGAATACCAAGAGCACTGATAAGAAGTGGATATAGAAGTGTATTTAAATCGTTTGTCAGTGCCGCAGAAGTCGCCCCGATCACAAGGGCCGCACAGGTTGCCTCCGCGCAAGAACCGAATAGGTCGGCTCCCATGCCGGCAATGTCACCCACGTTGTCACCAACGTTATCTGCAATAACTGCAGGGTTGCGGGGGTCATCCTCTGGGATGCCGGCCTCAACTTTACCGACCAAATCTGCGCCCACGTCGGCGGCCTTTGTGTAAATACCTCCGCCCACGCGTCCAAACAGAGCCACTGTGGAGCCGCCTAAACCAAAGCCGGCGACCATCTCCATAATATAGTGACGCTCGATGCCTGATGACGCGAGCATACTGTCAAAAACTACAACCACGAGCAGCAGCCCCAGAACCGCCAAGCCAGTCAGGCCGAACCCCATGACTGCACCCGATTGGAATGCAACACGGAATGCGTCCGTGATGCTGCGACGGGCGGCAACAGTCGTACGAACGTTACCTTGAGTGGCAATCTTCATGCCCAGGAATGCGCAAACACTGGAGATAACAGCTCCGATCACAAAAGCCGATGCACTGTACAACCCCTCATTGACACCGGTAGTTGCCGCATTATCCAGAGTAAAGGCGATCACCACTGCAAATGCAGCGACAAAAATCCCAACGAATTTGTACTCCTGACTCAGGAAGGCCATAGCGCCTTCAGAGATCGCGCCAGAAATTTCTCGGAGGCGGGCAACGACATCTTCAGAAGCGCCAATATCAGCAGCCGTCAATTTTAAAGAGTTAACCTTGACTGCGTAAAATGCAGCGACGATTAAAGATAAAATCGCGCACGCCGCAATTATTCCCACAACAGAAACCACCGGAACCTCCTAGAAACGAGTTCTTACAGATGTATAAAATTCTCAAAAACGAGCCTTACCTTATGCCAACAATAAAGCTTGCTTTCAACAGATATAGGGCTGAACTGGCTAAATTTTATACACATTTAGGATAAAAAAAGCCCCGCGTGAGCAAATCTCACGCGGGACTCGATTTTCAAGGATTTCCAAAGAGGAAATCCAAGAAGAATTACTTCTTCTTGGATGCCTTCTTAGTAGCCTTTTTACGGGTTGCTTTCTTAGTAGCTTTCTTAGCGACCTTCTTGGTTGCCTTCTTAGTAGCTTTCTTAGCAGCCTTCTTGGTTGCCTTCTTCTTAGTTGCCTTCTTCTTCGTTGCTTTTTTCTTAGTTGCTTTCTTAGCCACAGCTGCTCCTTGTTCCATGCTATCCATTGTTACACTCCTCCTAAAATTTATCTCGATTCACTTCTCAGTCCGACGCCATACTCTCACGAGTATAGATTTTAATTCTTCACTTAAGAAGTCTCTAAAAAAAATAATAACACAAGACGAGTTGAAAATCCTATACCTCACGTTAATTTTTTTTCATTTTTTTTTCACAGGGATTTTTTTGGAAGAGCAAACTTGCGTCCATAGTCACCGATCAAAGGGTGGAAAACAGTGGTCATGAAACATTGCTCGCGATTTCATTGCAAGCGTTCAAGTCATACATATAAAGCCACCAAAACGCTGGGGCCCAACGGTTTTATTGGATGGGTAAAATCGATCGCGGAGACTTCAAAGGTGCTTATTCAGCCCCGCAGCAACTCGTCATTGATGACATTTGGCAGATCATGACCGCTCCACTCGGGGGTGCCATTATCGGTCAAAAAAATTTGGAGACACCCTTCCCTTTCGACGGCACTCAAGTCACTTTGGATGGCAAACAAGACCCTAGGCTCACTGCTCAAGACCGTTCGAGCAACAGATATCAACTCCCCAACATCTTGTGCCTCAACGAGTCGACGCAATGACTAAGACCCCGAGAGAGGTCGAGTCAATGCATCGGCAGGAGGGGGCAAATTAAAGTTGAAGGGGGGTAACGCCAAGCGGGTCCTCGCCACAGGCTTGCCTGTGAATTATTTGGATACCCATTTCGGAGCAAGGTAAAATTTGCCTCCGACGATGAAGATCGGGCGTAAAAGCCGTCGACATGCCGGCGCAATCAATCACCAGATAGATCGTTTGGAATAGGCGATGTATCAGGGTTTTGGGGTTCGCGGGTTCAAAATTCGAAGTGCTGCCTCGGCGCGTGAATTTAGTAATCCGCGCTTTTCTGGCTGCGTAGACTCGGGTGCTGGAGCAGCGGGTTTCGCCACCGGTGCCGCATTTCGTTTGGCCTTCATCTCAGCCTTAACGACACCGCCCTCTCTCCGCGGACCATCCACCGCCGATGGCTCGGACAGCTCCGAAACTGCAGAAGATCCTGTTCCTGCTTTTGTGAGCGATTGGGCCAGTTCATGGTCACTGATCAGCAAAAGTACGGGAACACCCGCATCACCTGTGAATGCATTTAGCGATTTAACGAAGCTAGTACGCTGGGGGGGAGGCACATGACGCACAGCCCACCTATAAAGGACAACTGCTGAGTCAAGACGTGATGGCCATAGAGATGCCGCTGCAAATCGCTCCTGCTCTTCTAGACGGGCGATATCTAATAGTGTGGCACAGCGAAGCGCAACCTCACTCACTTGCTTTGCGAACTCACTCCCCAGTTCAGGCGCCGTCAGATCTGATATGGCAAACAGTTTCTCCCAGTCCTTTTTGAGTTCGTCCTTCCTGGCCATAACCCACTGGGTCGTATTTTTAACCGCTATAGCTCGAGATGACTCCTCAAGACCCTTCTGAATTCTTTGCTTCCGTCCCTCGCGGTAACGCAAAGCACCTTTGGCCTCAACAATCAGAAAGGAAATATTGCTCAGGTCTGTAGATTTTTGGCTGCCAATAATGTCCCACCATCTGCGGACTAGCCCCTCCAGGGAGGACTGTACGTGTCGTCGTTCTTCGACTCTGACTGCCAGATCATGCCGACCATCATTTAAGACAAGGTGCTCATTGGCGTCCCTGATCAATGCAACTAGCTGCTCCATGCCGATTGACTCGTCAATGCTCAAAAGAGAGGTTGAATTGACCCACTCTGAACGAAGACGCTCCCATTCCGCTCCGGCTTTTTGCAAAATAGATGCAATGACACCAGCATCCGATTGAAATCTTTCCTTACCCTGATTAACCCGATCTACAAGACCTTGAGAGGACTGCAGCGCGAACTCGGTCGCGACTTTCACAGCCTCGATTTCGCGGGCGAGACGAGCAATCCAATCCCTTTGCTGATTGATTGCGGGGGACGGATCGCGGAACTTGCTTTCTTCAACAACCTTCGTCGATCCTGCCTTTAGCCGGTCAAACCAACCGGTGGACTTCATGGGACGACCGCTATCCACAATGGCACTTTGTCCGACGTAACGATCCACTTCCTGGGCCATCTGTTTGACGCCCAGAAGCATACTTGCCAAGCAACTCTCAATATCCTGACCATTAGTGCCCGCGTTGCTCAGGAAATTGTCCCAGACCTTAATGCTGTCAGTCGCAACGGGTAAGACCTGTTCTTCCAGGATGCCGCGAGCTTTACGTAGGTTTTCAACCAGACGCCCCCATGCCCTGAGGCGGACTGCCTGCTCAATCAATTTCGAAGGATCGCCTAACCTTTGAACGGCACCCAAGGTTTCCTTCGACCATTTTGATTCGATCTCTTCGATCCTGCGATCAAAAGTCTCGAGCATTGTGGAGAGACGACCGTATGACTCACCACCTTCATTGATTCGACGAATGTGTTGGTCAATTTGGTTGAGAACATCTACTTCTGACTGAATGTTCTCCAACGCAGGATCTACATCAGCCTCAAGGACAACACCCTCAGAACAGAGCTCAGCTGTTTGATTATTTAACTCTTCGAAAGCTCCTAAAATTCTTGAGGCGGGACCTGCGATCCGAGAGAGCCTGCGCGGATCGCTCCAGTTTTCATGCCCAGCGCTTGCTGCAGTTTTTTTGGCAAGATCCTTAGCAGCGGCAAGACTTAGAACATCGGTTCGGCCATGCCGAGCATTCATATCCCAAACTGTGGCAGCCACATCGGCGCCTTGAGAGATGATCTGACGTAGCTCGACAGGAGCAACCAAAGCCTCAGACTGGTTTAAGCTAGCATCAAGATCCAGAAGGGCCGCCAACAGGGACCGTTGTGCTTCCTCTATGGTTAATAGACGGCTGTTGCGCCTAAAAACACTGCCCTTTAATCCGCGTTCGATAGTCCACACATCGCCTGCATCATCGGCCGCATCTAACCACACCTCGGCGATATCCTGGCAACGCTTCCCGGCCAGTGCAAAGTTGATAGCGTGAGCCAGGATTTCAAGAGACTCGTCATCACCGGTGACTGTGACCACGGGCCGCATTTTTCCAACACCTTGGGTAAACCGCCATGCTGTTGCGGCGGTGGCTCCCTGTCGGCGATAGCGAATTCCCGTAATATACACGCTTTGAGCCCCCATTGATCAGGTGCTTAAACATGACGATCTCAATTCCGGCTGTCGTAAGATCGCCTGCTAAACGACCTGTCACGTGATGCTGACTTTTGAAATCGACACTTTTACTTATCGTTTAACCAATGATAACTGATTTTTATGTAAATATTATACAACAAAAAACCCGACATGCCTCTCTTTGGTGGCAAACTAGACTCGAGTCACCCGATCGGCTTTAATTTTGAGACTTTCGGAATGGACTTCACGATCTTCAAGAAATCTGAAGGATTAGCCTTCCATAGACCTCGCGCGGTGGCTACAATGTCTACCGCCATTGGATCTCAGTCACCACGCAAGGAATGATCAACCTGGATGATAGACAACTTTGACAGATTTGGTCGCGCGCTCACATCGATTTTAAGGATCTTGCCTCCTGAGCTTGCTCATGACATTGGACTTGTCGCGATGGAGCGAGGTTTTTTAAAACTTTTACCGCCCCCAACCCCGCCGCAACTCGCCGTACCCTTACAAGTGACCATTCGAGGACTAGGTCGGCTCCGTCATCCAATCGGACTAGCTGCAGGGTTTGATAAAAACGGTCGCTGCCCAGCAGCCTTTGAGCATATGGGAATGTCATTTATAGAGCTTGGAACTGTGACGCCTCGACCTCAACCTGGCAACCCAAAGCCAAGACTCTTCAGATACCCCGAGACACGCTCGATTATCAATCGCATGGGATTTAACAGTGAGGGTGCTGAAAAGGTCCTACGTAGATTACAGGAGCTAAAATGGAATACCACACGGGTACCTCTTGGAGTTAATGTCGGCAAAAATAAAAATACGGCCAACGAACAATCCATCAGGGACTTTGTGACGGGCATCGAGGCTTTCGCGCCACTGTCATCTTGGATAACGATCAATATTTCATCCCCGAACACTCCGGGGCTTCGTAGTCTGGCAACGCCAGAGTTCCTGAGAGACCTAGCTCAATCTGCCGGCGATCTTAAAAAGAAATGCTGGATCAAACTTGACCCAGATATGGAACGCAAAACATTTCAAAAGCTGATAGAGGTGATTGGTAGCCTAGATGTCGCCGGTGTCATTGCATCAAACACGCACCGTGTCGAATGGCCTCAGGCTGGAGGCCAAAGTGGGTACCCTTTACTTTCGCCCGCAAACGCCTGTCTTGAGTGGATCTGGGAGGTCTCCAAAGGCTCTATCCCAGTGATCGCGAGTGGCGGCGTTTTGTCGGGAGTTGATGCCTTTCACAAAATCGCTCGAGGTGCCTCTGCCATTCAGATCTACACGGCCTTGGTTTACCGTGGCCCCGGCGCAGTTTTCAGAATTTGTGAAGAACTAGCCCAAGAGTTAAAACTTCGGGGCTTTGGCTCAGTAGAGGAGGCCATAGGCTCGTGCTACGCCTAATCTCCGGGAAAAAGACATAAGGAATCGCAGCGCAATGGAAATCACAAGACGTATTCGCGAAAACATTCACGGCACCATTAACGTATCCGCGTTTGAAGACTTGGTCATTAGCCATCCGATGGTGCAAAGACTTCGACGCATCAAGCAACTAGCTTTCTTGCAATATGTCTTCCCTGGGGCTAGTCACAGTCGATTCGAACACAGCCTGGGGGTCATGCATCTTGCTGGAGTAGCTTGGAATAAACTTTATGAGAATCAAAAGGCGCTACGACACGCGACAAAAAAATATGATGATTTTGCAAATATTGAGCGAACAACTGGCAAAGACCCTGGATCTCACGGGTTGCTCCACCCAACATTTGGAATGATCGACGAGATCTTTGGCGATGAGTACCCTCTTCAAGCATTAAGACTTGCCGCCCTTTTGCACGATATTGGACACTCACCCTTTTCCCACAGCGGAGAGGGATTTATGCCAACCTGGCAGCAAATGTTTGACGCCAGACATGAGTTCCCTACCTATATTGCAGCTTATATTGAGGGAAAATGTCAGAGCTGGAGTGCCAAAGGCCGATCGCCATCTGAGGTTCAGGTTCGCCATGAACTGTACACACTTCTTGCTATTGATCGCGTTTTAGCTGATGTCTACCGCGAGAATCCAAAAATCAAGGGACCCAAAGTAACGGCTCAAGATATCGCCTCGATTATCGCCCCCGAAATACCGCCTTCGAAAAACAGCCCACTTTGGAAGTACGGGATCCACCAGCTCTGTCATGAATTAGTTTCTGGAGAGTTTGACGTGGATCGCATGGACTACCTTTTGCGCGATAGCCGTGAGTGCGGGGTCGTTTACGGAATTTTCGATGAAAGTCGCATTCTCAATTCTCTTGCAGTGTATTGGGACGACTCCGGCCAGTCTCTCCACTTAGCAATCCAGTTTTCAGGATTAGCTGCCTTCGAGGACTACCTGCGCGCCCGGCACTCCATGTACCTACAGCTTTATTTCCACAAAACCTCAGTTGCAGCCGAGGCTATGATCAAAAAAATCACCACAATGCTACGCGGCTGGACGCTGCCCTTAAATGTTGATGAGTATGCCGCCATAGATGAGCACAACATGCCTTCTATTTTACTGGAAGCAGCAAAATCACGAATCAAAGACTCCAGAGAGCTCGCCGACTTCAATACGATAGTGTCCGACCTCATGTTTCACCGGAGACTTTGGAAAAGAGCGTTTGAAGTGGCATCCAACACTGGACGATCGACTGGAATTGAAAGCATTGATGAGGCTGCAACTGTGATCGCTGGTCTTGGTTTAAAGTTCGAAAAGGTTTCCAGTAGTAACTCACTCACAAGATTTCGACCCAGATCAGCCAACGAGCCCAGCAAACACTCTTTGCGCCTCATTAAAAAAGATGATTTCCAATTCCCACGAGTCATCCCAATCGAGGATCAAATGAGTCTTATTGATCAAAACTCGCAAATTCACATAACCCGTCTTTATGTGGAAAATCACAAAGACCCCTCTTCGGGACGCGCATCAGTTGACATCGTCCGAGAGGAACTGCAAAAGTTGATCAGATCGCACTGAAGATTAATGTTTTATTTCGCGGAAGATGACCCAGATTCTTTCGCCATCATCAGGAACTTGACACACTCGCGGGCCGACGTCTCATCATAACCATAGCGAGACTCCAACTCGGCAAGCGTGGAACGAGCAGCTACCAATTGCTTTTCTGAAAACTGCCGTTGGTTGTCTGTACCCAGAGCTAAGACGGCCTTTAAATTTGCCTCAATCAATCGTGACTTTTCCTGGTAGTAGTGATCTTTGATCATCTGTAAATGATCGAAAAATATAACGCTGTAATCGATTTTTGCCTTGGGGTTATCTATTTTATAGCCAGCGATTCGCGCCAGAAGACTTTCTCTAAACCGACCGGGATCACCACTTGCAACTCCAAGAATCGTCTCAACATCTTTCATCAGCATCTCTGACGGCGACTCTGAACCTTCTGTTTTTCTATTGAAGATTTTTTCCTTTTTAACAAATGCAACCGCATGCTCAACATAACGAGCCAAAAGCTGGTCATACTGACCTTCTTCAACGAGGTTCATAGCTCCCAGAACCTCATCTTCAAATGTGTTAGCAAACCAATCGCGCACATTTCGGATAAAATATGCGGCATCGTGATATTTGTTGCGTGACTCGAACTGCAGAAAGTCATAGACGCTACGATCTTTAAGCAAGCGCTCCAGCTCAGAAAAAATCGCCATCGGCGTCACTGTTTTGTTGGAGGATTCCTCGGCGACACGATATAAAAGTGCACGCACCTCCCGAGGCGATGCGCCAAATCGGCCCTCATAAATGACATTACCGACAGACTCACCGAGAATGAGCGATCTAATCTGCTTCAGAAGAATCTGATCTGCGGCAACATATGCTTCACCTAAAGGCCTATGATCATAAAGCATCGCCTTCGCAAAAGGCTCAAGGCGATTAATGACGCCGCGCAGTTCATTCGGATACATTTCAGGATCGGGGTGTTTAAGCCGAGTCAGGACAGCCCAAAGGCATAAAGCTTCGACCGCGTGGGGAGCAATTTTCTTTGACTTACTGATTGCTGCAACATCTTTTTGATAAATTTTTGTCTCTTCGGAAACCTTCAACAAATACGGAACGGTTACCAGTTCAAACCGACCCCTAAACGAGCTGAAGTCTGGAAGGGTTTTGAATGCGTCGAGATGCTTCTCGTTTGCTGTCGCAAAAAAGACGACATCCAGGTTCTGTGTCGCCGATGGAAGCCCCAGCGTCGCTCGCTCAACTGTCGTCAAAAGATATTTAAATGCCTCTAGTGGACGCTTGAGTAAGTCACTAAATTCTAGAATACCTCGGTTAGCTTCGACAATTTCTCCAATTGACTCAGTAAAACGGATGTTATGCAAAACCGCTGGGAGGTTTGAAATATTTCGGTCCATCGTCAACTGCTTCTCGGTTGCATCCATGGACATTTGAGGTTCAACGGTCGATATCCCAATCCGGTATTGTCGCGAATAGAAAAACCGCTCCACCTGAATGTGACGATAAACTTTTTCAACTTCGCCATCATATGCGGCAAGAAGATTTTCGAAAATTAGCTGATTTCTCTTGCTTAGTCCCGAAAGCAATATATGCGGCGGCAGTTCGACAGCGTCCGGAGATATGCCCTCCTGCTCAGCCACAAATCTCCTCAGAACAGACTCCCGAAAAGGCATTGGAATCAGAAATAGTGGATTCTCTTTGAATTCACTTTGGAGCTTACTGGAAATCTGGTTGTCATCTAGAAACGCGTAGCTCTCATCGCGATTACGCCCATCATCATAGCGCGCCGCAAATCCGATTGGACCCGATTCCCCACTGACAGCGCGCGGAGTTGCCCCTTTATCAACTGGGAAAATCCAATTGAATCGGTAAACCGCACCCTCGTCCGTCTCGCTATACTTTTGCATTCCATGGGCAATCGCTTCGATCGTCGATGACTTGGCCGAACCATTCGGACCATGAAGAAAAATCACCTTATTGGCAACTCCCTGTCTGACAAAAGCCTGCAGAATCCGAAATATGTCCAGCTGGACCATCTCTCCACCGACTATTGGAACCCTTTTTTCAGTTCCGATGTCGAATAATTTGAAACGAGGCAAGTCATCAATCTGCTCAACGCTCTTGGAGTCTATTTCTTTTGCAGACTTAAGCTCTCCGAAGTGTTTGAAACTATCACGCACATACTCGGCAGAATTACGCATCAGAAGCCTTGGCTTATGCTTGACCAGATCCATAAATTGATCGAAAGAGAGCAGACTCTGACGCTCTTTAAAGATACGCTTCACATCCTGGGACAGGTCTTTGATCATATGGTCTTTGCTGTTCATACTGCGATCAACTTTCTGATAGTTTCGGTTATCAACCTTAAGTCTCTAATTGGCTTTTCCAAAACGTCTGTACCGCCGGCTTTCAGCGCATTTAGCACGTCATCATCGTTTCGTGACAACCCGGTGACAAGAAGAATTGGCACTAACGGGTTAACCGCCCTAATGGATTTCACCACATCCACCCCGCCCATCTCCGGCATTCCTAGATCGGTTAAAATCAACCTTATCTCTGGGTTTGCTGCCTTTGTTATCGCCAACATAGGGTTTGTAAAACTCTCTACTGCATAATCATCGATCAACGTTATTTCGAGAACGTCAATAAAATCGGGCTCGTCATCAATAATAAGCAGCAGCGGCTTGTCCATGCTCTTATTGTAACCTCTTTTCTTAATTCACCGGCAGACTTGCGCGACATGGCGCCGAAAAGCAACTTGGGATGGGAAAATTTGCCGGCCACAGGCTGTCATGGTAAACTCCTAAGAACGCTTGAAAAGGTCCAGAATTTTAAAAGATTTACAAAAAAGAGGATCCTCACCTCATGAAGAAAACGTTTATCATCGACACCAATATCCTTCTGAACAACCCTGCCAGTATTTTCAAGTTCGATGACAACGACGTAGTGATACCAATCTCAGTCATTGAAGAAGTGGACACTTTCAAAAAAGATTTGAGCGAAACTGGTCGCAACGCTCGCGAAGTCAGTCGTATTTTGGATCGTCTTAGAGAGCGCGGGACTCTTTCAGCGGGAATTCCATTATTTGACGGACGACAAGATAGTGGCCGCCTTTTTGTGAATCTCGGGGCTGATTACGAATTAGTCGGACGATTGGCGCAAAATACAGATAACCAAATTCTTGCGGTTGCGCTGACGCTTCAGAAACAGCATGGAAACACGCGCAATGTCGTGATCATCACTAAGGACTCAAACCTCAGGATAAAAGCCGACGCATTCAATATCTCAGCAGAAGACTTTGAGGCCGATAAAGTCGACATAAGTCACCTGTACAAAGGCATCTCCACGATGCGGGTTTCATCGGACGTGATTAATGAGTTTTATTCTCGTCGAGAAATCAAAATGGACGACAAAGGACTTTTCCCCAATCAATTTGTAATCCTTGAAGATGAGTCCGATCCAAACCAATTTGTTTACGGCATGTACGATGGTCAAGATCGAATCCTTCGCATGCTAGATCCTCACAGTGAGGGCGTTTGGGGAATTTACCCAAGAAATATTGAACAGACGTTTGCGCTCGAGGCACTTCTTGACGACAACATCAAATTGGTCACTTTGAGTGGTGGAGCAGGTACTGGAAAAACATTGATGGCCATTGCAGCTGGCCTATCAAAAACAACGGATGACGATGAATATCACAAGCTACTGGTTGCGAGACCTATTTTCCCACTTGGAAAAGACATTGGCTTTCTTCCCGGTGACCTGGACGAAAAACTGAATCCATGGATGCAACCGATTTTTGACAATTTGGAATTGCTACTCAGCGGTGGCCAGCAAGGCAGAACCAAGCGCTTCAGCAAAAGCTATCAGGAGCTAATCAATCAAGGCATGCTTGCGGTCGAGCCTTTGACTTACATCCGCGGACGCAGTCTGCCTAATCAGTTCTTCGTCGTGGACGAGGCTCAAAACCTTACGCCACACGAAATTAAAACGATCCTGACTCGCGCGGGGGAAGGCACAAAAATCGTTCTCACGGGCGATCCTTACCAAATCGACAACCCGTATATTGATAGCGAAAATAACGGTCTTACATACGTGATAGAGAAATTTAAGTCGGAGAGGATTGCTGCTCACATCACATTTAATCGCGGTGAGCGTAGCGAATTGGCAACGCTGGCTGCAGCCCTATTGTGAGATAGTGGAAAATCTAAATTCCGGAGAAATCGGCCCATAACGAGATCATAGCTTGAACAGCGCAGGCATGCCGCTTTCTTAACGCCCTGAAATCTATGGACAAATGAAGAAATGCATCGGGAACCTTCTGATTTTCCGGGCTTTTCAATGCCTACCCGTTTGTGCTAGCCTTGGAGACTCAGTGGTCAGTCTCCACTTTCTTTAACCTCATGAGGAGTCGTTTTTTGCAAGTTATCAATCGTGCTGCAGCCCGCAATTACACCAAAGTCCGCCTAGTTGGCGAAGAATCAAATGAAATCGTATCCGTCCTGGAAGCTTTGTCTCGCGCTGAAGAGGCGGGACTCGACCTTGTCATGATCAGTGACAAAGGTGACTTCCCTGTTATGCGAGTTCAGGACTTCAAAAAAGTTCAGTACGAACTGAAAAAGTCCAAGAAAAAACAGATTGTGCAAGAGTTGAAAGAAATTCAGCTCAAACTGAACATCGCCGATCACGACTTCCATACAAAAATGAATGCCATCGAAAAATTTCTTAGTCGCGGCGACAAGGTGAAAGTGGTGGTTCGACTCAAAGGACGTGAAAGAGAGAACCCAGAACGCGCGCGTGCGCTCCTGGAAAAAGTCATCACGGGAACAAAATGCAAAGCAAGCCATGTTCCAGGACCGATCACCATGGCCATTCTGGAACCAGTTAAATAATCTGCCCTTCAATCCCATCAAAAATCACCCATGGATCTAAATTCCATGGGTTTTTTACAGGCCTTGGGTCCCGAGGCTAAATTACCTTGTGCCAAGGATCAATTGCCTTAAAACCCCAAGTTTTTTGAGCATGATGCCCCTGAGTTGACATGACACCCGGAAGTGCTGTCTAATTTCATAGAGAGAGATTTCACCACATTTAAAAAAAGCCAGCGGCAGGATGCTGTGGCCAAATCAATTGTCGCCAAACGGCTCGCGTCGTTTTTTGATACCAAGGAGGTAGTTGCGATGAAGAAGATTGCCGAGAACCGGTACCCACATTCGGCCACACTTTTCAAGTTCTGCAAAGAGGCTCTTGAGATTCGATATGAAGGCAATGTGAAGGTCATCGATCAGGACGTTGGCGCGATCCTCGGCTACGATCCAGCTGACTGCAGCCACTGGAAAAAAGGGAAAAAGAATATTCGCGCGCTTTCCACTCTTCGCACGATCGCAGACCACCTATCCATCGACGAGAGACTATTGATTGATATCGCATCAGGGAAGGTCGGATTTGACGAGGCCGTATTCGAATATCGCGGTTATGGAGCCTTCGGTCTATCTGGACGCACGAGCGAGAATCTAAAAAAGGAGTTCTTCAAAAACCCGACTCGCTACCAAGGGGAAAATACTCGAGCTACTTTCGAAGAGCTGTTTGACGTTGATCGTCCTAGCATTTCAAAAGCTGTCGACACCATTTTGGCTGCAGGTCGATTCGAGGAAGCTCCCATCTACATCCCTGAAATTTGCCAGCTCTTCCCGAACTTCGCAGTGACAGCTGATGCCACCACGTCCAAAACCATTGAAGTCAAAACGGAAGGTCATGGCGCGGACACGAAAGTCTCAGTTCTCTACAGCGGTAGCGAGATGAGACCTTATTTGCGCTTCTTAGCAGCTCGCGAGTTATTCAAATATCTAGTAACAAGCGGAAACGGTCACGTGGCGCACCTCAGAGCTTGTCCAGACGAAGTTCTTGATATTCGAGCCAATCTTTTTGCTGGCTTACTTCTCATACCAGGCAAGATGCTACGTAAAGAAGTTGAGAAAGTTGACGCCTCACATGATATTGTCAGTCAGCTTTCAGAAACCTTCTGGGTATCAAAGGCTATGATGAATCAAAGACTTCGTGACTATATGGAAAACCTGACCTGAGTTCTCTTGATAACACATGAAAGCCAAAGGAGAAATCCTTTGGCTTTTTTGTTTTTATCAATCGATTCTAAAGTGCCAAGAACTTGCCCCTATTCAAGTTCACCCTACAAGAGCCGATCAACCCTAGGAATTCACATGTCAACCAGGTGAGCAATCTACGCGCTTCTAGGGATGGGTTATGAGCAACACATTTAAATTGCGAAATGGGCGTATTCTTTTGTCCACAGAGGCCCCTGGAGGCATTTACAACTCATCACAACTTAAAAAAATAGCCGCCCTGTGCGATGGGGACTCCGTAACTGTAAAAGCCACAGAAGATCAACGCCTGGCTCTTATTGTTAATCCAGATAAGGCAGCGTTCGTTGCGTCGGAACTCAAGTCGATGGGACTCGGCGTGCGCCATTATCAAGATGGTCTTCATCAACCAGTTTCATGCATTGGGGAGCTTTGCGAGTTTCACGAGCAAGATGCTTTGGGAAGCGCGCTCGATGTTTCAGCAGAATTGGAAGGAATAAAACTAAAAAGCCCTCTAAAAATTGGAATTAATGGATGTGCCAAGTGCTGTGTGCCATGTCATACGCTGGATGTTAGCGTTGTTGGCGACACAAATGGCTACCGCCTCTCACTCGGAGGAAAAAGCTCACAGTTCCCTGAAGTTGCTGGATTTGTTGCAGAAGGCATTCCACCTACCGAAATCGCACGACTGGTTAGGGCGGTGGTTGATATCTATCGTCAAAATGCCAACGAGGGCGAGTCTCTTCAAGAATTGATCGATCGTGATGGTTTAACTTCATTTATACAGGCCTTGGCACCATATAGTCAGGACGCGGCAACCTCTGAAGATCCATTTGATCCGAGCCTCAAAGCAGAGGTTCCAATGCAGGACGACGTAGCAACCATAGACGGCCCTGCTCCAATCGATGCCGAGACAGAGTTTGCGGCTGGGTCGAGCGCGTCCGAAATGACTATGAATTCAGCCGAACAAGGGGATGAGGCGCTGCATGCTCTGACGCATGAAGAATCTGAATCCAACCCGCAGGGGCTAGAGGGATCAGTAGACGCGGACATAGCTCCACGTGC
>JBIIGV010000068.1:0-15696 GCA_044236265.1 Oligoflexales bacterium
TTGCTGGTATCATTGCAGCAAAACCGCTGGCTTCATCTTATGTGGCAGGTGTTTGTCCGATGTGCAAAATCATGATTTTGCGCGTCACCGAGGTCGAAGGTGGCGGGACATCCGGTGATCCCATGATTTTGGATGATAGCCAAATTAGAGCCTATAAATACCTCGCGCGATTCAGAAAAAGCGGAGGAAGTGCTGTTAGGCTTGTGAACGCTTCGTTTGGTAAGTACTCGCGTTCACGAAGTCTGTCGATTTTGATTGATGTGTTGAAGCGTGTCGGTAGTGGGACACTTTTAATTGGTGCTGCATCAAACGAAGATTCAATGATTCGTTCTTATCCCGCGGCTCTGGCGAATGCGATTGCTGTAGCTTCTGTGGGCGCTCGGCACAATGACCCCTCCGTTCGTAAATCAAACTTTAGCAATTTTGGTCCTTGGGTCGATATTGCGGCACCTGGCTTCATTGATTCCACGGTTTCTGGTGGAGCCTCTCGTGTTATGCCGGGAACGTCGATGGCCTCGCCGGTTGTCGCTGGATCTGCAGGATTATTGCTTGCTGCTTACCCCAAACTGAGCTTTTTGGAGTTAAGAGACCGGATCATAAAAGGCGCCAGTGCCGCCAGACTTTACGGATCCGATGCTGACGGTGGAAGTATCAACTCCCAATACTACTACCCCAAAATTGCCGGCGAATTTGCTAGGCGCCCCTTGCTCGGTGGGGGATTGGTTGACGCGGAGGCTATGGTTAAAGGTTCAGGAAACTTTGCGACCGGTCAGCCTGTTGAGCGGGTGACGGCTGGTTGCGGAGTGATAGGTATTGGTACATCCGGCGGGCGCCAGGTGGGCTGGCTGCTGGCTTTTTTGATTTTGCCGTTACTGCTCTCCCTTTTTCGATTTGGTGGTCGCCGTGGGTGACTTGTCTCTGGTTTTTCACGTGTTTTCCCTTGTGGCATTTGCAGCCTTAACTTACAGGCTTTTGCAATTGCGGGCAGTCTTGAAGCTCTGGCGTGATTGGAATACAGGCGGATTAGAGCGCAAAGTTACTGTCGGTGAGCCTATACGCGTCCTTCGTCAGTTTTCAGACGCTGTGGGCGCTGATTTTGAAAGTTCGGCACCATTAAACGCCCTGGCCGTGAGTAAAGTGAAGCTTGATGGTTGTTTCAAACTCCATAAAGACGCTGGGATCAAGAAAATTTGTGTGACAAAGGCGGAAAAATGCCGCGTAGACTTTGTTTTGGTACGTGAACCAAGTATAATTCCCTCAGAACTGGATAAAATAAGTCTTGAATTGGGTGGGGCTATTGAAGTCGGCGCGATGGCTGCGCGTCACCCATAGGCTGCTCAAGGGGCGGAGGTGGTCTCATGTTTCGTACCATAGTCATGGTTGCTATTGCATTGATAGGCTCGAGCTGCGCCACCACGTTTGACGCGGGTAAAAACGCATCGAAGCAGGCTCCACACATCAGCAAGGACATGCCGCTTGAGACGGCGCTGCAAGCGGGTATTGATTATGGCGGCGACACGGCTCGAGATGTTCGCAAGCTGATTTCTAAACGGAAGCAATGGCCGCTAGCAGAAAAAATGCTGTACCAGGCTGTTCAAGATGGAATTATCAAATACGAAAATAACCAACTTATCAATGCTGTGATGCTCTATATCGCCGGTCCTGTGACACCTCAAGAGGCCCTATTCAACCAGTTGGTGTCTTCGGGAAGGCCACTTGCTCGTCAGCTCGCATGGCAGATGGCCTCGGCATTGCCCGGAAAGGTGATGCGTAGCGCGATGGAACGGGAAATGAATCGGGCGGTGATGGACGGTGATGAAGATGATATTTTGATCCCGGCGATGGCCGCCGCTGCCCAGGCGAATCGAATGACTTCGGCATATTCTCTGGTGCGCCGAGGATTAATGACTAAAAACTTCGAGGATTTTGCTCAGGCGATGGCTGCTCTGAATCCCGAGCAGGCCACGACCGACTTTCTTGAGTATTTATCAATGTGTCCTCCCGAAGAGTTGCGCCAGCTAACGGTATCATCCATTAATATCTTTGCAGCAAACGTGGCGCTAAATCACATGCTCAAATTCCCACCTAGTGTTTCGAATGCAAATATCGATGTTCTATTTAGCTACGCCATCTCAAGAAATCCGGGCCTCAGTGACCTGGCTTCTACGATCGTTGAGAACATCTCGCAGAAGAATCCAGGTGCAATGGCGCTTGCGTTGTCGCGGATGCCTGTTTGGAGTCAGGTTGCTTTTATCGAGGGTTCCCGTCGTAGCATGACACCTGGAAAAAGGCTGTTTTTGGGTGAATTAAAGCGCGTTTCGGCTGAGGCTGATGTCGTGGACGAGCTGGGCGATATCAAGCTGTGAGCAATCGGAGTGTCGGTTTGATCCCGTTTAAATTATGTGGCATTCGACTTCGTAGCGGGTCTCCCCTATTTAGGGGAGATGGCGTAAAAATGTCAGTATGGTTTCTCAGTGTCCTCATGTTTTGTCTAATGCAGTCTTCTGTCTTTGCTCAAGCTACGGCAATCAAGGAGTGGAAGGGTGAGTATTTTTCCAAGAAAGAAGGTGGCATTTTCGTGAAAACGCTTGCTACCGGTTTTCGTGGTGCAGCACTGGATAATGTTCAGGTCACGATTTATAGCATTATCCAGCAGAAGTATTACACATTCTCCAACTCTCAAGTTGCAGCTGAAGCTGCGCCGCGGGAAATTTGGAAGTTACCGTCTGGCAAATATTTGGTGAGTCGCATTGATTTCACTGACCCATCGGGAGTGAATCGGATGTGGTTGGCTAAGCAGGCGAAGCCCATGCCCATTCTGGTACCCCGGGTTATGCTGTCGAATCTTGGCCGATGGCAAATATCGCCCGAAGGGGTTAATGGGCTTACGGTAAAGTTTGAAATGATCCCCAACAGCTATCGAGAATCGGGTGCGGCCAAAGAGAGCAGTGTAGCGGCGGTCATTAATGGATTCACAGGCTCTGTCCAGCAGGTTATTGGGGGGCGTCAGGTCGTTGATGCTGCTGACAAGGGTTATTCAGACGACAATACGATCAGGGCCACGACCTCATTTACCCGTCAAATTGGGGTTTTTTACGGCGTTAATTTATTCAAGCACAATAAATATTCGAAGGATGTGCTTGGGGCTTTAAAATCCTTCGATGCTCAACTGAGGGCTTGCTACACCTCCGCATTGGAGCGCAACAGTCAACTTGCTGGTGATTTGGTTCTAAAAGTCCTCGCGTCAGCCAAAACGGGTACGATCAGGCAGGCGACAAAAAGCAAGGGATCCATAGCAGATGGTGCTATGATTGACTGTATCCTTGGCGAGCTCCAGCAGATACCGATGCCGGTGCAGGAAAATATGATTGGGGAACTGACGTTCAATTTTCTGACGAAATGAACGACAACATTTAGGAGGATCTGAGAGATGAGCGGAGCTCAAAATAAACCAGTGAACGCTGGAGGTAAGGCCTCCAGAAGCCTCAAAAACTACGCGCTGCAGCCGCTGCTACAGATAAAGCTTGGTCTATATAGTGTGATTCTGTCGACATTATTTGCCGTGTTGATCGTGGTCATCTTATATACGAACCTTGCAAAGTTTTCTGATATTATTCTTGAACTTACCGGGGTCAAAGAAGAGGTTCAGGATTTGCTTGATCAGTATCTTTCGCCTGCAATCTACCAAATTGTCGCAGCAGCTGTTTGTTATGTTCTGATCAATCTAGTTATGACGATCGTTTATACGCACAAACTAATTGGACCAACGATTGCATTTCGCCGTCATGTTCGTATGATTGCTGAAGGCAAGTACCAGTATCGAACAGTGCTGCGTAAGGGCGATGCATTCAATGAGCTCGCTGACGATCTTAATAAACTATCGTCCTTGATGGAGCAAAAAAACACGTCAAATTAGCTTTCTTAGGTGTCTATGAGTCAGGTTTCGCAACCAAATCAGGACTGGTTTGTCAGTGCCATTTTGAAGGATGGTACTGTTGCCCATTGTTTGGCTGAAGTCGTAAAAGAGCTAAAGAGAAAAGAGCAATTCATCGCGGTCCTTAGCTCACGGATATCCGAAAGAGCAGGAGCCACGATGGATGCCGTCAGTGAAATATCTGCCCGTATTGGCATCCTTGAAAATACTGTGAAATTCAGGCTGAGCATTCTGAACCCGGATCGACGTGGTGCATGGTTCAGGACAAGTGCTACAACATCAACCGGACCATTTTCTGGAACAATAATGACTGATCCCGTTTTTCCAAACTTTGATGAATCAAGAGCTATGGAGATTCGAAAAGGTCTTGTTGAGTGTTGGCAAAAAAGGAATCTCATAGGATTTCCATTGAAGGCCACTGAGCCGTCTGTATGGAAAACTCTGCTAACCTTAAATTTTGAGGTTTGGAATTTGGGAGATCTTGGTGAGTGGCCAAGATTAGAAACCTTGCCGGAATCTTTACCCGCGGATCTTGATTCGAGGTCATTGCGGGCATTTCTTGCAAATGTGAACACTGAGTACATTGCTGCGCGGGAGCGTTTAAATAAGGTTTTCGATATGTTACTGGCAGCCAGCGATAAATTTTTTGCAAAATGCTCGGTCTCTAGTGGTGTTCGATCTTCGGATAAGAGCTCAGGTCAGAGCCAAGACAAATATGACGGCTATGCAGCTGCAGAAAACGTACGTGAATCGTTTCGAAAACGTCGTGCCACTCCAACTATTCGTCGTCCAGTTGGAAAATCTGCGCAAGATTTGGAAGCCCTGAGGTTTATGGGTTTTGAGGATTTCCCCTCCGAGGAGGATTTAAAGCATCGTTACCATCGTCTTGCCATGGAGATGCATCCTGATCGGCAAGGTGGCAACGAGTCCAGATTTAAACTTTTGGCAAAGTCATATAAGCATCTAAGAAGGCTTTGTGCTCCCTAGTTGGAGCGACATGGTTATAACCAGCAAAGGAAGTTCTTTGCTGAATTTGCTGGAAGGAATTTCTTGAATCAAAAGTGCTTTCTGTAGCAAAATGTGTTTAGAGCGAGAAGGAGTGTGTTCTATGCAGGACTGGAGCCCTGATCAGTTAAAGGGACACCTGGAATCTGGTGACCGAATATTTTTAAAGCTTTGGAAAAAAGGTTGCGGAGCCTGTAAGCTTTCAATCCCTGCCATCGAGCGAATAGAGGCTGACAACAGCCATGATTTAATATTTGGGCAAATTTGCGCTGATGAATATCCCGAAATACTTGAAATTGCTGATACCGAAGTATTGCCGGTATTTTTTGTTTTCGCCCAGAAGGAAATGAAAGGGCGTTTTGAGGGTTTTAAGGGACTTGATCGATTAAAGAGTATGATTGAAGACTCTTTCAAATAGGTGATGGTTGATATGATTCGTTGGTTCTTTGTTTTTACATTGGTTTTACTTCAGTCGTGCGCCGCTGAGGGCCCTAAAGAGCCCGTGTCAGCTGATCCGGCTTTTGCTGAGATTGACCCTGATAAAAAAGCCCTTCCGAAAGACACGCAGGTCTCTGCTAATGGTCCCGCTGATTCCTCTCCATCCCCGAGTCAAGTAGACCCTGCTGTGGAGTCTGCGCCATTGGCTGAAGTTCCGCCGTCACCTCGTGTTGATGAGGTTGTTGGTGCAACCCAGGGACGATCGATCAGCGCGCCATCGACCTCTGATGTTTCCTCAGCCCCAGTCTCTGCGACAGGGTCTGGAACAGCGATCAGATACATCAAAGCGTTTGAGATTAATATTCGTTCGCAACCCAATCGTCACTCAAAAATTGTGGGACGTTTACGAGGTGGGGACGAAGTCAGGGTCTCGATCCATGGTGGGTGGTCCAAGCTTGATGACGGGCGTTGGATACGCAGTCGTTGGCTTGTGAAAAATCCTCCTAAAAGTTTTTCTCATGTGTCACCGGACGAGGAAGGTCGTCCGCAGAAAAATAAAAAAGTTAGGCAAAATAAAAGATCAAAGCGTTCAAAGAAGGATTCCAAGAGCTAATTGATCATGAGTGGGCAAGATCAACAAAAACAGCTTGCGCGTGCTTTAGTTCGTATGAGTGAAATAAGTCCCTCACAAGGTTTGTTTCATGCGGGCTTGCACGCTGTACTTTTTTGGGGGCTTGTTTTTGCTTTTGGCACTCTGTTGCAACGAGAAACAATTCTCGCGGTCATTGTCATTCTGCCGATGTCGCTGGTTTACACGGCAATTATTGTGACAACTCATGACTGTATCCACAGAACCTATACGGGACTCAAGACATTCGATGACTATTGGCCTCTGCTGTGGTCTTGGATGGTTTTTTGGCCGCATAGAACCTACAGTGAAATTCACAAAATTCATCATGCATTGCTTGGGCGGGATTTCGACGATCCTGAGCGCGCGACTTTTCTTAAATCCGAGTTTGAAAAGTCCAGCACGCTCAAGCGGTGGTACATTCGGCACCAGTGGTTGATCAATATTTTTGTTTTTGCCGGGGTGGGCTTTATCGCAAAGCACTGGCTGACGGCTCGCAGGCTTCGTTCCAGATTTCCACAACTAGAAAAGGCTATGAATCGCGATATAGTTGGTCAACTATCTCTGGTTTTGATTACATGGCCGATCTATCTCTATTTCGACGTATTTGTTGAGTACCTGTTGACATTCTTGGCTCTTGAGCGCATTGGCGGGGGGTTGTTGCAAATGCGCGCCCTGGCAGAGCATTACGGTTTGTGGGAGGGGCGCAATGCAGATGTTGTGACTCGCCAAGCGATGTCTTGTCGTAATATCAAAGCAGGATGGCTTGGACGTTGGCTCTTCAACGATTTATGCTTTCACTCCATTCATCATGTGTACCCAAGTATTCCCTGGTATAAGCTGGGTGAGGCTCATTTGACGATTGTCCCTCTATGGCGTCAAATAAATACCAAACAATTGGAGCCCCGCGAATCATACGGCAAGGTGTTAACCGATGGGGTTCGCTCTTGGCGGCTAATAGATGATTCGGTTGCTAATCATGGAGACGCTCCTTTGACGGATACCGCTAGTGCTCCATGAATTACAATGACACATCACAAAAAAATCCGGCCAAAAAAGGCCGGATTTTTTTGTCAATAAGCTCGGATTCACATCTTCTTATTCAGGTTATCGGCAACCTTTGACAGGAAGTCATTCGTGTACATGAAGCTGCCAGCTGGAGGAGTATTGCCGTGGATACAAACGGCCAAGTCCTTCGTCATAAATCCAGCTTCAACCGTTTCGACGCAAACCTGCTCTAGTTTCTTTGCGAAAGCTGTGACTTCAGGCGTGCCATCCAATTTTCCACGATGAGCAAGACCTTGAGTCCAGGCAAAAATCGATGCGATTGGATTTGTCGATGTCGGCTTACCTTTTTGATGATCGCGGTAGTGCCGTGTTACTGTGCCATGAGCGGCTTCTGTCTCAATAGTTCTTCCATTCGGGCACATAAGTACAGATGTCATCAAGCCGAGAGACCCGAATCCTTGAGCAACAGTATCCGATTGAACGTCTCCGTCGTAATTTTTGCAGGCCCAGACGATTCCGCCCTCCCACTTTAGAACTGCGGCGACCATGTCATCGATCAGGCGATGTTCGTACGTCAGACCTGACGCCTCGTACTTGGCTTTAAATTCCTTCTCAAAAACTTGCTGGAAGATGTCTTTAAATCGGCCGTCATACACCTTTAGAATCGTGTTTTTCGTTGAGAGGTAAACCGGGAACTTGCGATCCAGGCCATAAGCAAAACAGCTGCGGGCAAATCCTTCAATGCTATCGTCCGTGTTGTACATTCCCATGGCGATACCTGCGCCCTGGAAGTCCATCACATCCCAGGATTGGGCCGGCCCACCTGCGCTTGGTTCGAAGACCATCTTTAGTTTTCCTGCGCCTGGAATTTTAACATCGGTCGCCTTGTATTGGTCGGCGTGCGCGTGGCGCCCGACAACGATGGGCTTTTTCCAGTTCGGTACGATTCTCGGAACGTTTGAGCAGATGATGGGTTCACGGAAGACGGTTCCACCCAAAATGTTGCGGATGGTGCCGTTGGGACTTTTCCACATTTTTTTGAGGTTGAATTCCTTAACTCGAGCTTCGTCAGGCGTGATTGTGGCGCATTTGATCCCGACATCATATTTTTTAATGGCTTCCGCAGCTTCAATCGTGACCTTGTCGTCGGTTTTATCGCGGTATTCCATGCCCAAGTCAAAATATTTGATATCAAGATCGAGAAACGGGTGGATCAATTTGTTTTTGATCTCAGCCCAGATAATTCGAGTCATCTCGTCGCCATCCATCTCAACAACGGGATTTTTAACCTTGATCTTTGCCATGTTCTCTCCTCAAAAAAATTTAACAGTTAAGTCGTCACCTTCAATGAGACGACGTGTTGAAGTAGTGAATCGATCTCGGCATGTGCACAAAATCGCGAACCGGAACGTTGATCGCGATCATCACGATGACCTCGGTGGTCTTGCCAGGATCTACATTGCACACAATCCCGTGGCTGCTGTACAGCATTTTAAACAAACCTAACCCGGCGCCACCCTTTTTAGTGTCAATCAATTGTTCGGTATCGTTACGTTTTAGGACTTTTCTAAGATACGAAAACCATCGATCGCGCAGAAAAGCACCGAATGGATCGCAAATTGAAATGGCAAAAATCCGGCCGTCACAACCGTATTTGAGGGTCGCCCACTCGTCCTCGGCAAGATCCCGCTTTTCTCTGCGTTCCATTGCCTCGTAGTGTGTTCGACCGCCAGCAACTGGGGCGTCGTATATGGCATTCATCAAAAGTTCTTCGCAAATACCGGTGGCAAGACGTGCGATATTTTTGCCAAGGCCACAAGCCTCAACCCAATCGGTGACCGCTTTGTTGGAGGGGTCACGATCTGACGATCCTCTTATGACTCTTGTCTGAATGTCAGACTCAGGGCTCAGATATTTCTCAATGCCAAAAAGATCAGAGCGAATGATTTTCTGCATAGTAATGGCGAGATCGGAGGAGCTCCACTCGGTATCGTGATTTGCTATCACGTGGTCGAGAAGCAGTAGGTCGTTGTGTCCAAGTGAAGAGCAATAGTCCTGCATGGGCAGGTCGGTTACCAATATGGTGATAATAGACGGATCTAGTTTTCTTACTGCTTGGAACAAACTTTCGCTTGGATCGTTGGCAACCACTGCACGAACGCGGCCTACGGTTTTCAAGACTTCGAGGGCCTGCGAAACGCCTGATACGGAAACTTGCTGCCAACCGTTCGCGGCAACCATGATGCAAGGCGCAGACCCAATGGACTTGCGCCCCGGAACATCAACAAAAATAACCGTGGCCTGATTTGTGCTCATTTAGTCGCTGCGGCTTCCGAGGGTTTCTTGGCGTCTGCGGAAATTTTATCCTGTAGTGTCATTAGGCCTGCAATGACGGCTTCTGGAGTGGGTGGGCATCCTGCAACATAGACGTCGACAGGGATAATGCGATCGACGCCCTGCAGCACGTGATATGCACGATAAAATCCACCACTGGAAGCGCATGCGCCCATGGCCATGACCCATTTGGGCTCCGACATCTGGTCGAACACCTTCTTAATCACGGGAGCCATCTTTTCGGTGATTGTTCCCGCCACAATCATAAGGTCTGCCTGTCGTGGAGAGAAGCGAACAACCTCAGCACCAAAGCGTGCAATGTCATACTTCGGACCAACGACGGCCATGTACTCGATTCCACAGCAGGCTGTGCCGAAAGGGTATGGCCAGAGCGCATTTTTACGAGCCCATGCTAAAAGCTCTTTGTGCTTCGTGAGAAAAAAAGGAACGTCATTCTCAGAGGGGCTATGCTTCATCGGTGGGTAACCTTTCGCACTTCGAAATTGAGTCGATAATACTTGTTTATGACACGAGGGCATCAAACTGCCCAAAAAATCAACGTTTTCGAAACATTAACGCCTCATTCTAGACCAGCCTGACGCAGATTTCCACCCCTTGCCAAAAAAATTCCGCCAACGTTGACTTCGTACTCGGGGCATCCGTAAAATATCAGTAAAAGCCACGCATTAGCAATTTAGGCTCGATTTTAGGGAGACTGATAATCATGGAGAAGATTTCACAGTTATTTCACGAGGGCGGATTACCTGTAATGCTTTCAATTACGGCAACGCTCCTGATCACGCTCGTCTTGATTGTAGAGAGGTTTATTCGGTATTGGGGCCAGTATGACCTCGCCGATAGTGCGTCTTTCATGAGTCACATTCAAAAGATGGTCATGAACAACTCGATTGAAAATGCAATCCGTATGTGCCGCAAGGCGAAGCCAAAACTTCTTCCTGAGGTTTTAGTACAGGGATTGATGCGTGCTAATGACTCGCCCGAGGAAATCAGTCTCGCTATGGATTATGCGACTTTGGAGGCGATTCCTAAGGTCACTGCCCGCGTAGGATTTTTGGGTACAACGGCAAACGTGGCAACTCTCTTGGGGCTCCTGGGAACTCTTTTTGGTTTGATGAAATCGTTCGCAGCTGCCGCGACTGCAACCGGTGCTCAGAAGCAAACATTACTTGCAGAAGGTATTGCGGAGGCGCTGATCGCTACGTCGTTCGGTCTCGGTACAGCTTTGTTGGCGCTATTGTGCTACGGAATTTTGATGACCAAACAAACTCAGATTGTTGATGACATAAACGCAAATGCAGCTCGACTGTTGCATATGCTTTATAACCGCAAAATGAAAATTCATCGTGGCGGCTCCGACAGGGCTGAGTGATTTCGCGTGTTTTTGCTACTGGGTGCTTTTTAGTTTTTATGCTTTTGCCATCTGCTCTTAATGGGCTGATTTTCAGCCCATGAGAGAGGTTCTGTGGAGGACGTCCATGTCCAGAAAAAAGAAACGGCGCAATATTGAATACAAAGACATCGATCTCAACATCATGCCATTTATTGATGTTTTCTCGATGTTGAATACTTTTTTGCTGTTTACGGCGGTTTTTCTGTCAGTTGGAATTCTTGAAGTACAAGTTCCATTTTTATCAAATACGCCGCCGCCCGATGATCCCAAAGACAGCCGTGTTTTTGAGGTCAAAGTGGATGTGACCAAAGAGCAAGTTGAGATCCAGACGGCCTACACAAGGCCGCCGAATCAGGAGCAGAAATTTCCATTTCCGAACAATGCTGACGGTCTGAAGCAAATGCATCAGAAGCTTGCTGAAATCCGTAAACAGAATGCTGATACGGACAAGGCAACGGTTTTCAGCGATGATGAAGTGAGTTGGGAGTCCCTTTCGGCAGTGCTTGATACCGTGATGCTTCGCATAGAGGGCGATCCTATTTTTCCGCCCGCCAAAGATGCCAAAAATCGTGAGAAAGCGGAGATAGATGCCAAGCTTTATCTCTATCCTAAAATCGTGATGGGAAGCGTAATGCTTCGTTAATGAGGTGTAGTCGATGGCAAGTGCAGGCGGCGGCAGTAAGGATACTCTAAGTCTCAACCTGAACCCAATGTTGGATATTTTTTCGATTCTCATCACATTTTTGCTGATGAGTTTCTCAACCGATCCTGTCTCGCATGACGTTGATGCAGGCATTGAATTGCCTCAATCAAACACGATCGTTGCGATGGATGAGGTTCCGACTATTATTGTCACAAAAACAGAGCTTCGAGTTAACGACAACAAAGTCGCTGACATTGTGGCAGGCGACGTGCCTGAAAAAGACCGTGCTCAGGGAGCGATTTACCCAGTTTTTGAGGCTCTTCAAAAGCTTGCAGAGGCAAATAAGCGTGTGAATAAGCCCAAGAGTGATGATCCGAACGCCAAAGGAAGTACCGGCGCACTCACAATGGAAATGGATAAGGGTCACAGATTTAAATTGATGAAGCGCATTATGCTTTCCGCGCAGCAAGCGGAATTTGTGCAGTTCAAATTGATGGTCCAAAAAGAACTCAACTAAACAGGAATCTTTTGTGGTTAGATCGAACTTGAAAGTTATCAGCTTCTTCGTCGCTGGGTGTGTCTCGGCTCTGTGTCCAGCGTCGTTATCCTTTGGTGCTGACGAGCGTCAGCCTCAGGAAATGTTCGAGAGATATGAAATTCGCGTGATTCGTCCCAAATATTTTACTAAGACGGGTCGCATGGAGACTGGCGCTCAATTGAGTATCGTCATGAATCAGTCATTTATTTATACATACCTTGCAACGGGTCTCTTAGATTATCACTTCAGTGAAACGCTAGCTCTGGAAGGCGCATTAGCCTACGGATTTTCAATCGACAAAGAAGACAAGAGAGTCCTGGATTCCAACTTTAAAATCAAGACGCAGATTCTGAGAACGCAGTACTTTATGGAGGGCGGACTTTTGTATACGCCTATCTATGGCAAGTACCAGCTTTCCAGTGGGCGATTGATATACGTCGACATGTTTCTCTCCGCTGGTGGTGGCATGACTGGCGTTAATTACCTCTATGATCAGTGTCCAAGCCCTAATGAAGTGCCTGAAGGTACAGAGGTTCCTAGTCCGCCCTCTCCATCTGTGAAGTCATATCCAACATTCTTTTTTGGAGCGGGTCAGCGAATTTTCATGGATAAGAAACTGAGTCTTCGCTGGGATGTCAGGGGGCATGTATTCAGCTACAACAAGGCCGACGGTGCCTGTGATCCCGGGACTGCTGAAGCCGCAAGTGGAGTTCAGACAAATATCACGATGCAGCTTGGTGCGGGGTACTTCCTATGAGACGTACTATTGAAAGGTTTCAGCTTCCGCAAATTGCACGAACGATCCTAGTTTTATCGGTTACGCTCTCTATCAGTAGCTCTGCATATGCGAACTATCAGGCAGCCCAACAAATGATGGCCCGACGTGATTATGTTGGGGCCGCTGGCGAGTATTTCCAATCATACTCCTCGCCAAGGGGCGGGCAGGAAAAAATATTTGCTGAATGGGGCTTAGGTAAAAGTCTGCAGGCCTTGGGTTTTTATTATTCAGCGTCAAAATATTTTTCGCAAATTGTTCGCCGCGGGCCAGGTCCTGGAAACCCTTACTTTAGGCGCGCGCTTGAAGAGTTGGGTGCGATCAACTCAACGGTTGGCTTAGGGCAGTCGCATATTTCTCAGCTCGTACGTGGTCGCGGTGTCAGCCCAGACAGTATTCCAGGGGCTGCGCGAGCATTTTATTTTTATTACACGGGTGCTGAGGCTTTTGAAACGAAGAAGTTTGAGCGCGCAGCTGACAATTTCAAGAGGGTGCCCTCTGGAAGTCCTTATTACGCAAAAGCGCAGTTTCATCTCGGAGTGATTGCCAATCGTGCAGGCGCACATAGTCGAGCTATCGGTTATTTCGAATCGACACTAAATAGTTCTGGCGCAGATAGTTGGGTGCGTGAACAGTCAAATTTGAATATCGCGCGAGTTCACTACGAAACAAAGAGCTTCAACAACTCTTTTCAGTATTATGCGAGAATTCCTCGCGAGTCCGAAAACTGGCTCGGCGCTATCTTTGAATCGGCTTGGGCCTTTTTTCTGACAGCACGTCATAATAACGTGTTGGGTAATATTCACACGCTACACTCGCCGTTTTTTGAAATGCGTTTTTTCCCGGAGAGTTATATCTTGCAGGCGATCACCTACCTCAGGTTGTGTCGGTATAATGAGGTGCAAGAGAGCCTTGAGAAGTTCCGGGATCGTTACAAGCCGGTTTTCAAGGATCTCGTTAGTCTGCTTTCCGAGTATAAATCGCGTAAAAGCGATATGTTTAAATTGGTTTACGATTACCGTAATGGATCTCTCAACAGCTACCGCAATGCGTGGGCAATTCTCGACTCTTTAAGTCGATCTGATGCCTACAAAGAGTCTTTCCGCGCTGTTCGATACTCCGATGGTGAGCTTGCAAGATTAAGTGGTATTGGTGGCAAATGGAGTAGCACCGGGCTTATTGAGGAATTAAAGGACTTTTTGAATAAAAAGAAGCAAGTCGCCAGAGCAGACTCAGGAGAGAAGCTTTATGACCAAGCAGCGGCGGCGCATGAGTATCTTCGTACGCTGTCAAATCAAACAAAACTGATTCAGGCAGAGATGTTCGAGGGTCGCGTAGACGCCATTCGTCGAACACTGAATGTAACCCAGGCCAATGATCGAAAAGTCTTCATTGGTGGACTACAGCCTCTTGAAAGCGTCGTGAACCAGCAGTTGGAGTATTGGCCGTTTATGGGCGAATACTGGGAAGATGAGCTGGGCTATTACGTCTACAACATCGGCGATAAATGCGGAGTTCCAGGCAATCAGCCCAAAGGTAAATAGCCTGATTCATAGGCGGTGAATGCCTTGTCCTGTTTGATGTCTAGAGTGAAAGGATAAAAATGGCAAACATCACAGCATTTCGTACCATCATTGGAATATGCCTGCTGACAGTTGCAACCGGTGTCCTGGCGCAAGACGCGCGAGAAAAGAATCATCGGGAAGTCAATCTAAGCAACGTAAAGACGAAAAAACGCGAGACAGGTGACTCTGCTAAAGCTTCCGGTCCCAGCATGGGCCGGGGCGAGGCGTTTGTGATAGCCGCTGAGGGTAAACTATCTTCCGAGATCAAACGCACGATTCAATTTTATGAGAAAACGGAAAGGACGCTTCCACCAAAATCCTCTGCCAGACTTCAGATGCTGAATCGTTTGGTCAACCTTTACGTGGAAAACGCTTCGTACGAGGCTAACGCCGAGTTTCGTCGCTATGATCAGGCTTTTGTAGCGTGGGAGAAAGCTGGCCGTAAGGGCAAAGGTCCGCAGGTGGATAATCGGACTTCAAAGGGTGTCTGGAAGCAGGTGGCCGTAAAGTCAAGCTACGTTCTAAAGCAATTTCCAAATACCAAGAATGCTGATGAGCTGATGTTCAACCAGGCTCTGGCTTTAGGATATTTGGGCCAGGAAAAAGAGAGTGCTCGCATCTACAGTGACTTGATCCAGAAATATCCTAATAGTGATAAAGCCGGTGAAGCTTATTTTCAGCTCGGCGATTTTTTCTTTGAGAAAAATGACTTTCGCGATGCGACGAATAACTACAAACAAGCCTTGCGCTACAAAACAAGTCGCGGATTTGGCTGGTCTCTCTTCAAACTGGGTTGGTGTTCATACAACCTTGGGAATTATCCTGAATCTCTGAGCTACTGGAAAAAAACAGTCGATGTCGCGTCGTCTAGTCGTGCAAAAGATGCCAACCAGCTTAAGGAAGAAGGCCTTAAGGATATGGTTTTTGCATGGGTTGAAATGAAGCAGGTAGAAGCCGCAATTACTTATTATCGTCAGCACGGCGGCGAGAAGTATATTGGAAAATTTTTGAGTCAGCTTGGGTCGGCGTTGGTTGATGCTGGAAAGTTTGCTGAGGCAGTTCGAGTCTACAAGCGGTATCAGCAGCTTTACCCCAACAGTCCTGATACGCCAGATACCCAAAGAGAGATTATTTCGCTGTTTTTTGATTTGAATCGCTTTTCAGAGATGTGGAAAGAGCTCGAGGCATTCCCGAGGAATTATGGGGTGGGTAGTTCATGGGCAGCGGCCAATAAAGGTGACCAGTCCTTGGTTGATAGCACTCAGGTGAAGATAAAAGATACGATCATTTACTATGCAAAGGTTTTACATAAAGCCGGTCAAAAGGACGACAACGACGGAACTTATGCGGAGGCTCTCAGGGGCTATTTGATGTTCCTGAAGTACTACCCGAATGCTAAAGAGATGCCAGAAGTAAA
>JBIIGV010000188.1:0-4214 GCA_044236265.1 Oligoflexales bacterium
TGAACGTCCTCGAGTCGATTTGCTTCTGAAGCGGCAATGTTTTTTGCAATATTTTTTCCGGTGTACCAGATGCCAGTAAACACTAGGGCCGAAATGCTGACTCCGCCCACCCAGGCTGTGATTTGATCGAAGCCTTTAAATTTAATCTCCACGGGAAACGTATTCTCCTAAAACAAATAACTGTTTCCGATTAACATCGACATGCCACTACCCGAAACAGCAAGAGATTCTGCGGTTCCACCGCGGCCCTGGATAATGTGGTATAAAACTTGGAAGTCAACGCCCCAGCGCGAGAAAAAGTGCATCAATACGCCCCCGCCAAAGGTGATCGAGAGACTTTCACCGGATAAATCAGCTGATCCCTGGGGTTCATAAAGCAATCGTCCAAGGCCCAGAGAGGCTTCTCCGTAATATTTGTAACTGCTGTCCATACTGATTGTTGCGTCACCAATCGACGACGTGAGGGGAATTCCTAGCCCAAGCGGAAACATCCGCATGCCAGCGTAGGCCGCGTGATGCCCGTCGCGCTGACTTGCAGAGTCTGTGACCTGACGCCATCCAACGATGAGTGCTGAACTCATATTGAGCTGCCTGGAGTATTCATAGTTTAGGGCCATGCCCCCACCAGCTTTGGGAGTTGCCCCGTCTGTGACAGTGTAGCTCATTGTTCCAAAGCGAAATGTCCCATGGGAGTCGTGGAATTCTCCCACAAGGCTTGCAGCGATCGATGGGCGAGCTGTGATAAATGCCGTCGCGACCGAAAAGCTCACAAGAGCGCGAATCGCAATCTTTCGGCAGTTTTTATGGGTATGAGTCACAATTTGACCTTATCTGAATTATTTAGTTCCAAGCTTTTCGTCGATAGTTTTAATCATGCGCGCAGCATCGGGGTTTTCCGGGTCGATCGCCAGTGAGCGATTCCAAGCAACACGTGCTTTTTGCAAATCACCTTTGACAAATTGCGCAGCCGCCTCAATTTCGTAGGCCATGGCAATATTATCGTTGATGGCTTTGATCGCGTCGGCCGTCTTGATGGCTTCATCGACCTGTTTGAGCATGATTTGTCGCTCGGCAGTCAACACAAGTTTGATGATACGATTCATCTCATCAAAGCTACCCGGGCTGACTGGTTTAAGGTTCACATCGAAATCAAGTTTTGATCCCGAGGCGTTTGGAATGTAAAGGCTCTGTGGCATAAAGCCCTTTTTTGAGACCTGCAAAACGATGGGTCCGCCATTTGCAGCACTTCCGAGGTCACCAATTTTGGCTGTGTAGGGAGTTTTACCAAGTGGTTTTGAATCCACTTTGCCCGGTTGCACGAGAACAATTTCAGCCTCACTTGGATTGGTGCGGACGTTGAGTGTGCCGCCGCAGGCATTGGCAAAAACTACAAAGGCCGGCAAAAGTAACTTTGAGACTAATCCCTTAGCCATCGGTTGCGCCTCCTCGGGTAACCCCGCAAAAACTTTAGAAATCACCAAAAATTTTTTTGCTAACTTTTTTAATACTAACACATGGTTACGCCCTAACTCAACCCCTGGGCTAAAGTTCCCTTAAAGGTCATCCGAGCATCTTCATACGGCGGAATAGGGCCCGAATAGACTCTAAGTCGCCGGTGTCAAAGGGGTTTTGGAACTCCTAGAAGGTGAGAATGGGGCAAAAACTTAACATCATCAGCATGTTAGGACATCGCTGGTCCTTTGTGGCGGCGTTGGCTGGTGTGATGTTTGTTTCTGCTGCCTGCTCCAAGGGTACCAAGACTGCAAATCAGGCAAAATCGGGGTCTGAATTCCAAGCTGAAACCACGGAATTACAAAACCCGTATGCTCCGAATTTTAAACTCACGAAAAACCTGTACTACACCGTGAAAAGCAAATCTGGTCAGCCGATCCCTGGTGTTACGGTTGAGTTCAAAGCGTTTTTGATCACTGATGCGGTCAACGCAGGTCTTCCGGAGAATGTGATTAAAGAGAAAATTCTTGCCGGCTGGAATGGCGGAGACTTCGTCATGCAACCCGACGGCACCATTTCCGGGACGACCTGCATGGCGGGAGCTTACCGCGAAAATTGTGTGGGTATTCTGGTGGGTGGGTCAACGATCACCAACCAATTCGGTCAGGCGCACGTGGGTTTCACAACTCCGAATATGCCATCTGCAAGAATTGCAATTGCGATGCGAGTGCCTCCGGGGTCTCTTGCTTCTGATCTGATCCAATATTACAAATTGGAAATCACATCGAATGAAGAGTTCGTCAACAGCGGTATTGATCCACTTGATTCTGCTATTATGATCCTTCCGGCTCTCAACGATAAAGACGGCAAGCAAGTCATTAAAGCCGGCACGCCATTCAGCGTTGTACTCACGGCGCCCGGAATTCCTAATACTGAGCCGGGTAAGGGATTTTCTTTTAACTTCAAGACTGAAAACGTTAACGACGTTGTTGATGGAAAGCTGGTCATCGTTCCAGGTGGTGCATCTGGGACTGATATCTCATGTGACTTCTTTAATGATCAGTGTTTAGTGCCAGGTGCCCCTTTCAAAGTGCTGAAGCCAACGATCATCACGATTACGGCCAAGCCGACAAATCCGAAACTGCCGGTCAAGACGGCTGCTATTCGCATTCCTGTTATTACAGGTGACGCATCGCGAATTGTCTTATCCAAAAATCCACCGAATCAGCCCATTGTCGAAGCTTGTGCAGCCGGAGTCGATCCATGTTTAGAACTCACCGCAGGTACAGAGTATACATATTATCCGATGCTAGTTGATGCAGGTGGTAACTTTGTCAGTACGATGGATACTGATTGGGTTGCTGGCTATCCGCTGACGGGTCGATTGACTAGTGCGAACCTACGCACCAGTGAGCAGAAGATTACACCGATGGCGACTGGTACAGCCAATATCTCGATATCAACGACCACGTTCCCACCGCTGACATTAAGCTTTAATGCTCGCGTCGTTGCTGGACCTCCAGCGGCTGTTGAAATAAAGAGTGAGCATACGGTTGGGTCACTGGCGGAAGAACAGGCGACGGTGCCGTTTCATGCAAAACTTGAATTCTACGATAAGTTCAACAATCTTTGCGAAAACTTTAACGGAGATATTGCGTTTAAGCTCAATATGAATCCATTCTATTTGCCAACTGTGACCATTGCCGATGGACTCAGAGTTGATGCTGTTGCCTCAGACATTGTCGACCACTCTCAGAAAGATGCGTCTGGAAGTTACAGTAATCCGGTACGCATTGTCTCAGGAATTGGGCGTACCTCCGAACAATTCAATTTGATGCGTGTGCCCTTGGCTTCAGAGGCTGGGCCAAAAATTGAATTAACTGATGGCAAGATCATAAATGTTAATGTTAATGGCGGTGAGGAAATTACCGGTGTAGTCGTACGAAATCCGCAGGCATTGTCTGTAAAGCCTGGACCGATCACACAGACAGTTTTGCGGAATGCAGCGGATGGCCAAGGGCTCATTTGGCGTGGCGATGAAAAACAGCTGCCTAACGACCAGGTGTTTACATTCTTCAACGCCGGCTATGATGCCGCTGGTAACTATAACTCTGACGTTGACAGCCAATACTGGGGGGTCAATTTCCTTTATGATGACCAATACCGACTTGCAAAAACGACGAACCCCGGGCTAATCGATACATTTATCAATACGGTTCATCCGTTGCCGCCTCAAATTCCGTTAAGTCCGTCCGAATACTCCGTAAAGGTAGATCCCTATCTATCTGCAGAGGCTAAATGCAATAGTCTGATCTCGGGAACAACTCAAGCTTTGGGCTGCGCGATTCATCTTGGTTTGGTGATCAAATCCGGAAAGCAGACAACTTTCAAGACGGCGGGCGTCGACGGAGCTGGCCGTGTGTTGGCGATTCCGCTTGATAAAACAATTGAGTGGAACTTGTCGAGAGCGCTGCGGACATCGGCTGGTGCAGCCGATAAATTCACCTTAGAATTTGTTGCTGAGACAGGTGGTGCAACGTTGCGGGAGGCTGTGCGATCTCAACCGCCTTATGCTAAAAATCCGATCACTGCTGGCGAGAAATTTCAGATCGTCATTCATGCGAAAGATAATGCCAATATAGACGTAGGGTCGTACCCTGAGCCAACTGTCGCAAATGGTACTCAGCGGAAGTTTAGAGTGGTCAGTACTGTTCCAAAGAGTTGGGCTGGTATGGCGCCAAAACTTCCTAATGGTGAGCTGG
>JBIIGV010000069.1:0-15320 GCA_044236265.1 Oligoflexales bacterium
GACACTTCATGAAAACACTCACATTAAGATGGTTGACTGAAAAAAATTTCAGCGGCAAACACGCCGCTGGAAACCTATTTTCCCTCGATACCAAGCTCCTTCAAGAGATCGGCAAATGCCGCAAACACCACGCTAGGCTTAGGGGCAGCCGGATCATCAACTTTGATGTAAACATTCTTGTGGACGTTCTGCGTCGGACTGAATAACGCCAAACTGGCTAAAATGCCCTGATCAAGCCTCGTGCCGTACTCAGCCCATGCACTGCGAACGCCCAGGCGATTGCCTAGACCAATATCTTTGCGAAGATTGTCGCCAATCCACAAAACATTTTTGCGATGCTCGACTGGTTCGTCCAATTCGTAATCCATAAGTACAGTTTTAAGACCACGGACTCCTGGCTTTTCGTAATCGTCAGGCAAAATTCGAATTCTACCCTTGAATCCAAAATTACTTTGCTGAAGGTGCTTGAGCAAAATTTCCGGATCCACCTTAACCCGGCGATTGACCTCGCAGGTTGGCACCCGCGGGTCTGGCAATCCATAAACTGCATGAAAGAATTCCAGAAGACCAAGCTTGTTTAGCTTCCACATGGCGACATAGCGCGGCGCATCCGTTAATGCAATGATCGGCAAGTCTGGGTAGTGACGTTTGATCTCACTAAGCGTCCTGTGAACATCCTGATAGGGCTTAAGAACTTGCGCAGCCTCTTTCATAAAGGCTTCACGACCTTTGAATACGGCCTCGTTAAGCATGGCATCGATCTTGTTGCCATAGAATTCATTAACAGACTTAAGCTCCTGAATCAGAAACGGATATTCGATACTGCCGTGAGTGGTGAAGACATCCTTGGCCTCTGCTGCAAGCACCTCGCGCGTTGAGCCAATAACGCCGGCGACAGTGTCGAGCAGTGCATTAAACGAGGCCACATAATAATTGACCCAGTCAAACACCGTATTGTCGATGTCAGTTACAACCAATTGATAGGGACTAACTTTGCGCTTACTCAAGGGTGCCTTCAGTGAATGCTACTTCCAGCGATCGTGCACCCACCAATACTGGTCGGGACAACGCCGAATAATCTCCTCCACTATTGTATTGCATTGGGCAGCTCGACTCAAAATATCGGCCTGCAAGTCACCGGTCGACGTAAATTCAATCTCGGGAAGAACCCGTATGATATGGCGCCCAAAGCCGACACGCTCGCTGTAGGCTGGAATCACTGGTGCGGGGCACTTTTCCCAAATCGCACCGAGGCTTGTATTGGTTTTGGCGGGTTTGCCAAAGAGCGGAATCCGCGGTTCGCCCGGACGGGCCTGGTCAACCATAAAGCCTGCAATCCGCTTTTCTTCCAAAGCGCGGCGCATAGCCAAAAACCCCTCGCCCTTTTTCGTACGAACAAATGCGTCCATGCCTTGCTTGGCCCGATTTTCAAAGATGAAGCGGTTGACCCCTGGCATAGATCCAATCTTTTTAACCGGGGTGGTCACTTTGGCAAACGCCCGGGAGAACTTCATGGCTAATGCCTCGAAGTTTCCACAGTGAACACAGATGATGTAGACGCCCTTACCTTTGGCTAAAGCATCCCGCAAAATTTCAGGATGATCGACCGTGACCCTAGGCTCCATGTCATTGGTGTAAACCCAAAAAAGCTCAATGACCGTTGTCACAAGGTGAATCATCGCTCTACGACCAATAGCCACGGCCTGCCCATGCGGCAGGTCGGGAAATGCGATTTTAATATTTCTAACAACCAAAGCCCGTCGCAGACGAACAACGTCGAAAAGAAACACACCTAAACAAGTGGCAAACCCGGAAAGCAGGGACTCAGGGAGTGCGCCAATCAAACGCGCAAAGGCCGACATCAAAAAATACAACTCTCGGTCACCTCAAGAATGGATCGCGGCACCTCAGGGGTGCGAGCCACCCTGGTGCCAATAGCGGTCGATAAATTGACCCGGCAAATCTAACTCCCGGGCATACTCCTCATCAAGGCCAATAAGTCTGACACTTAAGAAATGCCGGACCCATTCAGGGCCATTAACGATCAAGTCTCGCCAAGCACCATCGGCCACCACCCGCCCCTCGTGGACAATCACAACGCGGTCGGCAAATCTGATCGCTATTTCAACATTAGAGGTCGCCACCACCAAGGCCTGTTCCGCCGTCTTACCAGCAAGATCCCGAATCATGTTCAAGATGATGGTCGAGGTCACCGGGTCTAAGCCGGCTGTTGGTTCATCAAAAAAAGCCACCACCGGGTCTGTAGCTAGGGCGCGGACAATACCCACCCGTCGCTGCATTCCTCCAGACAACTCAAAGGGATACTGCTGCTCGGTGCGTCCAATTTTAACAGCCTGCAGGAGCTCTTTGACCCGACGGTCCATCTCTTCAGCTGAAAAATCAGTCATGTGCTCCATGGCAAAAAAGAGGTTTTCCCGGACAGTCATAAAATCAAACAGGGCCCCCTGCTGAAAGGCCATGCCCACTTTCCGCAAAACTTGACGCCGCTCAGTGTCGGAAGACATGGCTAGCATGTCTTTGCCCATAAGTTCTACAGATCCTCCGTCTGGGTTCAAAAGTCCCAGAATAATTTTAAGAATTGTGGTCTTTCCACACCCACCAGGCCCAAGCAGGCTGATGCGTTCGCCCGGCTCCACCGTAAAGGAGATATCTTCGAGCAGCACGTCGCTTCCAAAGGATTTTTTGACACCTTTCAGGGAAATCACCTGCAGCCTCCGGGATGTTAATGGATCATTGCAACATTGTAAGGCAGAACAGGAAGGCTCGCAATTTCTCAGCTGGTTAAAAATGCAGGAATTTGTCATCATTCCATCATCCGAACGGCGACACAACATCGACGGGTATGATGGCAAATCCTAAACCAGACTTTCAGAATACTGAGATAGCGTTCAAGCACTTAAGCGATCGCGATCTTTACCGCGCGTGGTCGCTTTTTCGTACGATCAATTTCAAACCATTGGTCGTCGCAGGGCCCCCGATTCTTTCGGCAGCCTTGAAACTGCGCCTTCCTGTCAAATCATTGGTCCGCGCAACGGTCTTCAAACAGTTCTGTGGCGGTGAAACACTTGATGAATGTCAGGAGACCGTTGAGCAGCTTTCCAAGGGCGGCGTCTACAGTATTCTTGATTACGGTGTTGAAGGCGAAAAAACTGAAGCCGGATTCGACGCCGCCATGCGTGAAGTCCTGAACACGGTTCGTGCGGCAAAAGGCCAGCCAAGGATTCCATTTTGTGTTTTCAAACTCACGGCACTCGCACGTTTTGAGCTACTGGAGAAAGTTTCAGAGATCGGCGTCAACAGCATGACTGGAGATTTAGCCAACGAATGGCAGCGAGTCGAAGCGAGAGTCAGTAAAATTTGTGATGAGGCCATTCGCGCTGGAAAACAAGTCATGATTGATGCTGAGGAAACGTGGATTCAGCCAGCCATCGATCACCTAGCTTTTGCTATGATGCGTAAACACAACCGGGCGTCCGGAGTCGTGTTTACAACCATCCAAATGTACTGCAAGCAAGGACTAAGCAATGTACAAAAATTACTAGCGCTCGGTGCTGCAGAGGGATTTATTCCTGCCATCAAACTTGTTCGCGGGGCTTACATGGAGAAGGAGCGGGCACGCGCCGCCGCGCGAGGTTATGAAAGCCCAATCCACCCCGATAAAGCAGCCACCGACAAAGCCTACGATGATGCATTGGCCGTGATCCTTGGAAACAACTCTCCAGCCTTCCTATGTGCTGGCACCCACAACGCGAACTCCTGCCAAAGAACCATTGCGTTAATGGAAAAAGGAAACATGAGTCCTGACCATGCCCGAGTTTGGTTCGCACAGCTTTTAGGTATGAGTGATGATCTATCTTTTAATTTGGCGAGTGCTGGCTATCACGCTGCGAAGTACTTACCATACGGACCTATCGCAGCTGTGCTGCCTTATCTGTTCCGGCGTGCAGAAGAAAACACGAGTATTGCTGGACAGTCCGGCCGCGAACTGCAGCTTATAGAACGAGAGCTACGTCGACGCTCACAATGCAGTCGAAGCTAGAGACATTTAAGTTCCCTGATTGTTCCGTGCACTCAATGTCATTTGCACGATTTTGGTCACAGAGTTGACACCCATCTTACTCATAATCCTGGCTCGATGATTGTCTACGGTATAACTGGATATACCTAGTTCCTGACCAATTTTCTTCGAGGATTTGCCCTCACAAAGAAAATGCAAAATTTCACGCTCACGATCCGTCAGCGATGCGATGGCTTGAATTGTTTTCACGTGATTTGACATCTTACTTAGACGCTCTCCATTAACGCGCATTGCTTCGCTGATTTTAGCGAGCAGAACTTCGGGAGCGAAATTTTTAGGACAGTAATCGTAGACGCCATTTTTGGTGGCTTGAACTGCAAGCTGCATATCCATAACCGAGGTGAACATGATAACCGGCAGAACACGGGCAGAATCAGAGATGCGGCCTAGAAGCTCAATCCCGGAAAGGCCGGGCAAGCGGATATCGAGGAGAAGACAACCTTCAAGAGAACGATCCCAGCGATCGAGGAATTCCTCGCCGCTACGAAACAATACAACATTGTAACCATTGGCGGTTAAAAGCGCGCAGACATCATCCGAAATCGTGTCGTCTTGTTCGACAAAATAGATGTTGCCTTGAATCAACGAGCCCCCCTCGGAACACTTTTGATTTATGCTAAGATTCTTACAAGAAAATCAAATTTCGAGCAACAAAATGTAAGTATTTTTTCGCATAGTGTCTTTCAACTATCGTTGTACAAGTTTGACATCAACGCCTTGATGGAAAACAATTAAAGCAGCCATAACCTTTGCTTCTGATTGGGGACTTCAGGATGACACTGCATTCAGTTTTGAAAGGTCGCACTTGGGTAAAACAGTTAGTTTTGATCACTATCGCATTGAGTCAGTACTCATCCTGCGGAGACGACAATGCCGATCGCCCTGAGGTCTTGAAAAAGCTTCGAACGTTGGGAGTAGAGCAGAACCCGATTAATGCAAAACCGGGAGACTCTGTCAATTTGACGTTCTACTTGGCTGGCCCCCAGGGGCTGACCATTGCTCCGTCCGTCGAACTGGACACTGTCAGCCGCTACGGAGTGGCTCAACCCGTAACGCCAATTGATGCGCAACCCACTGAAACCGCTGTCGGGCCTCTTAGTTTGTACGCTTACCGCACCACATTATCCGTCCCAACAGATAATGCGCTGGTGGCTGCAAGCCTCGCCAAGCAGGGGTATGCTCGACTACGCTACAAAGTAAGATTTTCGGCTGGATCTGAGTATGAAGCCGTTGTCGGTGATACGGTGGTCTACCCGCCGACAGCCCCTCAGTTGGCCTGGAAGTCACCTGAAATCGCCATCAGTAAACCGGTTGACGCCGCAGCGTCGGGTACTATTGACTTGGAGGGGGCCATCTCATCTGAGGGCAGCGAATCCTACCGCGTCTCTTGGTTTGTGTCTGATGGCAAAGTCAAAAATCGCCGCGCCAAGATCACGTCTTGGTCTGATGCTGCTAAAGGAAGCCAAACTCTTATCATGACCGTCCGTGGAACAAAATCAGGGGCATTTGTCCTTAAGTCACAATCGGTCACGTTGAACTAACGTCAACGTTTAGGGTTGAAGTAAAACTCTTCTTCCACATGACGTGGAGTCCCTTTGTAGACCTCTGCCGCTAAAAATGCGCGCTCAGCTTCAAGCTTGCGCGCGCCGATACGTTTGCGCCAGCTACGCTGCTCGCTATCCCACCGGTAGCCATTTTGCCTCAAAATGTCTTTCGTCTCAAACGGACTACCGACAGCAATGATGTCATATTCAGGTTCATAGCTGGATTCGATCAATTCAGACAAATGGGGCGAGACGAGCCGAAATGTTGTTGCGCAATCAAACAATGCTCGATGCGCAAACGGATTGGCGAATCCATGATCTGCCGCCAAATACTGGAGCTTCGAACTTCCAAAATTCTTACTACGCCAGTCAATGTGTCTCACGCTGCAAGCCCAATGTTTTTGACTTCCTTTTAGTTCAGTTCTCGCCTCCAAAAAGCCACGATCAAATTCGGCGTTGTGCGCAACAACCACACTCGCACGGTCCCATAGTTTTTTTACGAGCACCCAGTCAATCATTTGACCTGAAAGAACCTCATCCGTGAGACCGGTCAAGCGACTCACCTCTGGGGTCAACGCCATCTTGGGATCGTCCAGGCCCGAGTACATGCTACCGATTATGGGAACACCATTTGTGCCTACTCGAAATTCGATTAGACCAAGCTCTATCACCTTGTCTTGAGTCGGGTTTAAGCCTGTTGTTTCAACATCAACAATCAATCCACAGTCCACTTGAACCCCCTTCAGCGAGCATAAGTCCCATATCGATACACGTCGAAAGCAATCATTAAAGCGATGAAAAATTTACCTACTGCTTCGGACAAAGGCAAGCGTCATGTAAACTAAATGTAGAGCCATTTTCAGATCTTTTGGTGCAATCAAAGAACCGTAAGTAAATTCAAACGGACTTGGGGAAACACATGACAAGTGCACGCCAGCTTTCAGTTGTTGCGAGCGAACAAACAGTCGAATCGATTTCGCTCAAAACCATCGACTCCCTGTTTGCCGCCATCCTGCAAGATGAGTTCCTTTCCGAATGGAAGCCAACACTCCACGGCAAAGACTTACAATGCCTCACGCTGCAAAAGGACGGCTTTACTCAAGTCATCCTTGGACCTGAGTCCTTCATGTCGTTTGATCGCCTGCAATCCCAAGTTGACCGTTATAAATTGCCTATGGCAGCGATTATCTGTGCAGGAACTGAAGAGGAGTTACAGAAACTACCCCTCGAAGCCATACAAGCCGGCTCGCTCACATTGGGCCTACCGACCTCTGTCAGCAGTTTACACGCCTGTATTAAAAGTATTTTGTCATTTCAAAATGCTTTGACCAATGCCAACGCCGAACGCGACGTTCTTGAAGAAACCACAGAAAACGTCAAGCACGTTATGAGCATCTCCAGAGAGCTGAACGGCGAGCGCGACATCCCTAAGCTGCTGAACCTGATTTTGCTGAAGGCACGTCAGATTTGTAGAGCCGACGCTGGATCCATTTACACTCTAGATTACGCCAGCGGCAGCTCAAGACTTGAAGATGCCAAACTGCGTTTTCGCTTCACACAAAACTCATCCATCAAACCGGACTTCGCAGAATTCACAATACCAATCGATAACAAATCCATCGTCGGTAACGCTGTCATACACGGTAAACCGATTAATATCCCAGATCTCTACGACCTTTCAGACGACGCTTCTAAAAACCCTTTTGGCGTGAAGCACAATAGATCTTTTGACCAACGTATCGGCTACGAATCACACTCAATGCTCACACTCCCGATGTTTGACATCAGTCACCGTGTGATTGGGGTCATTCAGTTGATTAACCGTAAACGCGACTGGAAAACAGATCTTCGAGCGCCCCAAGACTTCAAAGATCACGTCATCCCATTTCTAGAGCGCGATGAAGAGTACGCCGAAATCGTTGCCCAACAGGCCGGTATAGCTCTTGAAAATGCTGAAATGCACAACGAGATCCGTCGTCTGTTTGACGGCTTTGTAAATGCATCAGTCACGGCTATTGAGCAGCGTGATCCAACGACCTCTGGTCATTCACACCGCGTAGCCAAATTGACGACTGGCCTTGCCAAAGCTGTTGACCGCAGCGACGATCCGCATTTCAAAAACGTCAAGTTTTCCGAGGATCAGATTCAGGAAATCGAATACGCGTCATTGCTGCACGACTTTGGGAAACTGGGCGTTCGTGAGAATGTCCTGGTCAAGGCGAAAAAGCTTTATCCGTGGCAGTTTGAAGCACTCATGGAGAGGTTTGAACTGATTCGGGCCTCGATTGAAATCGGCTTCATGCGCGCTCAGATCAATTTCATGAATAATCCAGCTGCTTTTCCTATGGATTTTTCTGTCGACAACCTGGCAGAACTGAGAAGTCGAAAACTCGCAGAACTCGACGATTATCTTTCGTTCATTATGAAAGCTAACGAACCAACAGTCCTTGAACAAGGCGGTTTTGAGCGGCTAAATGAAATCGCAAAAATGACCTATGAAGATTTACATGGACGCAAGAAAAGCTATCTTTCCACAGAAGAACTAAAAGCTCTCAGCGTATCGAGGGGATCACTCACCGCAGAGGAATTTGCGGAAATCCAGAGTCACGTTGTTCACACCTACGAGTTTCTGAGGAAAATTCCTTGGGGACACAGACTGTCGAATGTCCCCGAGATCGCCGCAAAGCATCACGAGAAGCTCGACGGAACGGGCTATCCCAATCAAGCTTTAGCCTCACAAATCCCAATTCAGTCGCGCATGATGGCCATCGCTGACATTTACGACGCCCTGACTGCAGCAGACCGTCCTTATAAAAAGGCCGTTAGCGCAGAAAAAGCACTCGACATTATCAACATGGATGTTCGCGGTGGGAAAATCGATGGTCAGCTCATGGAGTTATTCATAGCTTCCGGTATCTACAAGATCGTATTACCCAAGTAATTTCAATAAGATAATGATTTTATTAGACTTTACTTGGGCGCAGCTCTGCGCCCTTGAGCTCCTGTGTGTCTCTGCCGAATACGTCATTTTGGCAGGGAAAGTTAACCGGGGGCGTCTTAATCAACATGCTTTTACGCTTAATCTATGGACCTCTGATCTTTCTGATAACCATGGCGAGCTACGCCTCGGCCGAACCGGATCCCAGCACTGAAGACTGGAGCTACTGGACAGAACAGGACGGCGTTCAAGTCTGGCGCCGAGAATACAAAGACAGCGAAGTCATCGCTGTCCGTGGGATTGCAACCCTACCCTACAAGATCGAAGATGTTTTTAGTGTCATGAGTGACAACTCCCGATCACCAGAATGGGTCCCAATGGTAGAAGAAAAAACCACTGTGCGCCAGCTGGATCGAGATTCCCGTATCGAATACGCCCGCGTTAAAATGCCATGGCCGCTCCAAGATCGTTACACTGTGGCGATGGGCTCACTAAAAATACGGGCTAAAAACACTTATTGGATCAGCTACCAATCTGTGGACGGCGAGTTTATTGACCCTGACCGCATTAGAGCGCGACTTGAATTAAGCACCTTCTATCTTAGACCAGAAGATAATGCTTCCACCTTTATGGATATCACGCTACTGAGTGACCCCAAGGGATCAGTACCAAAATTTGTGGTAAATACATTTCAGAAAAACTGGCCTGTACAATTTCTGGCGGGCCTTCGTCGCCAAATTGAGAAAGTGAAGCAGGAAAAAGTCCCGAAACGAGATCCTGAGATCGCTAAGAGTCTTGCTCACTAAAGAATTCTTCAAAAATTTTCAGAGTCATGGTTGACGAAATGCTGACTGAGCTTTACGCTCACGATGATCCTTCGAGATAAGCAGGTGGCCAGTTGCACACTCTATTGAAAGACAAGATTAACGAAAAAGGTCACTCCATTTGTATTGGCTTTGACCCTGACGTCTCAGAACTCCACCCTTTTTTGCGGAAACAATATGAACGACTAGCACCGGAGTCATTTCTTGAGCGCTGGTACGATGCAGTCGTGTCAAAAATATCCGGCCAAGCGCACTCAATTAAGTTTCAGTCAGCCTTTTTCGAACAGTTTGGCCCAGTCGGCATGAGCGCGCTCAGGGACGTGATCATGGACGCCAAAAAACGAAATCTATTTGTTATTTTGGACGCTAAACGCGGTGACATCAGTAGCACGATGTCAGCCTATGGAAAAACAGCCTATGACACCTATCAAGCTGATGCTCTAACGGTGCTTCCTTGGATGGGAGTCGACGCCATCAAGGCGATCACACCATGGCTGAAAAAGGGACGTGGAGCCTATGTGGTATGGCTTTCCAGCAATCAGGCGGGTCGCGATATTCAGATGGTACCCACACAAAACGGCGAACCAATAGCCCTGGATGTATTTAAACAGTTTATGCAGTTTGCTGAGTCTGAACGTTTGACACAACAACTGGGATGGGTTTTAGGGGCAACATCGATTCCGTTCTCACTGCTCGAAAAGCTACCTAATGCTCCACATGCGTACTTGCTACCCGGCATCGGCGCTCAAGGCGCAGCCTTCGACGCCAATACGCGGAAAATATGCGCTGAGCATCCATCATCTTTATTTCCTGTCTCACGAGCACTTTTAAAACCCGCCACAGATGAAACGATTCATAGCTGGGAAGACTATTCTAAGTCTGTTGAAGTTCGTTGGCTGAAGCTTTTAGAGCAGTTTCGGCAGCAATCGTAGATCCTGACAAATATCATGGCCAACTCCCCGATAGATCGGCTGATTTAGGCTACCGGCCACCGGAATTTATGGACTCTGTAAGGGTACACTTGAAAAAGCCAACAGATCTTATATAAGCCCCACCTCGCCCTGGGAGGGATCGATGAATCGTAAATTTTTTCTTGTTTTGGCTTACGCGATTGCCTTTGCTGGTTTCACTACCGGTATCGATGCGCGCGCTGCATCCCGAACCGTCACCATCTGGGATGATATTGCAGAAGATACCACGCTTCGCGCTGGTCATGTTTATTTGATTGATGGCGAGGTGCACGTCCTGGAGGGTGTTCGTCTGACAGTTGAGGATGGCGTAACAATATTGATTAAAAACGGAAAGATCCAACGCAGGACACTAAATCGGCGAGCACTGATCTTAGATCAGGGTTCTCAGCTTGATGCCAAACGTTTTTCAGTTCGCGCGGCAGGTGCCGATGGACGGCTTGAAAAACTTGCCGACAATGGCGGCATCTGGTTTCTAGGAACAAACCAGGACGCAGAAAGTGACGGCGTGACGGTCACAGTAAACCGGAACAGCACGCCGTCCCGGTTCGTTGCAACTGAAATCCATGTGACAGATTTGGGTTCCGGCGACCCTACCCCATCGCCGCGTCGGCTGAATCCGCATGGCGAAGATATTGATGGACTCTCCGTGCTCGGGGTTGCGCGCACTGAGTGGAAAATAAATTCCATCAACTCGGAATACCTTGCTGATGATGGATTTAATATCACTAATTCAGAGATCGAATTAGAAAGCATCTCCGTCTTGTCTCCGTTTGAAGACGGACTCAATGTAAGCAGCAGCCGCGTGAGGATTCAACGCTGTTTACTCATAGATATGACAGCAAACACCACAATCCCCGACCGCGACATATTTGACCTGGAAGTCGACGATGGCCCTTCCTACGTGACTTTAGCACAAGGAGCCCGCGTAAAACTTGACGGAGTCCTTGGCGATGAAATCATGATCAGATCCGCTGATTTTCCGCTCGAAAACCGAGCTGGACCGGAACACTTTCATTTTGATGGTCGCCTTCGCAAAGGCCCTGCATCCATCTATTCACGCGACCAAGACTAACTTTAAATTGGTGACACATAACTGAATTGTAATTGATGAATGAATGATCAATTGCCCGCGTGTTTTAAATCGCTGATCAAGAAAGATTCTATTCATAAAGAATTTGTTAAATCTAATCTATTTGATCAAATCGATCATGATCCATATTTTTTAAAATTTAAAAAACACCTAGCATCTCGAACACATTTTTAATTGGAGGTGCTCGTGTTGCGGTTCATATCAGGTTCGATTTTAAGTTTGTTTATATTCAGTTCATGTGGAGACGACTCATCATCTAGTGGGAGCGGTAGTGGATCTTCTGATGCAACAAGCATCTCGAGCGCAAACTTCGACCCGAAGATGGCGCCTGCGTTAAATGAAGTCGATGTCGATGACGCCATGGAGCTTGTGCAGGGGTCACGTGTCGTGAATTTCTTCCGAAAGAAGACAGCATCAACTCTAGCGTTAAATCTCGCCAAAAATCAGATGAGATTACCCGGCGAATTTGAACTAGACGATAGCGTATCGGAATGCATCGATAAAACACGTCCAGATGTGGATGTTATTCGAGCATCGGGGAATACGGCGTCACAAATCTACCACGAGGACTGGTCAAAATGCTTTTACGATGCTGCTGCTAATGCAGGTGGAACGACCAGTGTTGAACAATGTGACATTTCGATTGCAATCGAACTTACATGCCCGGGAATGGACTATTCTGCAGCAAATGGGAGTTCCGCCAACGATGCTGAGCCAATTTTGAAAGACGGCATGCTTGATTGCAAGTTAAAGTCCGGTGACATTGGCTCCGTCACTGCGAAAATTGCTGGACGCTGCGCCGTATCCAGAAGTGTGAACGGTCGCTATGCGCGCATGGACCAAAAAATGAACGAGGCAGTACTCGGCAGTGATGGCAAGGCGTGTCTATTTAATACTTTTAACAACGTGAATGTCTTTGGAGACTGTATCGAGGGATCCGCCCGCATCAGCACACAGACGATTGATGGTAAAACGACAAATAGCCATTATGTGAGTCGCGTAAAACTATCCGGCGCGATGCAAGGACGTACGTTATCTGGCATCCTTTCTGGAGCAAATCTGCCCCTAGAGGTAAATGACTGGTCAGGAGACTTGTCGATGAAAAACGACTACGCCAGCTACACTTTAAGACAAGGAAGCAAAACTAAAACCGGCACCATCAACTTCTAATAAAATTAGGGCCACCGCTAAGGTGGCCCTAATTGTGAATCAGTTATGTGCCTCCAATTATGGGGCGACGGGTTTGCCATCGCTGCGGATGTCGCTAACGCCGTGGATCATACCGCTGCTGTCACGAGAAATCGCCTGCACATCGCCCACAGTTTCTATTGGAGTCAGTAGGTGTCCTATGGCCGTCAGGCGCTTTTTTGTGTCGTCATCAAGTGCATTGTTTTCATATCGCAACGTATCCGGCATCCACTGGTGATGAATTCTGGTTGCATGGACAGCGTCTAGAAGCGACATTTTGAAATCAATCACGTTGGTGATGGTTTGCAAAACCGCATTGATTATACGCGGACCGCCTGGCGAACCAGCAACAAGTTCTACCTGACCTTTTTTATCCAAAATCATGGTTGGACTCATACTTGAAAGCGGTGTTTTTCCAGGCGCAATATCGTTTTTGGGGCCCGTCACTAGCCCAAAAGCATTACTGCCCCCCGGCTTTGTCGTAAAATCATCCATCTCATCATTAAGAACAACGCCGGTACCCTCTGCAACAACACAACTCCCAAATGAGTAGTTCACAGTTTGAGTTGTAGCCACAGCATTTCCCCATTGATCCATCACGCTGATGTGACTTGTTGAGGGCGACTCACCTGTCGGAGCTGAAAGACCCATAGTCGATGACGGCGTCACCTTTTGCGGGTCAATTGACGCAGCCAAATTCTTTGCATAAGCCTTCGACGTAAGGCGATGAGTTGGAATATCCACAAAATCTGGATCTCCCATCTCTTTAGCGCGATCTGCAAATGCGCGGCGCATAACCTCCGCTAAATAATGAAGATAGGTTGCTCCACGCGGGTGAAGCTTTGAAAGGTCTTTTTGCTCAAGCATGTTCAACATTTCAATGATATGAACACCACCTGAGGAAGGCGGCGGCATGGAAATAACACGGTGTCCGCGATAATAACTTGATACTGGGACCCGTTCGATCATCCGATAAGACCTTAGGTCAGTCGTATCGAGAACTCCGCCTCCCTTTTTTATTTCAGACACAATTTTCTTGGAGGTTTCGCCCTCATAGAAATCACGATAACCAGTCGCTGCAATCAGTTTTAAAGTCTCTGCCAAATCGGATTGTACAAGTTTCTGCCCCGCCTCAAGCGGCTTTCCATCCTTAAAAAAAACCTGTCGGCTACCAGGGTAAAGTCGCAGCCACTGCTCACGCTCCTTTATTTCTTTTGCCAGTGATGGATAAACTGGAAACCCTTTGCTGGCAACGTCTATGGCAGGTGCGATCACTTCACTCAACTTAAGCTTGCCAAGTTCACGGTGTATCTCGACTAAGCCTTTCACCAACCCAGGAACCGCGACTGACAAATGCCCCACGATCGCTGGGTCTTTGACTTGCTGACCGTTAAAGAAAACTGTCTTATAGTCACCCCTATCATTTATAAACATTTTTGCATTGGCCTTCAGTGGCGCCCGCTCGCGAAAATCAAAGATACGCTGACGCTTCCGCGCTTGGTCGTGGTAAAGCATAAAGCCACCACCGCCTAACCCAGTGCTCTGCGGGCGAACGACGCTAATCACAAACGATGCTGCAACTGCTGCGTCAATGGCATTTCCACCACGGTTCAGCATGGCGGCGCCGGCAGCTGATGCCAACGGGTGAGCGGCCACAACCATGCCGCGGTCACTTTCAGCGTGATAGTCGGATGCCGCCCGTCCTTGCTGGGCGGGGCCAAAGGAGCGCGAAAGTGGAGACTGACTTTCAGTCGTAGTTGTACACGTTGTTACTAGTAGCAAACCACAAAGCTGAATCAGAAATCGAAACCAACTCATAAAACACCTCTTCTGGCTGACGTCAGCCAGAACTCATCTGCACCTAGCCTAATTTTTTTAAAATCAACGCGGACTTTTGAATGTTGAGGAACTCGTTCGCTAAGGTCCCTGGTCATCGAAAACATCATAATACCGTGGCCACCCGCGTAATTCACATCTAAAAGCTCCGCGGCCTCGTAGTAGAATCTGTAACCAACATTCCTGAAAAGACATTTGAAAATAGCTTCTTTTGCAGAGAATACGGCCGTTGACCACCCCCTACCAATTTGAGAGCCAACATCTACCTCGGCAAATGTTGCCACTTTCAGCTGAAGGTCATCCTCCAAATCACGCACAGACTCTAAGTCAATACCGGGATCATCTGACTTAGATGCGACAGCTCGCCATGCAAGAGCCACATGGCCTTTTTTATGCGTCAGACTTCCTGCGTGTTCATCGCGCCAAATAAGCTCGCCATGATCCCCCTTCTCGGGGATATATCCGGCCATCTCGCGCATAAGTATCCGACTGAGAATCCACTCCCGCTGCCGCTCGGGATGCTTGATTTCATCAGCTTTAGCGAGCATATCCGAGGAGCTAATCTCACGAAGAAGATCTAACGATGCCTGTAACGAGCTGTCCAGACACACAATCGTCCGATCTCCGACTGTCTCAAACTGTAAGTTTAATAAGCACTTTCCTGTAGCCATAACAACATTATGCTATGACATCTGCCCTGAGATCACTAAGTTTTTTGATAATGGCTTAAAGTCAGGCAGCAGAATGGGTGCCGGTTTCGACAACGGCTAATCCGCGGTAATTACGATCTACATAGGTATTTGGTGTCCCTACAATTTTACCTGGGCGGC
>JBIIGV010000070.1:0-15230 GCA_044236265.1 Oligoflexales bacterium
CTTCACGTCAGTGGTTGTCATGACCCGAGATGTAGTATTGGCCTGGCCCGTACCGTCCAATAATTCGTAATGTCAGACATATCGCTACGTTATCGTTACCACAAATTTTTGGGTAGTCTATCAATTTTCGGGACGTCCGTTTAAGTTCTAGACATGTGGGGCAACGTCTTAGTCATTTTTGAAGTTCTCATCCGTCAGTTTATTTGGCTGATGATGCCGGCGCGCCGTTCGCAAGAGACACTAATGCTGCGCAAGTAGTTGCAGGTACTGAAGCGGAGTTCAAAGCGACCAAAATTGACTTCATGGGACCGATTGTTTTTTGTAGCGCTTCTACGTCTCAATCAACGCGTTGTGGGCACTATTGTTACCATATCACCGAACACAGTTCTTGCGTGGCACCGAAAACTTGCCGCACGCAGATGGACGTATCGCCAGAAGCCTCTTGGTCTACCCGTAACCGAAGCCGAAGTTAGAAATCTCGTTATCGAAATGAAAACCAATAATCCTCGTTGGGGCGCACGCCGCCTTGTCGGCGAACTTCGCAAACTTGGCAGAATCATTTCAAAATCAACCGTTCTAAACATACTAAAAGCGTCAGGGTTTCCTAGCGGTGGCCCACGCCAAAACGAATCCTGGTATCGATTCTTGCGAAGTCACGGCCAGAGGTTTTTCGCCTGTGACTTTTTAACCGTTGATACTGCATTTTGACGACGTCTTTATGTATTCGCTCTGATGGACACAAGTAACAGGCAAATCATCAGTATTGCCGTTACAAAGAATCCAACGGCTGTTTGGCTTGCGACTGTCATTCGGAATGCATTTATGGAAATTGAAGATTATCCAAAGTTTATGGTTTCAGACCGCGACGGCATATACGGTGAATGGTTTGGCAAATTTCTTAGCGACTGCTACGACATTACGTTGTATCGGACCCCGCCCCTTATGCCCAACTGCAACCCCTATATCGAGCGGTGGAATAGGACCGCTCGTGAAGAACTTCTGGACCACAGGATCATTTTTGGTGAACGCGATTTACGTCGCCTTCTACGGGAGTACGTCGACTATTTCAATCAAGCCAGGCCACATCAATCCCTAGGCCAAGATTCACCGTGTAGGCAATACGCAGTCGTCGGATTTGAGCGATCAAAAGTTCGGAGAGAGCGGTTGGTCGATGGGTTGATTGTCAGTTATAGCATGGCCGCATGATTATTTGGACGTTACGCGCCTGAGCGCGGGATAATTGATTTCATCGTCCACGCCTTACTTAACAACTTTGAATATGGACTTTTTTCCTGATTCCTCAATTTTCTTTCGGATCTCTACGCCCTGCTTGTTTTTTTCGACTAGGTGTCTCGCGTTGCGCACGATGTAATCTAACCACTTAGTAACCCAGACTTGATAGTCCTCTTTTGTGGGGCGACTATTATCCGACCAAGCATCATTGCGCTCCCAGGTGCCATTACTGTAATCCTCTGAGTCCGCGGAACCGTTAGGGTGATGGGCCAGGACAGCTTTGCCTTGCTCAAGGCCTTGGGTTAATTTCAAAGCCCAACTATGATTACAGCTGCCCTGCAAATAAAATCCAAGAAACGCTAACTGACCATCATCGTAACACGTCGCGACGATTCCCTCGGCAGGCGGTTCGGCACCCATAGGCAGCACTATAACGTCCTCTGGGAATTGCAGGTTCTCGAGCTTTAGCCATTCTAAGTTTTTTTTCTCGCTCACGGAATTGTCCTTATGACTTTAGTTTTGACAAATCGGGTCCTGCTCATTGGAGCCAGGCCCGACAAAGGATAATACCCACGCAAACCATGGTTTTGTTTTTTTCTCAGACACACACTCAGACAGTATTTAGTTTAATGCAAAGCATCCCGGCTTGGCCAGTGCCGCGGCGCAATCCGCAGCGTCAGTTACCGCGTAGTTTTTGTCGACGGGCTTGCCTTTTTTCTCAACCGTTTGTTTCTCACACGCGGATACTTTACATTGATTTGGAGAGGCGAAGAATTTCGCTCTAAAATACAGTTTTCCTCCCCCCTTGATTCGGCACCAGATGATCCGTGTGCGCTCCGCGACGGATCCCTCGTCCTGGTAGCAGGGGCGTTCGTCCGTTGCTAATGCCGGAGTAGCAAGGAAGGGAAGGTGTAACATCAAGATAGCTGCTGCCAGTCGTCTTGGCAGTGAGGGAATTTCAGCAAGCGGGTTCATCAAAGTGTGGAGTCCTCGGATTTGGGAGATTTTTCCAGCTTGTCTATATAGAACATCAAATCATGGGCGTTTGTGGATGAGCTTGAGGATTTGACCTGATGCTCAGAGTTAGCTGCCGTGGCAGCCAAGGTGCTTTCTGATGACGCGGCAAGACTGGCAAAAGAACTTAAACAAATAACCGTGACAATAAAATCATACATAAATTCAGAAATAAGAAATTTTATGGCGCTCATTGAGTCTCCTTGCCAGGACCCGTTAAAATTTAGCAATCAAGGAATGTTATGTCCAGTTACCAATAAGGCATGGGCAGACTTTGGTCCTCTGTGGTGCGTCAGGCTATCGCTCAGTTGCCACTCTTAGCGATTACAGAGGGTTTCTGGGAGCGGGCAGGGGATCTGCGCTCCGGAAATCTTCGCAAGGGCAGGAGAGCGCGACTGAGTGATGCTTTAATCGCGCAACTAGCGATCGATCATAAGATTCCACTTGTAACCAGGGATGCTGACTTTAAATACTTGCAACAAATCTCAAAATTGGAACTTGCTTAGATGATTTCAGGGATTTGTCCGTGACGGACATTTCACTCCGGCGCCGGAGTTTTACATATATATTAGTCAAATTTCGACGCAGTTGGCGCTTATGATGAGCGTAGGTGCGGCCCGTTTTGCGTATCAATTCCCTGAAATCAAACAGTCGGTTTTTTGGGATTCATTTAAAGTTGGTCTGGCTCCGTATTTAATCTTTCTTGTGTTTTACGTGTGGGTGGTGGCGGTTGAATATTGGCGAGGCGAGGGAGCTGGGAAATAGCGAGATTGTGCTATTATCGGACTTAAGGCGGCTACCCGAAGCCGTCATAAGATCAGTGAGGATCATGATGCACGGCAATGAACAAAGCGACCTGCCATTTCGGCTGTGTGATGAAATTTTTCATGATTACAAGGCGGAGTTCTTCAAGCTTTTAGAGTCGTGCGACCATCCTGATGCGCCTAGCGGCTTTGAGCGCGACGCAAATGGTGTAATTCACGATTCATGGCGTAAAACAACCCCCCTTGATTTAGCGATTTCGTGCGGGCGGAGATGGGCGATTTTGCCGCTAATAGAAAAGGGCGCTAACGCATTTGGCCCTCGGGGGCTCCCACATTGTTGTCCGATGGCAAGTGCCGTAATGACGAAGGATTTGTTTAGTCTCGCGCTACTGTCGGATCCAAATGGAAAGTCTGCCGTTAAATACGCTAAAAACGTGGAATTTTTTGAAACATAATTTAATTGTGTGGAAGTTTCTAAAGGAACATAAAAACGCGTTTGCGGTTTTTTGTTCTGACGTTCGCGGAATAGTTAATTTGAACCCCGAATTAACTGAGCTGACGATGGGGCAGCAGTGGCATCGCGATATCATCTTAAATGAGAAGCGACCTGTTGACAAAGGTTCTGTTGAGCATGCCTATTCCGAGCTTCGCGCATACAAAAGCGCGGATGGGTTTGATCTCTTGCAGTTAGAGATTATTGCCGGTAAAGTTCGTGGCTATCATGGTGTAATCAGTAAGCCCCTTAGTACACTTATAAATGCCGGAATTGATCTAAGCCGCAGTGGGCCATTGGGATTAACTTGCTTGCACCTCATGGCCATGCGATTCGGTGACACCATTAACCATTACAGTGATGTGTTAGAGCTGCTGTTAAAGCATGGCGCTGATCCATCAATTTTGGACGGTGACGGAAAATCCGTACTTGACTACGCGCAATCAAATGTCATAGCGGCTCACATACCCAAGAATGAGCCGCCTTCGTCAAAGATTATTGATTTGTCCACACGTATTCGCAAAAAATAAGTTCCGCCAATCGCGGTAATTCGCTTGAGGCACGCTAGGGCCGACTTTTGATCATTGTTCCCATGCCCCCGGTGGTATGGAGTCAGGGTTGCGTTACACCTCTGAATCAGAGGAACGTCACGCCCACTGGTCAGAAGCCCATTAAGCCTCTGTCGACTGACTATAGCATTGCGATTTACCGGTAGTCTCCCCACAGCAAAGGGGCTTTGATAAAAAGTGAATTTCTCTACCTCAATCATGTCGAGTGCTACAATGACACGAAGATGTTTGTCCGTTGTAGGACCCAGATCTTCAGCAAATCCGGGAAAAAGATTTCGTTGCATTGATCGGAAGTATTGAGATACAGATTTCTTGAGCGTTTTTTATCCTGATGTTTTGATTAGTGCTTACATCGTGTGGAAAAATACTTAACAAGTCCACTCACGTAAAATAAAAGAGCCGTATTTCAAGAGTTTTTAAATTGGCTCAATTATATTTCTTATTCAGGGATTCGGCGTAAAAACGGAAGGATTATATGCTGCGTCAAGTTATTAATCAAGTCGGCCGCGGTCTTATTTTTTTATTGCAATTAATTATACTTTTTATTTCAGGGCAAGCAGAACCTGCCTGGCTGCCGTTATTGGCGTGGTGTTTGTTCGGAATTTTATTTTTTTACACATCTATATTCCCTAGTCGTGTTTCAAAGTTCGAGATTTGGTTTCGCGCCGTTCTATTCATATTGTTCGCATTCGGCGTAGGATATTTTAGTTCCGGTGTGGAAACAAATTCTGAGGCAAAAGGTTTACTTTCAGCGGTAATAGTCGCTGCCATAAGCATTGTTGCAATTTTTCTCGGCTATAATCGTAGGGGGCGAAGATTATAAAAAGGGCGGCAGTATATGATTAATCCGACACTATTTAGTCAACATTTAGACCTGCAATAAGAATAATTAGAGAGACGGAAAACAGAAGGTCAAAAAAATAACTGAAGAACAAAAGCGCAGTGCGTCTATGAAAAAACTAATGATTTTTGAATGACAGCGAGGCAGATAATGTCTCGCCTTTTCATAGCAGAATTTTGACGAAATTTTGGAGATTTCAGACGATGTTTTTTGAACGCGGGGGTGGGTAAAATTTAGACGACATATGGGATTGTGGATCGCTTACGAAAATGCTGAATCATCTGGGAGGAGCTTTGCGCGTACCGTCCAATAATTCGTAACGTCAGACATGTCGCTACGTTATCGTTACCACAAATTTTGGGTAGTCTATCAATTTTCGGGACGTCCGGTTAAGTTCTAAACATGTGGGATAACGTCATAGCCATTTTTGAAGTTCTCATCCGCCAGTTTATTTGGCTGATGATGCCGGCGCTCCATACGCAAGAGATACTAATGCTGCGCAAGGAGTTGCAGTTACTGAAGCGGAGTTCAAAGCGACCAATGGAAATCGGGAAATCGGGGACGCATAACTGGTTGCCCATTGATGTTGCAGATCAATCAACAACCAATCAGTTATGTGTCCCTGAATAGTCATCAAAAGTTCGGAGAGAGCGGTTGGTCGATGGGTTGATTGTCAGTTATAGTATGGCAGCATGATTGTTTGGACGTTACGGATTTGCTAATTTCAAGGTGACTCTAACCTGAAAAGATTGCCGGTTAATTTTTTCAACTGACCGTAAGTTATCTGTTCTTTTGATATTGTCTGCAGTGCACACTCTACTAAAACGAATGTTCTTATCTGCTCGCCTGAGAGTCCAATGCGAATGGATTTTGCACCCTCGGGTATTGATTTGATAAATACTACACGATCGGTAGCGCCCGTCGTCTCGTTGATATTTGAACCTCCTCCACCGAACGAACAGTAGTCTTTTGTCCAGATAGGGCTAGAAGTCCATCGATTATCTTGAAAGTAGTTTAGGCTCGTTTGCTTTATATCGCGGTTAATTACAAAGTTTAATTTCGAATTTAAATTGTAGATTTTTGTATCGTCCGCAAGCTCACCGATTTTTATGGAATTTGGAGCGGGTTGTTTACTTGAATCATTTTTGGTGTCTTTCCTGTTTGACGATGCGCAAGCAGTCAGGCTAATCAAAAGAACTGTCAGTATTGTAATTCGCATCTTCTATCAGCTCCTATTGAATTGATTTTAGCGTCTAAAGCCGGGTCTAACCCGTTGCAGCCAAGTGAGCGCAGCTTTCATGCCACAACTTTTGGCATTACTTACGGGGTATTAGCTTAGTTAAAATCGTCTAGGATAAACTTCCTGAAGTCAAGTCGGATAATCTTGGTGAGCAAACCTATGCAGCAATTTGCGCAGGCTGTCACGCGATGAACTATCAATTGATCGGACCACCCGTAAAAGAGATTCAAGCGAAGTATAAAGGCAATCCAGAGGGCATTGTGAACTTTGCTCGTGCTCCCGTGAAAGTCCGCAGTGGCTTCCCTCAGATGCCTTCACAGGCTTATTTGGGTGACCAGAAGTTGCGTGCGGTAGCGGCACACATTCTGCTGAAGAAGTAAAAATTGAGCGGCTACGAATTTAGTTCGAGGGGTTGACCGTTTCCTGCGGATTCAGCTACGCTTTTAGATCGATGTTGTACAAAAATTGTACGCGTTGATCGTTTTATTTCATTTTGTTGAACAGTATCGGGACAAAAATCAGGAGTGGCAGATGAGTCAAGGATCTTCAGGCAAGTGCCCATTTATGCATGGTGCGGTTACGTCGCAGGTTATGTCTAAATCCGATTGGTGGCCAAAGTCACTCAACCTCGATATTTTGCATCAGCACGACACAAAAACTAATCCGATGGGTCGTGATTTTAATTACCGCGAAGAGGTTAAAAAACTCGACTTTACAGCGGTAAAAAACGATCTCAAAAAACTAATGACCGATAGCCAAGATTGGTGGCCAGCGGACTGGGGGCACTACGGTGGACTCATGATTCGGATGGCTTGGCACTCGGCAGGCACATACCGTATCGCCGATGGACGCGGCGGTGCAGGAAATGGAACGCTGCGTTTTGCTCCTTTGGGGTCATGGCCAGACAACGCCAACCTTGATAAGGCACGCCGTTTGCTTTGGCCTATCAAGAAAAAGTACGGCAACAAGATTAGCTGGGCTGATTTAATGATTCTTGCTGGCAACATGGCTTACGAGTCCATGGGGCTGAAGATTTTTGGTTTCGGCTTTGGACGTGAAGACGTCTGGCATCCAGAAAAAGATATCTACTGGGGATCTGAAAAGCAGTGGTTAGCACCGAGTGGTAGCGAAGGATCACGCTACTCAGGTGAGCGTGATCTACAGAATCCTTTGGCAGCGGTGATGATGGGACTTATTTATGTAAATCCTGAGGGTGTCGACGGTAAGTCAGATCCTGTAAAAACTGCGCGCGATATTCGTGTAACCTTTGCTCGCATGGCGATGAATGACGAAGAAACCGTAGCCTTGACGGCTGGTGGTCACACAGTTGGAAAGGCTCATGGTAACGGTAACGCTGCTAATCTTGGTCCTGCACCAGAGGGCGCGGATATCCATGAGCAAGGTCTTGGCTGGATGAATCATAAGACTCGAGCTGTTGGGCGCGATACGGTGACGAGTGGAATCGAGGGCGCTTGGACCACAAATCCGACGAAATGGGACAATGGCTATTTCGATATGCTGCTTAATCACGACTGGGAATTGAAAAAGAGCCCAGCTGGAGCATCGCAGTGGGAGCCAAAAAACATCAAGGAAGAGGACAAGCCTGTAGACGTCGAAGATCCGAAGATTCGACGTAATCCGATCATGACGGATGCAGACATGGCTATGAAGATGGACCCAGAGTACAGAAAGATCTCTGAGCGTTTTCACAAAGACCCAGCCTATTTCTCTGAAGTATTTGCTCGCGCTTGGTTCAAGTTGACTCACCGCGATATGGGGCCAAAGGCTCGTTACATCGGTCCTGATGTGCCAAAGGAAGATCTGATTTGGCAGGATCCTATTCCTGCAGGTCGCAAGGACTATGACGTTGCTGCGGTCAAATCCAAGATTTCCGCTGCAGGTCTAAGCATTGGCGACATGGTCTCTACCGCTTGGGATAGCGCGAGAACCTTCCGAGGCTCCGACAAACGAGGCGGTGCAAACGGTGCAAGAATTCGCTTGGCTCCTCAAAAAGACTGGGCTGGCAATGAGCCAGCCCGCTTGAGTCAAGTATTGGCGGTCTACGAAAAGATTGCTAAGGAAACTGGCGCAAGTGTTGCTGACGTGATCGTTCTTGGTGGAAACTTGGGGATTGAGCAAGCTGCAAAGGCAGCAGGATTCCCTGTTGCAGTTCCGTTCACGCCAGGCCGCGGTGATGCGACGCAGGCGATGACTGATGCGGAGTCGTTTGATGTGCTGGAGCCTGTCGCCGATGGTTTCCGTAACTGGCTCAAACAAGATTATGTCGTCACTCCAGAAGAGCTGCTCCTGGACCGCGCTCAGCTGATGCGTCTGACAGCGAATGAAATGACGGTTTTGATGGGTGGCATGCGTGTGCTGGGTACCAATCACGGTAAGACAAAGCACGGAGTCTTAACTGATTGTGTTGGGACTTTAACAACAGACTTCTTTGTAAATCTGACAGATATGTCATACACATGGAAGCCAACGGGTAAGAACAGCTACGACATTGTTCATCGCAAGTCAGGAACGGTGAAGTGGACGGCTACGCGCGCGGACCTTGTCTTTGGTTCGAATTCGATCTTAAGGGCATGTGTTGAGGTTTATGCGCAAGACGATAACAAACAGAAGTTTGTGAACGACTTCGTCGCCGCATGGACTAAAGTCATGAACGCAGACCGTTACGACACCATCTAATTTGGCAATTAGTGCCACCCGACTGATTCACTATTTAAATAGTAAATCAGTCGGGTGGCACTAATTTATTGCACTAATTTATTAGTCGGGTGGCACTAATTTATTGGGGAGAAGTCTGTAACGCGCTCGACCTTAAACGGCGTCTGATCGGGGTCAATCGTCTCGTCAAACTCGCGTGCAGCGAGATGGCCAGCATAGACAGCTTGAGCAATTGTGCTGGGTGCCTCTGCGTCGCCGATGATGCGCAGTGATTGCAACGCGCCGCTTTCTAGGTGCGGTTTTAACTTGTGATAAAGTTGATCATTTGGTTTACGGTCTGTGATGAGGACAACGGCGTCAGCCTTAAGCGATGTCAGGGTGCCGGTTAGTCCACACTCAACTGACACATCATGGTGATAGATTGTATTCAAGGTGTGACGTGTCAGGCATTTGACATTAAGTGCAAGGAGCTTTTTCTCAATCTTTTCTTGTTCAAGGGTGAACTGGGACCAATATGAAATCATGGGCGAAGGAGTCACTAAAGAGACTTGGCAGCCCGCTAGAGCTAGCTTTTCTGCGATGACTCCACCCATATAGTAGTGATCGTCATCGTAAATGACGACGTTTCCTGACGGTACCTTGCCGTCCATGATGTCGTCAGGAGTGAAAATATTTGCTTGTTCATGGCCGGGAATTGGACGATGAATGGTGCGTCCAATGCCATCGCGTCTATATTTTGCACCGGTTGCAATGATGACATCTTTAATACCGGTTTCAAGGACGTCTTTGACAGTCATCAAGCTTGAGGGAAAGTAAGTTAGGTTAGGGCGCTGCTGCGGAGCGGCCAGGCGCCACTCTGCGACCCGTCGCCATTCACTAAGTCCCGGGAGTTTTGACTCGAGGAGAACCCGACCGCCAAAGTCTCGGCGGCTATCAACCAACGTTACAGGATATCCTCTTTGCCCAAGAGCGCGTGCACACTCAAGCCCTGCAGGGCCGCCGCCGACGACAAGAATCTCTTTATCTGATGTTTTTGATGCAATTTTTTCTGGATGCCATCCACGGCGCCACTCTTCGCTCATGGTTGGGTTTTGTGTGCAGCGAATGGGGACAATTTTCATATCCCCAGCAACACAGATATTACAGCCAATACATTCGCGGATGTCTTCCAGTCGATTTTCTTTGATTTTATTTGGAAGGAACGGATCTGCTATGGATGGCCGCGCTGCACCAATCAAGTCTAGAACGCCGCGATTCACGGCGGAGACCATGGAGTCTGGCGAGGTGTAGCGGCCGACTCCAACGACTGGTTTTGTTGTCAGTTTTTTTACAAACGAGATATAGGGCTCTTGATAACCTTCTTTTTCAAAGCGGGAGGTCGCAGAGTCGTTAGTCCAGCCGCTGATGTTCACATCCCAAAGATCAGGAAGTTCTGCCAGCATGGAAACAATGTCATAGCCTTCGCCTTGATGCGTGATGCCTTCGTCACCAAGAAGCTCATCGACTGCAAAGCGCACCGCGACGGCACACTTGTCACCGACAGCGTCTTTTGTTTCCTCGATGATTTCTCTGAAAAATCGAACACGGTTTTCAAGGCTTCCCCCGTATTCGTCGGTGCGATCATTATAGCGACGCATCATAAACTGCATTGGAAGAGTCAAGCCGTGCCCAGCATAACAATAGATGATGTTAAATCCGGCGTCTTTAGCTCGCTTTGCTGCCTGTCTGTGCCAACGACGCACGTTGCGAATATCGTCTTTGTCCATGCGTCTTGATTGAACAGGGTCAAATCCGCAGCCCCCAGACGTTCCCATAGACCTTGGACCAAGTGGGGGAACGCGGGAATATAAATTTGTGGAGTTCATACCGCTGTAAACCAATTCAATGGCTGCAAGTGATCCATGGCGTTGAACTGCTTCGGCCATGAGACGAAGTCCATGGATGTCATCATCATTCCAAAGACGACCCTCATGAAACGGAGAGAGATCACTCGTGTGATGAATCTCAACTTCCTCTGTGCACACCACGCCCCAGCCACCTTCGGCCTTCATGGCGCGGAGTGCTGCGAGGGATTTAGGGAAGCGGTGCCCCAAACCATTACAGTGGGCAACTTGATAAAAGCGGTTCGGAGCGGTCACAGGACCAATGCGGACAGGCTCAAATAAAATATCGTAGCGGCTTTTCATGATGCGGATGTGTGTTGTGACTTCCTGGCCAGTAATTCACCTTTGATCGCTCGTAGCGACCAGACTCGCACCATAGCCTCTAAGACGATGGCTAGGCTCATCTTTGATTGGCCTGCGCGCCTTTCCGAAAACAAAATAGGTGATTCAACAATCGTTTTACCGGCAAGATGCGCGCGGTATTTAAGCTCAATTTGGAAAGAGTAGCCTTCGCTGCGCACAAGATCTGGGTTAATGGCTGTGATTGTGTCGCGACGCCAAGCATTAAAGCCGCCGGTCAAATCGCGGATCTCAAGTCCAAGGATGGCGCGACTATAAAAACTGCCAAAAACGCTGATACACTTTCTGACAAAGCTCCAGTTTTCAGTCCCGCCGCCTTCGCAGTAGCGACTACCAACGACTGCATCGTACTGAGCGAGCTTTTGAATGAAGGTTGCGAGTTCTTTTGGGTCATGGGAGTGGTCTGCATCCATCTCAATAATGGCATCGTAGCCCTTACCCAGAGCCCAGCGAAAGCCGTCAAGATAGGCAGTGCCCAGCCCGAGCTTGCCCGCGCGTTTTAAAATGTGAATCTGGCCTGAGTGCTTTTGCATCAACTGGTCAATGCGGTCACGAGTGCCATCTTTGCTATTGTCGTCAACAAACAGAAGATCAATGTGTGGAACGGCAGCAAAAACTCTTTGTACCAATGGCTCGACATTATCCGCCTCATTGTACGTTGGTACAATGACCAGAGGCTTTTGGATGGTTGTCGGCTGTGCAGATTTGGTCGAATTCATGGGACCTTCTAGACGTTCAGTGAAGAGTCGTTGTATCATACTCTTGAGGACGTCGAAAGCCATGAGCGATAAGCCAAAAATCACCAATATCAAGGATGTTCGCAGCAGGGCTACTGCTGATAAAAAGAACAATCGCTCGGGCGCATCGGCAGGTTACGAGCAAGCTCTTCGCAAGCAGAATTCAAAAAAAGGCGGATTTCCCGCTCTTTCTGGTTCAATTCGATGGTTTCACTACGTTCAGTTATTCGTCATGCTCTTTTTGGTCGCGTGGCTCATGCGAGCTTGCCAAATCTAGCTCCCCGTCTTGACGGTAGGATGACCAATCCATAAGCAGGCGGTCTTTTTTCGCGTTATTACAGTCCTTGCATGAGATCACCACGTTGCCTTTGGTGGATTTTCCGCCGCGGCCAATAGGCACCACGTGATCCATCGTACACTCGTCTTTTCTTAGTGATTTTGAGCAGTAATGGCAGGTAGCCCGACATGCAATCTTGGATTGCCACCAGCGAGACTTGCGCAGCTCACGGGCTGCAGCCTTCTCGCGCTTGATGATCAGTTCATTCATTTCGTAGTGGTACACGTCGGGTCTCTCTTTCGAGACGGTTTTTAATTAATTTCAATAGAAATATCAATAAAATATTGAAATTACGGAAACGTGGACGTTCCCGTCGGTTGAGTGGATTATGTCGTAGATTCAATAGGTTAGGCGAGGGTCAAATCTTGCCGGCTAACTCCTGATCCCCGTTAGCAGTAAAATAAAGGTGTAGGACATGCGTCCATAGGTTCAACCCGTATAAAAGGAGATTTGCGATGGGTGACAGAAGTCCAAAAGACAAAATGAAGCAACAAAAGGCTAAAGAGGTAGAGAAAGCAAAGATGGCTCAGGCGATGCAAAAGGCCAAAGAAGAGAAGGCTGGCAATAATCCCAAGGCCATGAAGGCCGGCTAAGCTTTAGATTGAGTTTACTCAAAATCGGATCGGTGCTATCGCCGATCCATTTTTTTTTCATTGATTAGATGCATCGGTATTCAATCGGAGCAGAGTGAAACCCGCTTTTACCTCGGTAGCGTGTAAAAATGCCTCAAGTGTGACGATCATAATTTCTTTCCTTTTATTGGGCAAAAGGGTAATTCGACGTCTTCAAAGAATCTGTGAGCGCAACTTTTTACAAAGGATCTGCCCAATGAAAAATACAATCCAAAATGCTTTTGCAGCGATGTGTTTCCTGTCGATCGTAATGGCTGCGCCAATTTTGGCGGAGACAGAAAATAAACCTACAGACCAGGATTTCTACATCAGTATTGATAACGGCTTTGGGATCGCGCCACGAAACTTTTTGGGCTTCGGGTTAGGGTGGGTTTTACAGCCAAACCTCGAAGTTGAAGCTGGCGTGGCCACCGGTAGCCGCAGCAATGTTTTGGGTCCAGCGTATAACTTGGGTGTTCGCTTCGGGGAGCGCTTTTATGCTGTAACTAGCGTGACGATTTATCACGGCCAGGGGCGAGTTCCGATCTCATTCTCAAAACGCTACTATCAAGTGGATACCTATTCAGACAGAACAATCGATTACTGTAACTCGCACGAGTGCGATAGTAACAAGATTTCTGGTGAGCGTTCTGCGAAGTGGGATATCCTTTATGGCTCATTCGGACTTGGCACAACCTGGGGTGGGGGCCGTCTAAAGTGGTTCTCAGACCTCGGTTACAGCGGCGTCCTGAGCTACTACCTTGATGTCGAGAAAATGGCGAATGACGGTAACTACGGTGACGTCACTGGAATTGTTGTTGATCGGGGCTATTGGTTGCAGGATTCAATCGTTAGTCGTTCTGATTCGGGGCCGTTTATAAGATTTGGTGCCAAACTGATGATGTAGTGAAGGTTGTTTTTGTGACTATGGAATTGATCTCCAAAAACCAGTTCTTGGGCATTAGTCTAAGTTCAACGTTGTTGACAGCAATCGCAGCCGGGATATTGCATGCAAGCGGTACGCCTTGGCATGTGGCAAGTCTTGGGTTGGTACTAGCTTTCGCAATCGTTGTTGCAGGCTTTCTATTGACTGGCGTGATTAGTTCAAGTGCTGAAAGAGCAGCACTGAAACCGAAAAATCAGCACCATGCCCCGTGGCGAATTGCGGCGGGCACTTGGGTGTGGGCGTTTACGGCTTATCTTGTCTACGCTTTGGGTGTGAGCGCGGCGGATGTGGGTGAGGCTGTCATAACAGCGAGTGGATCATTGATCTATCTCGGTATGATTTCTATACCTTTCGTTTTTGCAGTGTTGGCATCCCTGATGCCGGTAGGTCGTAGACCCTGGTGGCTACTGGCGATTATTTTGATTATTTGGGCTCCGTTCGACTCTGGTCTATTAGCGCCTGTGTGGCCCTGGCCTGAGGGCGGTGCAGCATACATGTTGAACGTCTGGATTTCATGTGTACTGGCCATGGCAGCCATGAAGGTTGCAGGTGCTGAGTCGTGTATTGGTGTGGTGAACTTTCGGATCATGCCGAAAAAAGCTGATCTTGACGCAACGCTTCGCGATCAGTTGTGGTTTACACCGCTTGCCATCGGTTTTGGATTTCTCACCGGATTTTTTGCATGGAATCCAAAGATTGCACCCTTTTGGCAGTATCCCGTGGAAGCTTTGGGACTTTATTTAACGGTCGCCTTGCCAGAAGAGTTACTATTTCGCGGATTAATGCAGCCCACACTTGAAGCCATGCCTTGGCCAAAGACTTGGAATAAAAAATTGACGGCTACGTGGATGACGGCTCTTATCTTTGGACTAAGCCATCTCAACAATGAGCCTCTCTGGGATTGGCGGTATGTTGCCCTGGCAACAGTGGCCGGTCTTGCCTATGCAAACGTTTACGAGCGCACCGGACGCAAAAGCTTGGCTGCGCCAGCTTTGTTGCACACTGGCGTTGATTGGCTCTGGTCTAACTTTTTACGATCCTTTTAAAATGGGGACATACGACCAAACCCAAATTGATTGAACGTGAATCAATTTGGGTTTGGTCGTGTGTACCCAAAACTCATAGACGGCAATCAAGTGAACAAGTAAATCATAGAGCCGCCCACAATGAACAAAGTGGCACCAATTATGATCACAATTGGTGTAAAGAATACGATCTGAGCGAGCACGCCAGCTCCGCGTGAAAGTCGTGGCTGCCCGATTCCTTGAGAAAATAAGGCTATTGAAATTAAGAGTGCCTGGAGTTCCGCTGATAAAGTAGACACTCAGGACGCCCTTGTTTTTGCTTCATACAATGCAGGTGACAAATATCCAAGCGTTGAATGAAGTCTCTCACGATTATAGACCCTTTCAATCCACTCAAAGACCATCCCACGCGCTTCGCTGCGCGTGGCAAATCCATTTCTTGGCACTAATTCCGTCTTGAGTGTTTTGAAGAAACTTTCCGCAACGGCGTTGTCCCAGCAG
>JBIIGV010000009.1:0-44009 GCA_044236265.1 Oligoflexales bacterium
AAGTTCTAAATGGACGCGGTATTGTTTTGGATACCGTTGTCCCCATGACAATTACCTCCAATCACAGAGATATTGGTTTTACCTGGTACGCTCGGGATGTTGAAAAAGCCAAGGCATTAATGGCTGAGGCCGGATTCCCAAATGGGCGAGGTTTACCGACGTTCAAGTACGTGACGTCGGCAGGTGGTTCAGCCCAAAGGATTTTTGAGTTTCATCGACGCACGCTAGAGGAAATTGGCGTCAAAATCACCATAGATGCGATGCCTTATTCATCTTATCTGAAGAAAATCGAAGAAGGGGATTTTGACCTGATCACCTCAGGCTGGGGCGCTGACTATCCAGATCCCGAAAATTTTACTTCCTTACTGACCGCCCTGGCCCGAACTCAAGGTCAAAATTATGGTAACTGGAAGAATTCGGATTACGATGCACTATCCGATAAGACGAAAATCACGCCACCTGGTGAGGCTCGTGACAAGCTTTTCCTAGAGATGGCTGAGATCATAAAAAAGGACGTACCCATTGTACCCCTGATGGGCGCAATTCGTGTGGGTCTTTACCCTAAAAATTGGGTGCGAAATTTTAAACGCGATCTGGAAAGCGACCGCGATGCCATTCATATGGATATCGATGTAGCCAAGCAGAAGGAGGGTCTATCCTTATGATTCAGTATGTCATTAGACGTCTTTTGCAGATGATCCCCATCCTTGTTGGTGTCACATTATTGATCTTTTTCTTGTTCACCTTCTTTGGAGAGGATCCAGCTCGCGTTGCTCTAGGGTCCCATGCAACACCAGAGAAGATTGCCGCATTGCGTGCAAAGTGGGGGCTCGATAAGCCGCTGATCATGCAGTACCTCCAATTTTGGAGGGAGATTTTGACTGCGGATTTTGGACGCTCGTTTGTTAGTGGTGAGCGATTGTCCGAGATGTTTAAGCAAGGGGCCTTGGTGTCGCTTGCTGTGACGATGCCTCCATTTATCATGGGAACAGTTCTGAACTTAATCGTGGCGATGCTTGTGGCCTGGTACCGGGGGACGGCATTTGACCGCTTCATGTCAGTGATATTTACTGCTTGCATGAGCGTGTCATTTCTCGTCTACGTGCTGCTGTTACAGTACTTTTTGGCCTACAAGCTAGATCTCTTTGAGATTAATGGTTTCATTCCTGGGTTAAAGGGTCTGCCGTATCTATTTTTGCCTTGGATTATTCTTATGATCGTGCACTTCGGCCCCGACGTCAGACTTTACCGCAGTATATTGCTGGAAGAAACCAAGGCGGACTATGTGCGGACGGCGCGCGCGAAGGGCTTATCTGAAAAGCAAGTCATGTTTAAGCATGTGTTGAAGAACGCGATGATTCCAGTCATGACGTACACGGTTGTGGAAGTGCCGTTTCTTGTGATGGGATCATTTGTTTTAGAAAAATATTTTTCGATCCCAGGCCTAGGCGATCTTTTGGTGTCTTCGGTGAATACGGGTGACTTTCCAGTTATTAAAGGCGTGACGATCATGATCGCCGTGGCTTATTCGCTTTTTAATCTACTAACTGATGTTCTTTATGCGCTGGTCGATCCGCGTGTGAAGTTGTCTTAAGGTGAGGTGAACATGAGTGTGACAACGGCTCCATTAAATTCATCTGTGGGCGACTCCCTTGGTCGTCGCGCCTGGAGGCGTCTAAAGCAAAGCCCCCTTACAATGGCGTGTATGGCGATTGTGGCCATATACCTATTGCTTGCGATGTGTGGATATTTGGGGCTGATTCCTGACTTTCAAAAAGCGGTTGGCGAACCGTTTGCGCCGCCGTCCGCCGCCAAGCCAGCGCTGTGGCTCGGGCTCGACTTTTTTGGTCGCAGTGTTTTGTTTAAGCTCATAGCTGGCGCGCGTACAGCGATGACTTTGGGAATCTTGGTGGCTTGTATCAGTCTTCCTATTGGTTTAGCTATGGGAGCGATTGCTGGTTATTTTGGTGGAAGAATCGATGCGGGTGTACAGTGGGTTTACTCGGTGATTGTATCGGTGCCGTACATACTGCTGATCATCGCGATCAGCTACATAATGGGTAAAGGACTACTTTCCATCTGCGTTGCTATGGGACTTGTAGGGTGGGTGGGGCTATGCCGTATGACGAGAGCTGAATTTATCAAGCTTCGCGAACGCGAGTTTGTCATGGCAAGCCGCCTGGTCGGGGCAAGTAATATGCGCTTGATCTTCAAACATATTCTTCCAAACGTTATGCATATTGCAGTTGTGGCAGCCTCCATGGAAGTGATGGGTGCGATTAAGGCTGAAGTGATTTTGACCTATCTGGGTGTTGGTGTGCAGGATGGATCAAGCTGGGGCCAGATGATTGCTGACGCTCCGGGAGAGCTTCTAAACGGAATCTGGTGGCCGACCTTTGGTGTGAGCGTCACGCTATTTCTCATCGTCTTTGCTCTCAATCGAGTCGGCGATGCCCTGCGGGATGCTTTGGATCCACGTTTAGTCTAAGAGCAACAAAAAAGGGGACAGATGACTGTCCCCTTTTTTAACTCACGGTGCTTCCGTCCAGTTTTCTAAAATCCTCTTATATTCAGCCAACCACATCGCTCCGCCTTCGCCGTCAATCACGCGGTGATCGAAGGTGAGTGAGGCCATCATCATCGGGCGGATGATGATCTTGTCGTCTGCTGTGACAACTGGGCGCTTAACGATGGCGCCGATGCCCAGCATTGCGACTTGGGGTTGATTGATAATAGGGTTAGAGGTGATCGATCCCCAGCCGCCGGGATTGGTGACTGAGAATGTTCCACCGATGACTTCATCAGCTTGGAGTTTCTTTGAGCGAGCGCGAGATGCGAGGTCATTCAGGCTTTTGCAGATATCGCGAAGCGTTTTGGTCTCACAGTTCTTAATGACGGGGACGATGAGGCCTCCGCCACCTTCGGAGCCTAGTGCTACAGCGCATCCGATATTGATGGCGTCTTTCCAAAGGACTTCGTCACCATCAACCGAGACATTAACCACAGGGAATTTCTTAATGGCCTCGACGGCTGCCCGGATTAAAAACGGCGTATAGGTGAGATTGAAGCCTTCGCGCTCAGCAAACGACTTTTTGTGTGCCTCGCGCATCTCGACGACTTTGTGAAGATCAATCTCAAAGGTTGTGGTGACGTGAGGAGACACACGAACACTTTCGACCATGTGCTCGGCAATGAGACGACGCATCTTGGTCATCTTTTCCCGACGAACAGGAACGCCCTCGAGGGTTTCTTGACCATTCGTGTTTTGGGTTGAGACACGGGCTAAAAGGGGCGGTTGAGCAGCTACCGGCTGACCTGCAGGCATGTGCGCCATAGGATTTTGCTGGTAGGCTTCGATGTCCGCTTTCGTGATGCGTCCACCTAGACCAGTGCCTGGAACTCGCCGCAGATCAATACCAAACTCTCTGGCAATCTTGCGTACCAGAGGTGATGAGCGCAAGGTGACAGATCCATCGTGGAAAAAAGTTGGCGCAGCTGTATTGCCAGAACCAGCGCGTGCCATGGGTGCTGCGTTACCAGACGCAGACGTGCGACTTCCGGGCGCTGCTGCCGGTTTGCCAGCCGAAGCTCCGGCTTTTTTTGCCGATGCTGCAGGAATTTCTGCACCCTGCGGTCCAATCCAGCCAATGGTCGCATTAACCTCGATGGTTGTGCCTTCGGTGGCTAGAGTCTTGAGTAGGGTGCCCGACGCTGGGGATGGAATCTCTGTGTCGACCTTATCTGTAGACACCTCGAGAAGAGGCTCGTCTTTGTTGACAGACTCGCCAGGTTTTTTGAGCCACTTCACAAGCGTGGCCTCGGCAATTCCTTCACCCATTGATGGCAATATGACTTCTGTTACGTCTGAACTCATGCGCTTTTTACTTTCGGTTACGGAGTCAATAATCACATGTGAACCGCAGCGCCCAACGCGGCATGGGCTGCTTCCATGATGGTCTCACTCAACGTCGGATGCGGATGGATCGTGTGGGCGATTTCATCAACGGTCGTCTCCAGTACTTTGCCAAGGCTGAACTCAGCGATCATTTCCGTAGCGCGTGCATGGACAATGTGAACGCCCAAAATCTCGCGGTATTTTGGCTCAAACAGGATTTTGATAAAGCCGTCGGTTGCATCTTCAATCTTCGCTTTTGCCATCGGGCTGAACGGGAATTTTCCTGACTTGTATTCAATGCCCTTTTCCTTCAGCGCTTTTTCCGTCATACCGATCGACGCGATTTCAGGATACGTGTAAATGGCGCTTGGATTTGCTTCGTAGTGCACTTTGTGAGGCTTTTTGCCGGCGATCACTTCTGCACAGTTAAATGCTTCCGCGCTGGCTGTGTGGGCAAGCATCGGTGTTGGGATGACGTCACCAATGGCGTAGATACCGTCACAGGATGTTTTATAGGTGGCAAGGTCGACTTTGATAAATCCACGGTCTGTTGTGACACCGACGGTGTTTAGTCCAATGTCATCGGTTACCGGCTCGCGACCAATCGAGACTAACACCTTCGCAAATGTTCTGGTGCTTTCGGCTGTCGTCAGCTTAACGCCGTCTTTGCCTTTGTCTTCGATCGCTGTGATTTTGGCACCGGTTTCAAACTGTACGCCTTGTTTTTTCACGCAACGCACAAGCTCTTTAACAGTCTCCTCGTCTTCGTAGGGGAGCACTTGTGGAGCAGCCTCGACGACGGTGACATCTGTGCCGAAACGGGCAAACAAGCTTGCAAATTCAATCCCAACCACGCCACCACCAATGATGGCCATAGACTTAGGCACTTCAGTGATGAAGAGTACGTCGTCAGAACTCATGATGCCCTTGCCGTTTGTCTTGGCAAATGGCAGCTGACGCACGCGGCTACCTGTGGCGATCATGATGTTGCGGGTTTCAAGGGTGGTCGACTTACCATCGTTTAATGCAACGGTGACTTTACCTTTGCCCGCGATACGGCCGTGGCCTTCGAAGACTTCGATTTTGTTTTTCTTCATGAGAAAGCGCAGGCCCTTGCGCTGATCGTCGACGATCTTATCCTTGCGGCCCATGATCTTATCCCATGAGTATTTGGGGCTACCCGCCTGGAATCCGAGTTCTTCAATATGCTGGAGCTTGTCCCAAGTCTTGGCGCTCTCAAGAAGTGCTTTTGTCGGAATACAACCGACGTTCAAACACGTACCACCAAGGTGTTGAAATTTTTCAATGAGAGCAACTTTAAGTCCCAGTTGCGCGGCGCGGATTGCGCCCACATATCCACCCGGTCCGGAACCGATAACGACAAGATCAAAAGCATTTGCTGACATAAAGAGATAAACTCCCTTCGACAAGTGAGATTTAAGTCTAAGAAATGTAATGGAAAATCTCGGTTCTTCCAATTATGTTTTTAGGGATTTTCAGGTAGCCTCAGTCCTGCGCATGGGTAAACTCTTGCTGCCCGCAAAGCTTGGTGTTAGAACCCTGCCAATTGCTGAACATTTCAGGGATTTATCTGAGACAGGATCGTACATGGGCGATATGCCTAAAAATGAAACATTAGGATTTGCATGGTTTTGGGAAGGCTTGGATCAATATCTTGATCAAATGGGCCTAAAACAGACCCAGCAACGCCGCGTGATCGTACAGCATTTTTTGTCGATTAACTCTCATGTGGACGCTGAGGAGCTGCATCGTCGTGTGCGGGCTGAGGGGCATGATATTGGTCTGGCTACCATTTACCGAACTCTCAATTTACTGACGGAAGCTGGGCTCATCGAACAAAAGTCCTTTCAAGATGGGCGCTCCGTATTCGAAGTGGCTCACCCCGGCGCTCATCACGATCACCTGATCTGCACGGAGTGCGGTCATGTGGTTGAGTTTGAAGATCAAGATATTGAACTGCTACAGGAAAAAATCGCGTCCAAGTTTGGGATGGAATTGAAAACCCATCGTTTGGATCTATTTGGAACATGCAAAGACAAGGCGGTTTGCGCCTCCAGGAAAAAACGACAAGAAAATCAGACACAAATTTAATGAGATTATTTATTTTTGGTCTCTGAATGATCCTGGTGGCTGCGGTGTCGGATTTTTTTCCCGAAATTCAGGATCCGTCATACGTAAGAAGAAATCTGAATATTGACGCCCGTGATCTTTGTAAAACGATGGATCGATACGGCTAGCCAGACTGAGTAGCCCCAACACCACTGCCATTGCAAATGCAAATACCAAGATCGCTTTCAAAACGACCGTATCAACGTAGTTAGACAGTTTGAAGGCTGGGGCATAACGCGCAGACTTTTGAACGGGAACTGCGCGGCGAGGTTTTACCGGTGGTCTCGCGGGTCGTGGAAGTGTAGCCTGTGCGTTGGCCCCTCTAGCATCCGGGATTTCTCCTGCCACAGTCTCCGAAGCAAAGCCTGCAGCTTGAGATAATGACTCTTTGGCACTGTTGGCAAGATCAATGCTCAGCGCCGTCTCGAGAAAATGTTTTTTGTAATATTGATCGACCATAGCGAGTAACGCTTCACTTAAAATCACTTCCTCGCGCGGTGTCACGTCAGCAAGATAAAACGAGCCATGATGAACAAATTGCGACGTGGAAGTCTTGGCTGCATTGACTGTATTCCCCAGGACTCGCACGTATGGAGCCCTGCCAAGGGATTTTCTCAAAATCGGCGCTTCAAGGCGCACGGCAGCAAATGCAGAGACTGAGAAGGGTAGAGATATTTGCCCCACTGTTGGATTGAGAGATGTCAGTCGCGCTGGCATCTGCAGCTCGATCCGGCTCCATGCTTGATCCGGGAGAATGTGCATCCGCCGATCGTCTGCTTTAACGGCCGCCTGAGGGTTCAGATTGTACGTCTTTATGGCGTCTGCGATTTTCTTCTGCTCGTAGGAGGCTTCGAAATGGATCTTCTGGCGTGAAAAGACTTTTTTGACGTCTATGCTAGATTCATCTGCGTTAAAGATCACAACTTGTGTCTGGCCATCAAGTTTGGATGCGAAAAGCTGAAGATCTACAGGCTCAAGGGATGCAATAATTTTATGATCAAGAAAGATCACATCAGGTGTAAAAAAGGATAGCTCCATGGCCATCGTACTTCGCAGAAGAGCAACTTTGACTTCAACTTGATTTTTATTGAGGTCGGTAGCGAGTCCTCGTCTGATCTCAGGGTTGCTGACTGCAACGAATGCTCTAAAACGGGTTGCTTGTCCTGGATGGGCGCTGATTTGACGTTTGACAGCAATCTTAGCGCTTTCGACGTGCGACTCCGGGACGCGCCATCTGCATGTCAGTGCCTGGCTGAAACGGTACATGAGCTCATCGCGATGGACGCTCTCCACAGTTAGACTAATGTAAGGAACCCCCAAGTCAGCGCTGATTGCCCCGGTGATTTGGAGGTTTGACCCCATTGTCTGCCCGCCGCGGCATTCAATGCGCATATGCGTTTCGCTAATCCAAACGACACGAGCCGGAGCATACGCCATGGCTAATTGATTCATCGAAATTTCACAGAGCGGTTTGGCGAGTTCAACGGGCTTTGCTGATGCCGCATGCTTAAATCTCTGTAGCCATCGTTCATCGCTGAGGCTAAAGGGAATCAGATCTCGAAAATTTTCCGATGCTGCAGCCTTTTCGGCATCTGGTGCATCGCTCACAAGAGATAGTATAAATTTTGTGCTGCTTAACTCAGGATGTTGATTTAAGCGCTCAATTGATTTGGCTATGTTCTGCTGATTTTTGCGGTCCACATCAATCAGGATACATGTCGGACGTTGATCATTGAGGGACTCAAGGGCTGCTTTTATAGTGCCTATGAACGCGACATCATAGCCTAGATGCGCCATTTGGGCCGCACGACGTTTGTGCTCCTCCAGAGTTGTCTCTGTGAGCCATAACGTACGCTTGCCTTTCGTCGTCGCTACCATCTAATGCAGACCCCTTCCAAGAACCTAAGAATAACCTGTTGGCTGTTCGGGGGACTTTTGTAAAAGTTTAAAAAATGAATTTTGGCGGAATGAGAAAAAAATCCGATTTGTCTGGGATTTGCGCAATGTTAAATAGTCTTTGACCTTGTTTCACAGACCTAGTCGCGGTCCTTTCTGTGATAGAATGAAAGGACTAATGATTTTAGAGGAATCCATTATGATGATCGGTAAATTTCAGCGTATTGCATTCAAAACCATGGCCGCTGCCTTGATGATCTCGTCAGTTTCATCGAGCGCATTCGCGCTGGATTGTAAGCAGGTGCGTTTGTTGACGCAGGCTTATTTCAAGATGCATTTCACCTACACCGAGTTCAACGATGAGCTGAGCAAGCGATCGCTGGAACTTTTTCTTCGTTCATGGGATCCAGGAAAACTTTACTTTTTGCAAAGCGATGTTGATCGGTTTGAGCGGGATTATGCCACTAAGATTGATGATGCAGTAAATCGGGCTGACTGCAGCTTCATAGACGACATCGTCGGCACCTATGGTAAGCGTTTTGAGGATACTCAAAAAGCCATCAATGAAGCCGTGGCTGCTACCCATGACTTCAGTGTTGACGAATACATGGAAGTCGATCGTAAAAAAATGCCATGGGCAAAGACACCGCAGGAAATCGGTGAGCGATGGCGTAAGCGCGTCAAGTTTCAGGTTCTGCAACTTAGAGAGACCATTACCGACGCCGCTAAAATCAAAGAGAAGATGGCAAAGCGCATGGATCTGATGCGCAAGCAACATAAGAAAACCAGTAGTGATCAAGTGATGGGTATTTTTCTCAATGCATTTGCTAGTGCTCTCGATCCGCATAGCGACTACATGAGCCCGGACGATCTCGAAGATTTCCGGATCAATACTAGATTATCGCTCGAGGGTATCGGTGCTGTTCTCCGCAGTGAAGATGGTTTTACGACTATACAGTCATTGGTCCCCGGCGGTGCTGCGGCGCAGAGTGGAAAAGTCAAAGTTGACGACAAGATTATTGCTGTTGCTCAAATAAATGACGCGCCAGTTGATGTCATCGACATGGATCTGCGCGACGTGGTGAAGTTGATTCGTGGAAAGCAGGGCACCGAGGTGAAGCTGACTCTTGTCCGTGAGGAAAAGGGCTCCAACGTACAATTGCAGGTCGTACTGAAACGCCAGAAAGTTCAACTGACTGACCGGGCAGCTAAATCCAAGGTTCGAGTTGTACAGGTTGGTGAGGGAGCTGAAGCTCGCGATATGAAGGTAGGGGTCATTGCGCTGCCATCGTTTTATATGGATTTTGAAGGGCGTCAGAATAAACAGAAAGACTTCAAAAGTTCTTCAGCTGACATGCTTAGAGAGATTGATGCGATGAAGAAGCAGGGCGTTGAAGCCATTGTTGTGGACTTGCGTAACAACGGTGGCGGCTCACTCGATGAGGCCATCAATGTGTCTGGTTTGTTTATCAAGACAGGGCCTGTTGTTCAAATTCGCGCAAGTGATGGAAGTAATTTCGTTCAGGACGATAAAGATCCAAGTGTGGCTTGGGATGGTCCATTGACGGTGATTATTAATCGGCAGTCAGCGTCGGCCAGTGAAATTTTCGCTGGCGCGATCCAAGACTACGGACGTGGATTGATTGTCGGGGATACTCATACCTTTGGTAAGGGCACAGTCCAAAATCTTCATGACGTCAGTGATAAATTGGGAGCCATCAAAGTCACGATTTCGAAGTTCTATCGGCCGTCTGGATCCAGTACACAGTTGCGCGGTGTTGAATCTGATATTGTTTTCCCTGACTTGATGGATCAATTGGAGATGGGAGAGAAGTTTTACGACTATGCGTTGCCATGGGAGAAGATCAAGGATTCTGACTACAAGAGCTTGGGGGCCGTCTCGCCATTTTTGACCAAGCTCAAAGAAGTGAGTGCTGCGCGCGTGGCAGCGGATGAAGGGTTTAAACTTGTTGCCGAAGATATTAAAACTTACAAAGACGGAGAGATTGAGCGGTCGCGCATATCACTTCGGGAAAAGTCTGCGAAGGAAAAAGCAGCTGAAAAGGCGAAGCTTGAAAAGCGAAGTGGTGGTAAGAAGAAAGGTAAGTCTGAGGCGGGTGATGACGAAACAGAAATTCCTTTGATCGATGATTACATGCTGCAGGAGACTTTACGTGTCACCGCTGACTATGCAGCACTACGATCAGGCAAAAATTTGTCAAAGGTGTCGATTCCGGAGGTCGTGAAGGCCCAGAAACAGCGTCAGGCGCAAGAGAAGAAGGCCCTAAAGCCTAAAACCTAAAACCTGATCTAGCCAACATTCGAATGAAAGACCGCCCCCCTGGGCGGTTTTTTATTGGGCTGAGGTCTGTTTACGAGCGTCTGAAATGAATGTTTTGGTGACTTTGATGCGATCCTCGAGAAGGTCAATCCCCTGGTCGCCCGCTGCTTTTGCTTTTTCTAAGTCGGCCTCAGCAAGTTGAAGCGCCTGGCTCCATGCATCGATGGCCATGGCTATTTTTCCAGCTTTGAATGCCGCCATACCCAGTTCAGTAAAGGCGTGCTCGCGATCATCTGGAATTTGGGTGGCTTTAACGAGCCATGGAATGGCACCGTCAGGATCTGTATTTGCTAGCATGCGTCCATAGGCGAATTGAACTTCCAGTGCCTCCGGGAATTGCTCAGACTTTAAATGTAGCCATGCAAGACCATCGCTCTGCGCGCCAAGTTCATTGTAAAGAAGCTCTAGCTCATTGAGAGCTGCTCGATGATTAGGATTTATGTCCACGACCTTTTCCAGAAGTTGACGAGCTTTGACGGGTGTTTTGTAATCAAGGGTGTACACCATGGCCAATTCCATCATCGCCTGAGTGTTATAAGGCTCGCGTTTAACTAAATCCTCCAAAATAGCAGTGCCTTCCGTGATCATGCCCTTATCAATGAGGCCTTGAGCTTCTGCCATGGCGGGGTCAACCGTCTGATCGTTTTGACCGTTGGCAGTATTGAGTGAGTCATGAATGTTGTCCTCACCAGGACGATCTTGATTTGTCAGTTCGGACCTTGCCTGTATTTTTGACTTAGAGTTTAGGAATACAAGCTCTTCAGACGAACCCTCTCGGTGCTCCCCAGACTCTAGCACGTGCTTGTACCAAGACCAGCCAATGGCACCTAAAGCGAGAACCATCAGCAAGCGGCGAATTGGGCTTTTATTTTTGAGATTAGTCAAAGTATTGCCCCCATAAGGCCTTAACCTTTAGCTTCGTATTTTCAGGGATTTTTGATTTATCCGTCATCACCGCATATTTTGCAGCAAACAGGCTATCTGCGGTCGATGTGCTAGGCATCAATGCAGCAACTTTTTTGATGATATTGTTCGCTAACGCGGAATTTGCTTTGACGACTGCGAGCACGGCTTCCACCGAAACGTCTTCTTCGGTCTCGTGCCAGCAATCATAATCAGTTGCTAACGCCAACATTCCATAGGATAGCTCAGCCTCACGCGCTAGTTTTGCTTCCGGTATCGCCGTCATCCCGATAACAGCGGGTTCAAGAGTCTTCCGGTAGAAATGACTTTCGGCTCGCGTTGAAAATGCAGGGCCTTCCATGCACACGTAGGTGCCACCGTCATGTACGGTCGCCTTTTCCTGGGTGGCAGCTGTCAAAATTATTTTTCGCATCTCAGGACAGAATGGATCTGCAAACATCACGTGCCCCACGATGCCATCACCGAAAAAGGAATTCTCTCGGAGTCCACGAGTACGATCAAATAGTTGATCGGGCACCACCATGTTGCCCGGCTTTATGGACTCTTTCATAATACCAACGGCGCTAACTGCAAGGACGTGAGTCACTCCCATTTGCTTCAGGGCATGAATATTCGCTCGATAGTTGACCTCAGTCGGGGTGTAGCGATGACCGCGTCCGTGACGCGGAAGAAAGAAGACTCGGCGGCCTCCAATATTGGCCTCAAGGATGGCGTCGGATGGTTCACCAAAGGGTGTGCTGACAAGGTGCTCCTTCGTGTATTCAACGCCGTCCATTTTATAGACGCCGCTGCCACCAATAACCCCGAGAACAACGGACTTGGCTTGGTTTTGCGAGGGCTTGTTTACCATAGGTGCACTCCTGTTTTTTGAGCAGATTAGGCCATAATCGGCGTCTTATCACGGACTACAAGGACTGTGTAGCAGAGAAGTTCGTCAGCAGAAAACTTGCGGCGAACGGCGAGGTGGGCTAAAATAATATTTAATTAACTATATGAAATTATTGATTTTATGGAGATCCTTGCATGGGTATAAGATCACGGAAGATCTGGCTTCAGCCGACTTTAGGAGTGACCTTACTTGGCATTTTGCTCTTTGGAAATATGGCCAAGGGACAAGAGGCTACCGAATCCGAGTCCGGAGATGAGGTTGCTCCTCCCAAGCGAAAGCCTAAAAAGGCTGGTAAAAAAACCAAAGCAAAACCAGCATCGTCGGAAAATTCCGCAGGTGAATCATCGCAGTCGGCAGATGCTGAACCACCTCCGTCTGCAGCAGCCAAGTCAAAAACAAAAACGGCTGCGGGAAATTTTAAAAAGATGGGCGTCGGATTGAACGCTGGTTTTGCCTATATTGGCGGGGGCGGTGGCCTTGACGCTTGGTTTTCGCCAACGAAAAGTTTGGACTTGAGTGCGCGAATTCTCGGGGGCAGTGCCACGATGAAAGCAAGCGGGGATGCTTCACTCCTTGAGACTGCTGAAGTGACCATGGTTCAGGTCGGTGCTAATGCGCGTTATTTTCTCGGAAAAAGCCTCTATTTGTTAGGCGGCTTAGGCTACAACACATTTTCTGGTAGTTACGGAGTTACGATTAACACGACAAAGGAGGAGTATCTTCTACCTATGAAGGCGAGTGCTCTATCGCTTAACGTTGCTTTCGGTAATCTCTGGAAATGGGATAGTGGCTTCGCTCTGGGTTTTGAGTGGGTTGGCTACTCAAGCTTCATGGGGATGGATGTTAAGTTGGATGATCCACAAACTGCAGAAGAACAACTTGTTTTTGATGCGTTTCGTGTCGCTAAAGGCGGCGGTGATCCAGAAAAAAAGGCGAAAGAGCTGTTGGCCAGGAACAATATTTATGCCTTGATGATGACCGTTGGCTACGGATTTTAAATCGCTTGAATTGAAAAATAAAAGCCCCTCGGGATTTCGAGGGGCTTTTTCTTATTAGCGTCGTCCGAACTTCGACAGTAAATCGTCGAGACTATGGTTTTTCTCAGGCTGTTTGGGCATCGGCTTGGCGGCAGTCCGAGTCGCAGCCGCTTGCGCCGCTTGTGCCGGACGCGGTGTAGTGGCAGACGATGAGGCGGACCGGCTTTGGGACTTTGCCGAAAGACTGATTCGACGTTTGACCTTGTCTGCATCAAGGACTCTTACCGTTAAAACATCTCCAACCGCCACAACGCTGGCCGGGTCCGTGACAAATTGATCGGATAGTTCAGAGATATGGATCAGTCCATCCTGATGGACCCCAATATCCACAAAAGCTCCGAAGTTTGTCACGTTTGTGACGGTTCCCTGAAGAACCATCCCCGGGCGAAGATCCTCAATCTCTGACACATCATCAGAGTAAGTGAGGCGAATGCCGTCTTCTCGCGGGTCACGGCCGGGCTTGATTAGCTCTGATGCAATGTCGCGCAAAGTTGGTAATCCAACGGTGTCGTTTACATACTTTTCAAGGGCGATAGCGTCCACTGCAGCGCGTTTACCGATAAGGTCTGAAATATTGGAACCAAGATCTTTGGCAATCTGCTCCACAATCGTGTAGCGCTCCGGATGAACGGCCGAATTATCGAGTGGGTTCACCGATTCAGGAACTCTCAGAAAGCCTGCGGCTTGCTCAAAAGCTTTTGGCCCAAAACCAGGTACCTTCATGACATCAGTTCGTGCCTTAAACTTTCCAGCTTTATCCCTGTGTGTCACGATTGATTTTGCTAACGACGGCCCAATTCCCGAGACATAGCCTAAAAGCTTGTAAGACGCGGTGTTCAGGTTTACCCCGACTTTGTTTACGCAGGACTCGACCACTTCTTCCAGTGAAAGTTTCAGCTTTGTCACGTTCACATCGTGTTGGTACTGACCAACACCAATTGACCGCGGATCAATTTTCACAAGTTCAGCAAGTGGGTCTTGCAGCCTTCTCGCGATAGAAATCGCAGATCTGATGGTGGCATCAAGATCCGGAAACTCTTCACGGGCAATTTCATCTGCGGAATACACAGACGCGCCTGACTCGTTCACGATAAGTCGCTTAACGTCCGCATAGTTGCCTTCTTTCAACACCTCGCGGATGATGCGATCTATCTCCCGTGACGCCGTACCGTTGCCAATCGCGATGTACTGGACTTTGTGAGTCCTGATTGTGTTCGCAAGTATGTCTTTCGTTTGCTTAGTTTTAGGGGTGTCCAGTGTTTTGTCTGGTCGAAAATCGGGATAAACGGTCGTGTGAAATAAGACGGCGCCAGTTTCGCTGATCACCGAAATTTTCGAACCAGTTCTGATGCCCGGATCGACGCCCATCACAATCTTTTGCGGGATTGGTGGCAACAACAATAGGTTTTCAAGATTTTTTGTAAAGACTTTTATCGAGTCGGCTTCTGCGCGATTTTTCAAATCGAGTCGAAGCTCAGTTTCAATCGAAGGCGCCATCAATCGGCGATAGCAATCCTCAGTGACCTGAGCGAGCCATGAGCGAACCGGTGCTGACGTGGGGGCGTTTCCTACGACGGCTTTGGTCAGGTCCTCCACAATCTTTGTGGCGTCAACTTCGATGGCAACGCGAAGAATCTTTTCAGCCTCTCCGCGCCGGATCGCCATCGTGCGGTGACTTGGAATAGTCTTGATGGACTCGCGGAAGTCAAAATAGTTTTCGTACTTGTGTGCTTCGCCTTTCTTGCCTTTGCCAGCCAATTTGCTGTCAAGGACTTCCTCCTCTGATTTGGCTGCGCTTGCTGCTTCAGAGCCGTCAATTTTCTTCGCAACAAAAACCCCGGTATCGGCTGATGTGTTGCGCACCATAGCCCGAAGCTCTGCTGTTTCGCTCACTCGCTCTGCTAAAATGTCGGCTGCTCCTTGCAGGGCAGCGTCAGCTGAAATCACCTTCAGGGCGGCGTCAATTGTCGAGTCGGCTGGGGTTATATAGGTTTTTGCAAGTGCGGCCAGATCAGTTAACGATGCGCGTTGAGTCAGGATCGCCTCGAGTAACGGCTCTAAACCTTTTTCTTTTGCAATTTGTGCTTTGGTACGGCGTTTTGGTTTGAATGGCAGGTACAAATCTTCAAGCTCCTGCTTCGTTTTGCAGGCGATGAATTTCTTTTTGAGCTCCGGGAATTTTCCATTGTAGGAAGGAGTTTTCTGACAGAATTCCTCGACAACTTTCAGGTATTTTTCCTTATTCGTTTCAAGTTCCAGCAGGTAGTTGTAGCGATCGCGCAGATCTCGAATCTGCACCTCATCCATGGAACCGGTCATTTCCTTGCGGTAACGAGCAATGAAAGGAATCGTACATTCTTCTTCAACGAGGAGTTTGATCGTATTGTTGACTTGATGAGCCTGAAGCTTCAGTTCAGTGGCCAGTTGCTTCAAAATGTCGATCATGTTTTCCATTGTTTGTCCTTTTGGTCAGATCCTTGGATTATTTCGGTTTAACCGCAGCCATCCAGGACGGACCGTCATGGTCCGTCCGCGGTGCTGTCTAAATACTAAAGATTGTTATTGACGATTTTTACCGTAAACACTGATGCCTCGGAAGAAGTAGCCAATCTCTCTGGCTGCACTTTCAGGACTATCAGATCCGTGTACGCTATTTTCTCCAACGGATTTTGCAAACAGCTTGCGGATGGTGCCTGGTTCCGCGTTGGCTGGGTTTGTAGCACCCATGATTTTGCGATTTTTGGCGACAGCGTCTGCGCCCTCTAAAACCATTAGAACGACCGGGCTACGAGTCATGAAATCGCACAGTTCACCGAAAAAGGGGCGAGCCTTGTGCTCAGCATAGAAACCCTCAGCTTCATGGCGTGCGAGGTGTCGCATTTCCATGGCGACAATTTTCAATCCTTCTTCTTCGAAGCGACCGACAATTTTTCCGATGAGATTGCGCTCAACAGCATCTGGTTTGATGATGGAGAATGTTTGCTGTGTCATGTTTCAAAACTCCCAAGAATTTTATGACGAAGAATGTTACAGTAATACCGAGCCGTAAAGACTACCTGTCTGAACATAAAAAGCAACCAAGACAGGGGTTTGGCGTGCAGATGTGCAGCAAAAAGTCCGTTTTTTAAGCGAGCGGCTGAATCTTGCCAGAAAGCTGCTCTTTTGCTAGGCAGAAACCCCATATTGCGGTGGTTCTATTGAGTGTTTTTCTTGCAAAACCCCAGCGTTTTTTGGTTCGTCCGGCACCAGGTTGGCTGGATGTAGCCGGGAAAGAGGTGCGGGAGATTATCAGGTCTCCCGTCCAAAAATATAAGTTTGCCCCAATAGTTACAGACGAAGACGGTCTCATCGTGGTTTCGGATTGCGACTATCGCCAGGCTCTAGAGATCGTTTGTAGGGTCACCACTGTTCATGATGTCGAATGGGTCATACATAGTGGTCGTATTACGGCACGCAGTGAGTGGGCGTCTTTTTTTGAAAAGTCAGGGGTCGGGCAGCTGTGGTCTGATGTTGCTCAGCAGCAAGTTAAACTAGCTGCCTCTGTCTCTCATCCTATTGTCGGTACCGAAAAAGAAATCAAAGAACTGGCACAAGCCACATGGCCGCAGTTTAAAGCTAACGAGCACGATGACAGTGAAGAGTTAGAGATCCAAAGCTTGCAGCGCATTAGAATTGAGGCCTCTAAAAATCGGCATCGGATTCTGGTGAGTATGGGCGGTGAGCCGCTGTTCAAGCGGGGTTACAAAATTACAGGGTTATCCGCAGTGGCGCCGCTTCCGGAACATCACGCCTCGGCATGCTTTCTATGGGCCACGTCCGTACTTCAAGGCTGGTCTTTAAATGATTTGAGGGATCTGGGTTGCGCATTTGTGACTCCGTTTGCGGGCACAGGTACGACCTGTTTTGAAAGCTTGGCGAGGCTGTTCGATGTGGCCCCCGCGCTGACTAGGCAGCAGTTTGCTTGCGAAAACTTTGCGTTCCATCCTGCGGCGACCATGGCGACGATTAGACAACGATTGCGTAGGCACGTCCAGAGTCCAAAGGGTCAATGTTGCGCTGTCTTGGGAGATATCAATGATGAGGTGGTGACCTCACTTAATCAGCAAAGCGAGAGTTTTCTTCGTGCGTGCGGTGTTTCAATTTCATCTTCAATCATGACTAATGATTTTTTGGAGCGTCCGCTGGAGCTAACAAAGGCTCTAGATGATGTGCCGCGACTATTTTTCCCGTTGAACCCTCCATTTGGCCAGAGGTTAGCGAAGTCCACTGGGAGCGACGCTATTTACCGTAAGCTTGGTCGGGCTTTGGAGCTTTGTGCGACAAAATATCATTTTGCCGGGTATGTTTTGTGTCCAGACGAATCCTCCTGGAGACATCTTCTCGCCTCTGCGGTCAGTTTAAATGCTGAGACCCATCATTTTACACATGGCGGTACAGACATGCGGGTTGTTGCGTTTTCAAGCCGAAATTGAGGCCTACAGAGGTTTCTTCAGTGATTCATCGTCGTAGCGGAATTCTTCTGCAATTGAGGAGCTTGGATCAAAACGGTACAGATCCCTTAGTAAACCGTCTTGCAGACCAAAGACCCAGCCGTGGAGGGTAGGACGCTGCTCCATCTTCCAAGCTTTCTGCAGAACGCGGGTTTTCATGATGTTGTGCAGTTGCTCTAAGACACTTAGCTCAACTAGTTTATTAACCCGACCTTCCTCATCGCCCGCGGCATCAATTTCTCCGCGGTGCATGTGATAGACGTCTTTGATATTACGCAGCCACTGATCCATGATGCCAAAATGTTGCTGGGTCATCGCAGCTCGGACGCCGCCACAGCCGTAGTGGCCGCATACGATGACATCTTTCACCTTGAGAACCTCGATTGCATAGAAAAGTACACTTTGTACATTGAGATCGGTGTGCACAACGAGATTTGCAATATTGCGGTGGACAAAAATTTCACCCGGTGTTGTGCCGGTGACTTCTTCAGCTGGGACGCGAGAATCCGAGCAGCCGACCCATAGGAATTGAGGTTGCTGACCTTTGGAGAGGTTTTCGAAGTAGTCTTCTTGCAAAGAAAGCTTTTCTTTGACCCAGGCTTTATTCGCCAACAAAAGGCTCTTGTAATTTTCCATCCCTGACTCCTCGTAGCGACATACGTCTTGAACGCAGATTTTTTAAACTAACAGTAATTCTTCTTGCAGCGGCACCATCACGGAAGTCCCGCAGTGTGTCAATAATATCGTAATCGATAAATTGCGCTCCGATTCCGTCAATGGTGACATCAGATCCTTGGGGTATGGCGCGCAAAGTTTTTTTCAGGGATGACTTGTGTGCAAATGTTACGTCTTTTGCAAATCGTACTAGAATATATCGCCCATCGTTGACCACCGTGATGGCTGAGTGGTGGTTCATGCGAATGACGATGGCAAGACCAACCATGAGGCCGATGCTTACTCCAGTCAATAGATCCGTGAAGGCAATTGCAAGGACAGTAACGATAAACGGTAGAAACTGCTCTGTTCCCTCGCGGTATTCGATTTTCCAAAACTGAGGTCTAACAAGCTGACTGGCGACAATAATGATCAAAGCAGAAAGAGCCGCGATAGGGATGTGATTCATGGCTGAGAATACGGCCACGGTTGCGACGAGAAGTAAGACTCCGTGCAGAAAGTTTGATAGTCGCGAGCGGGCGCCGCCGTAGATATTGGCTGTGGTTCTTAATATACCGGCGGCGATCGGAAGGCCGCCAATTAGCCCGCACAGGATATTGCCAACCCCCTGGGCCATCAGCTCTCGATTTGCATTCGCCGGAATTTGCTTTGGGTCGTATCGCTCGGCGGATTCGACCGTAAGTAGGGTTTCGACGCTTCCAAATAAGGATATAAAAAACGCAATGCGCCATGTAGCCGGATCTGCTAGAGCAGGCCAGTTTGGTGATGTGGCCAGAGATTTTAGAGGTATCGATGATACATCGGGCATTTTAATAAAGTGTCCTACGGCAAACTTTGTATCCAACTCCGGTGCCGCCCATCCAAATAATTCATGGAAAAATGTGCCCGCCACAACTGCGGCCAGCGCTGCGGGAATTTTACCCCAAAAACCCTGACGTGGAGCGATGCGGTTGTGCCAAACGAAAAAGACAACCATGCAGACAGCAGAAATGGCAACAGCCAATGGATTGTAATCCATGATGGCATGGTAGATTTCGGTGAAGGTGTTTTCCCCCGAGATGAGTGAGTCTGACCCAAAGGATTCATCACCCAAAAAGTTTGCATCCCAACCCAGTGCGTGCGGAAACTGCTTGAGGATCATAATCAAACCAACCGCAGCAAGGGTCCCCCGTATGACGCTGTGGGGGACGAAACTGCCAAGGTAGCCAAGCCGAAACATTCCGAAGAGCATCTGGAAAACGCCAGCCAAGACAATGGCCGTTAAAACTGAATCAAAAGAGCCCAGTGTTTGCGTGGCGGCCATAACAAGGGCGGCCAAGCCCACCGTTGGGCCAGAGACTGTCATGCGAGCACCGGAGAGCCAGGAAACAATCAGCCCTGAAATGATGGAGGAGACAAGACCAGCAGTTAAAGGTGCGTTTGACACACTTGCAACACCCAAACTTAAGGGCAAAGCAACGAGAAAGACGATTGTGGCCGAGGCAAGATCGGCTGTGATGTCGGCGCGGCGGTCCTGAGTAGAGGTCAAGGCGTATAGGTCCTCGGGGAGTTAAAGGAAGGGGGAAACTGTACTCTCCTTAATCCAATAAAATCAATGCATTTTACCAGTCTGCTGGATATAATGGCCCCTCTCCACGGTTCGCAAAGTTATTGGAGCATCGCCGGTCCCGTGAAACGATTCAAAATTACAGACGAAGTCCCATTCCGTGTACAGTTATCGTGGCTAAATTTGTCATTTACAGCAGGTGCGATCAATGCCGGTGGTTTTCTTTCCTGTCAGCGGTTTGTGTCGCACGTTACCGGATTCGTCACGATCTCTGGCCTAAATTTTGAGCAGAGGGCCTGGGCGGAGGCCTTGAGTGCGCTTTCTATTCCCGGGTTTTTTCTGGGTGGTGCAGTTATTAGTGGAATGCTGACGGAATACGAACAAAATGATGCAGCCCTGTCTAGACGGTTTGGATACGCCATGGGGGTCATTGCAATCACCTTGGCCGCGATCATTGCCTTTGGCGTCCAAGGGCTTTTTGGGCCCTTCGGTTTATCTGAAAAAATTACCGCCGACTTCCTATTGATCGCATTGCTCTGTGGCATTTGTGGACTACAAAACGCGGCAGTCACGTCATTGACGGGAGCCTCTGTTCGTCCGACCCATTTGACTGGTACGACAACTGATCTGGGACTTGGTCTTGTGAGGGCGCTTCGCGCTAAGCCAGGATCTTCAGCGTTCGTCATTGAACGCCGAACGAATCGACGTCGTTTGGGATTAATCGTCGCATTTGTGACAGGGGTTATGGTTGGCTCAGCTTTGTTCTTTGAGCTGGAGTATCTGGGGTTCGCTTTACCCCTTGTGACAACCCTGATTTCGATGGTTGAGAGCATCGTGGATGTGCGATTCACGTCAATGCCAGAAGCCAAATAATTTCAGCAATCCTTATTTCAAACGTAGTCTGAACTGTTTGCGCATATGCTTGATGTAGTCCTTGATCGCGATTTCGTCATTTTCGTCCGGAAGTTCTCCGAATTCAGACTCCAGTTCATGGCGAAATCGTTCGTGCCACGAGGCAAACTCGTCGGCCGGGTCTCTCGTGCGAATGGATGACTTTTGTTTAAAGTGCTCATTCAAAGATAAACCTTTGATGGTGGCCGCCATGGCCTCTCGCTCAAGATGTTTGGTACTCATAGTCATTACGGGCCGCTTTATTGTTATGCCTTGAAGTAATCATTGATGCGCTTTGCCACTTTTGCGGGTGTAAAGCCGTACTCCTCAGCCAGATGCTCCATCGGGGCACTCGCTCCAAACTGATCGAGTCCGATGTTTAGACCATCAAAGCCAGTGAACTTTTGCCAGCCAAGAGTTGTACCAGCTTCGATGCTGACCCGACGCTTACACTGCGGGGTCAGGATGGAATTGATGAAGCTGGAATCTTGTTTGAAAAGTAATTCCCAGCAGGGGACGGATACAATTTTGGTTTTGAATCTGGTCAGATCTTTTGCGGCGGCCATCGCGAGCGACACCTCAGATCCTGTAGCAAAAATAACGACATCAGGGTTGTCTTCATTTTTGACCACCCAAGCCCCGCGGCGGCAATCTGCTTCCTGAGCCGGAGTCAGTTCGAGAACCGGAAGTTTTTGGCGAGACAGGCAAATGGCGGTGGGACGAGACAGTTTAAGAGCTTCCTGCATCATAATTTGAGTTTCCCGAGCATCTGCTGGGCGCATGACAAAGAAATCAGGCATCACTCGTAGGCTCATGACGTGCTCTACAGGCTGATGGGTCGGACCGTCTTCGCCGAGATAAAAACTATCATGGGTAAACTCGTGGATAACGCGAACCTGTTGGATGGCACCCAAACGAAGTGCGGGTCGCGAGTAATCGGCAAATGTCAAAAAGGTAGCATCAAAGGGGATAATCCCACCGTGAAGCGCCATTCCGTTAGCAATCGCTGACATCGGGAATTCGCGGACTCCAAATGCAAGATTTCTACCTTTGGGTGTTTCTGCTTGAAAGTCACCCACAGCTTTTGCGAACGCGCCCGTCATATTTGATGGCTCGAGGTCTGCGCTGCCCCCCATGAGATTGGGGATATCGTGCGCCCATTGTTTTAAGACATCACCGAAGGCGTTACGTGTGGCAAGACTTCCACCTGCTGCCCATGTTACAGGGGTTAGTTTGCTCCAGTCTTCTTTCGCAAAGTATTGACTCCACGCAGCCGCAAATGTTTGATCCTTCGCGCGGTCATTGACGGCATCTTTCCATTCTTTGGCCTTGGTTCGAAGCTCACCAAAGCGACGCTGAAAATGACGGCGGGCCTCGTCAGGGCAGTAGAAGTCTACGCCATCTGGTATTCCTAGCTTTTGTTTGGTTTTGGTTCTCTCGTCTGCTGATAGGGGTGCTCCGTGAGTTTCGTGATCTCCCTCTTGAGTGGCGCAGCCTTTGGCCATGATGGTGTTGCCAATAATGAGAGTCGGACGGTCGGATGTACTAGCCGCATTCAACGCGTTGCGAATGGCTTGATGATCGTGACCATCAATGGTCAATACATTCCAGCCAAACCCTTTGAATACCAATTCCTCATTGTCGCTTGTGGCTCGGTTTATGTTTCCTGAAATTTGTTGACGATTGCGGTCATAGAACCAAATCAGGTTGTTCAGTTTTAAATGCCCCGCAAGAGATGCGGCGCCAAGGGTGACGTCCTCCTGCATACAGCCGTCACCCATGAGCGCGTAGATCTTATGTCCAAAAAGCTTTTGATCGATCGAAGCTGCGAGGTGGCGCGCCGCTATCGCAAAGCCGGCTGACATAGCGACACCCTGCCCGAGAGGGCCTGTTGTGCATTCAACGCCTTTCGTGTGGGTGTTTTCGGGATGTCCTGGTGTTTTACTATGAAGTTGACGGAATTTTTGCAATTCCTCCAACGGTAACCAGCCCATCATATGCAACAAAGCGTACTGTAGCATCGACTCATGGCCGGCGCTCAAAATAAACCGATCGCGTCCCATCCATTGGCTGTCGTCAGGATCAAATTTTAGGAATTCAGTAAAAAGTATGTAGGCAAAGTCCATGGAGCTCATGGCACCTCCGGGGTGCCCTGACTTTGCTTTGTTGACGCCGTCGATGACGAGACCTTTGAGGATTGAGATCGTCTGCTGATCGTTCATGGGGACTCCCGGAAGTTGTGGAGTCGGAAATTTACCCAAAGCACCGGAGATTGTCAGATTAATTTTTCAATCGGTTGGTCAGATCTAATGAGTTCGAAGGTCAAACGATTGGGGGTAAATGCGAGGGTGTGCTGGTTTCTTTACTCAATAATTACAACGTATTAAAATTAAGATAATACTTGTTTTCAGTCTGGCTTTGATTTTCCCGAACTATTGACTAAGGGGGGAAGGGGATGTGTAAAAACAGAGGCGCAAAACCGCAGTGGTATTTAGCGGGTCATGTGTTTCCTGAGAACTCTCAATTGGGAATGAGTCTGGTCGCCATTTTGGTGGCAACAGGGATTTTGGGTATCGTCGCAGTGTCAATGAGTCGGATGTTCGCCACTCAAGCTGATTCGCAAAAAAAACTAGAAATGTCCGTGGCGTCGATGGCTGTCGTTAGAAATTTGAATATGCGCCTGATGGAGTATTGCCCTCCCACAACGACAGCAGCGCCTGTTGCGCTGCCATGGACAGTTCCGCCAACTTGCGCCGCACCGCCAGGCGGGACCTATGTGGAAATAAAGTCGACTTCGGGGGCGATCCTCATCAAGATGTTTGATCCAGCTGCGCCGCTGACAGCTCAACAAATGGGGGATTTGCTTGTGAGAGCGAAATGTATTGCTAATCCGCACAAGATCTTAAAAGTTGAAGCCGTTGATGCCAAGTGGCTTACAAATAACAAGGATACTCCGTGGTTTAATATAAGCCCTAAAATTCCGCTTGCGTGTGACATTGACCGTTAGCTTGTGAACGAACGATACCTTTGGTGAGAAGGGAAATGTTTTCATGCCGGCTGAGGCTCCCCAAAAGCAAGGACATTCGGGTTGGCGGGTTTGTTTCGAATCTGCTGAATCGGGAGTGACTCCCGTTGACGCTATTTTGGCGGCTGGTCTTTTTGCAATTCTGGCGACGGCGACCATCCAAATTTTAGGTGATGCGGGCAAGAGGACGCGAGGCTTAAAAAATGAGAGCGATATCGCCAGTGTCGGTAATTACATTATGCAATTTACCGACTGCGCTAAGACTAGAGCCGATGCCGGTTTTACAGCAGCATGCGCTGGTTCTGGAGCTGTAAATATTCGGGATAAGCGCGACCAAATTATAGTTGCCAGCACTGGAACAACGTTTGCTGATTACTTAACCGTAACTAACATCTGCAAAGATGGTGAGATCCAGTTGATGTACACAACGAACGTCAACTCCACACCATCAGCCTTGCTCTCTGGAATACCGATCTCATGCCCGAACACCACGGTGCCTCCTGCCTGTACTTTGGTGGCGAAGCGATTTCCCATGCCTCCGACGACTTGTACGATGACTGTTGTGTCGACAGGGGGTGCGATTGTTGGATCTCCGAAACTACCTGGTGTCAAGACGTTCAAAAACAAGGGCAGCACATGGACTGGAACCATGGGTTGTGGCGCAAACGATCAAACTTTCACGGCTACAATCACGGGATTGTCGGGAGAAACAGCAAGTTGTTCTGCTTCATTAACGTCGATACCTATTTGGATCCAAACCAACGGCGGTCTCTGCTCCAATGTTTGCGCTGCCGCAAAGCGAGTTTCGGTGAGATCCCCGTTTTACAAAAATACTTGTGTCAGTGGCGAGGTAAGGGGAGATGCCTTTGGAGTGGCATTTGTTCGCGGGGTTTGGGGTTCAGGTGCCGAATTTTTTAATTCAAATAGTTTTGGCGGGGAGTGTTATGGCAGCAATCCGCGTAAAGGACAAAAGCATGATCACGACCCTACGGACATTACCGTTGGCTGTTATTGTAAGTAGTTAGAATTTTTATTGCTACAATGTCCATGACTTGATGAAGACGATTGAACTGTGAACTGTTGGAACAGAAAACGTGGTTGCTGACTGATGCAGGAAAATTTGACCGCTCCAAACACCTCCTCTTCAGAGGTCACTGAGGCGGGGTGAGATTCGGTATCCAGTAAAATAAGACGGTTTGGAATTTGACGCTCGTCTCCCAGTCGCTAAGTCACTGGTATGGGTAAGTCAGTCCGGAATGACTATGCCGGCGGTTTTACTACGGACCAGCCCCATGCTAACCGCCGAAATGGGGCGGAAAGGATGGTAACGGTAGCTGCTCGTGATGATGATGCTCCTGCCCATCACTGATGCCGCCTTGACGGTGCTTTTATTTTTTTTGATCACTTGTCCCAAAGTTCTCCCACCATGTAGCCAAATCCATTGGCAGTGGAGACGTCCAATGGAGCGTTTCCTTTGAGACGGGATGCTTAAATCCCAACTCCTCTGCATGGAGGCCAATCCGTGGGATGTTCGAATGATCCTCCACTGCGGGTTGCTCTCGATACGCTCCGGTGTAAACGCGGTCGCCGCAGAGAGGGTGACCGTTTTCCGACATGTGAATACGAATTTGGTGCGTTCTGCCGGTCTCCAGAGTGCAAGTCACTCGACTGATGATGTCGCCGCGCTGATTTTTTTTGGACTCAAGGCGGGAGATGTGAGTAATGGCTTCCTTGCCCAAGTTTTTGTGATGTGTCGATCCACGTTTTCCGTCACCTCGATTTTCGACAAGTCGTGAACGAATGGTCTGTGACTTGGGTACCCCATGACAAAACGCAACATAGCGTCGAGCAATGTCATGCTCTCGAAATTGCTTGCCGAGCTCTCTTTCAGCGAGCACGGAGCGGGCAAAAACCATAATACCTGACGTGCCTTTGTCTAGACGATGAACAACCTTTAGTGGGGGGAGCTTTCGTCCGTCATTTTGCTCAAGCCATTTACGGGTCACGTCAATCAGCGTGCTGTTTGTCACGTGTTGCCCCCGTTCAAGCCGTTGCGTTTTTGTCGTGAAGGGGACGGATTCGATACCAGATTCCTTTTCAACGACGACGATATGCTCATCGTGGTAATAAACGCTCAGCTGTTGCCGCTGAACGTTATTTTCCACTGGTTTTTTTTGGGGACGTTCGTGAATCTCAATGTGCTCGGTTCCTTCTAGTCGGCGAGTATCGTCGGTGATGGTTTCACCGTTAACCGTAACTCGGCCCGATTTTATAGCCGCGCGGCATTCATTCCAGGACCACTCTGGTTTCCTGATGCGTACGTGCTTAGCCAATGTTGAAAGGTTGGTACTCATTAAGTCGATCACATGAAAATTGTCAAATGGCTCTGCGAACACTGCATGTTAGACTGATAAATTCGATTTGGTAGTAACCGGGATTATCGCCACCAACGCCGACAGATGTCGTGCCGGCTGAGCGAAATACCGCGGTTTTTGTTTCCCATTCATTGAATGTCTTCTGCCACATGAATGCTTGATTTCTGACTGGGATGGCATTGAACTGTCCGAATAGATGTCCAATTTCATGATGGGGTATGCCATCATTGTCCTTGTAGTAAAATCCCTCTCTCCAGTATGAGTCCAAATAAGCCGCACCCAATGCGAAAGTGCCATAGCTACCAGCATTATACGACGCTCGAGCTCCAACGTGATTGACGTCATGTAAATCGGCTTCTGTTGTACGACGGTTTAATCCATCACGATGAATACCACGACCTTTGGCACCGAAAACGCGGTTGACGTTACCAGAGAGTTCTATGGCGCTTAAATTTGTTTTTACGTTTGTCAGTAAGACTCCAGGATCATAATCCACTTGCTCTGTTTTGAACGGCGCCGATTCGACCGCCAACCTCGTCTTGCCAGAAAAAGCTTTCGTTAAGGGGAACATGTAAGCCAGGCCAAAAGTGTTAGAATCCCTGAGCCATGAAAGTCCTGTGACAGGTCGCACAAAGTTACCAGTTCCCTTCATATCCACCAAAATAGTTGCGGGGTTCGTAACAGCTGCACCTCGGAGTGTACGATGATCGTATGTGTAGATAAGTGACAGACCAGTTGCTAAGTTGATCTGCGGCCATAGATAGCTGGCGCCAAGAGCAAAATGAAATTGCTTTTTTGAGGCTTTGACATTGAGCGCCTCCGGATTGCCGTCGACGCGTCGCGGTAGACCCTTAATGTCGAGGTCGGCGGAGCTCGATGGCATGACAGCAAATCCCCAGGCCAGCTGATCCGACAGAAGTAAGCCCTTCCATCCCTCAGAAAACATGGGCGTTACCAGTGAAATGCGCACTGGGTCAAAGGCAGGATGCTCATAACCATATTCAAGTCGTGCGACACCGAGCTCTCCAGAAAATCCAGGTTGGATACGGCTCATTACGGCTGGGTTATAAAAGAGGGTTTGCCCCTCCAAACAGTCACCTGCGGTTTCCATGGCGGCCGATTTGCATCCGGGCCCACCAGGGAACATTCCCAAAATATTTGCGTAGAGGTTAGAGGATAATGACGCTAATCCCAAATTCGGGAGAAGCATCCATGGGCTTACCTTGGCAAGAAAACAATTTTTTGCGTTCATGGTCCTCTATCTCGAAGTGATAGTTTGCGGCGTCGTTTGAAGGCTGCAGTGATTGATCGGATTTTGTATCACCCCGAGGTGAGTGCAGAATTCAAATGCGTAAACTAGCTGTGCTCCCATCGTGTCGCTGTCTTTGGGGAAAAGTAAATCAAAGACGTAGGCAGCCGCTTCTCCATAGGTTTCGCGGACCGCATCGGCAATGGTTGAACTCTCGAACGTAAAAGGGGCCTGGACCGTGCGCTCAAGTTTTACGATCACGTGTTCCTTGGTGTTCAGGAAAAATCTGATGTTGGTATTCAGGCGGGTTAATTGGTCTATGTAAGGTCCTGCCTTTGGAAGATAAGGTTGGTTTGCGGTTCCATTGAACAGGCTAAATCCAATGGCGACCTCCGTATCGGCCTCCAGGCTTTGATTCAGCGCTTTGCGCAAGAATCCGCTCTGGCCTTGATCTGCAAGGTTACCGAGACCGATGCGATAAATCACCAAATTGCGATCAATGACCTCGATCCCCTGATCTTGACAGCCGACTGTTCCACGATGAGTCGAGACTTCAAATGGCTTGGATGTAATACCGTCACCGATGACTGCAGCAAAGGAGTCTGCGCCATACTGTGAATTGGGGCTATAAGGGATAGCGATGGGTGATTTCGAGACCGGATCTCGGTAACAATAAGTCATGGTTTGACCCGAATCGGGGACCCAAACCATTCGTTCAATACAGACAAAGCCGTCAGGACAGCCTTTGTTTTTTTGCGCCCCTTCTAGAGTCCAGTCGATTAGCTGCGTTCCGCTTTGGCTCTCATCGCCTTTCATATTGGAAATGTTGTCACCACCATTAGTGACGACTTTTTGGGTGACAAGATTCTGAGAGGCTCCATTTTGGCGAACAATCATTTCGAGACTCTCGGTTTTGGGCGCGCCGATGATGGTGCCGAGTAAACTAGAAAGCATGCTGTCAAGCATCCCCCCTTGAGAAATTTCCCCATTGAGCCCGTCAGTGCCTCGAGTGATTCGGCGAACTTGGTCCAAATTGAAGTAGCCAGAAAAGCTATAGTGACTTAACAGCTGATCCGTTGGCAGTGGTGACTCTTCTTCCACTGGAAGACGAGTTTGACCAGTCTCTTCGTTGGTACCTGACATTTCTGCATTGCCTGAGCTACGACCAAAAGTTTTTCCAGTTTCGTCATAGTGAGGTTTGTCACTGATGCCGCAGGCGACAACAAGTTGAACGCAGCAAACAATGAATATCGATGCTAGGGGTGCATTAGGGTTTAGTCGCATTTTTATACCCTTTCTCCATCAGCTCCCTTGTCATTTCCATGGCTGATTTTTTTGCACGATCGTAAAGACCTTGGCTGCTGACTTTGCGGTGTTCAAGTTTTATGGTGATGCCTGTGTTGTTTGGGCGACTCTGATAGATCACTAATTGCGAGAACGAGATGATTCGAGCAAAATCATCCGTCGCATAGTTTAAATGAATAAATGTATTTTCGTCCAACGTATATAGGGTGTTTGTCCCCTGATAACCGATATCGTACAAATCTTTATTGGCTCGAAAGCGGTATTTAATCCCTTGTTCCCAAGTGGTTCCCGATAAATTTCGGTGCTCCCGTGTTCCACTTAGCCATTGAAACCCTTGAGATTTAAATTCGTCGTAGTTTTCGAAGGCTAAACGAAGCGGTTTCATAAAGCGCTCGATCGCGACCGGTACTGTGACAATCGAGGCATGAACGTCCTCGTAGTCTTTTTGCTTGTCAGATTCCATCTCGTACACATGAATATAGCGATTTAACGTTGATGCGTTGCCATCCCAGCCGCATGAGGTATCGCTGAGTGAGGATATCAGTTTTTTGTCGGCGCATAGTACGGAGTGCAGTTTGGAAAATGCGGGGTTAGTTTTAATGTCATTCTCGCAGAGAGTCTGTAGGGACGGGGGTAGCGCGCTGGCAGCTTTCTGAAAACAGCGCGTGCTCAATTCCTTAGACTCTTGTCCGTCAGCCTGTGCACTGGGGTCCATCGGCCATTGACTGGGGTCTGCATTGCGGCCGGTATTGGTTTTTGGACCGCAGGACAAAAGCCCCCCAAGCAATGTTAGCAGTAATAATTTTGGTAACTTAGCAGCCATGACAAGTCCGATCCACGAGGTTTTTGCACCAAAAAGTTTACAGTATTTTGGTACGTTTTAACCTAATTCTATTAATAAATAAAGGTGTTTTTATGAATTAGACTTGATCAATAATTTCAGGTTCTTAGGTTTATTCGCACCGGGTAAAAAACAACCGGCCAGATCTTGAAGATCTGGCCGGTTTAATTATGGATTTGCACCGGGTCTGAGGTTTAACGCTCCTTTAGCGATAGTGCAGGTTAGCAGAGGATTCGATGTTGGTAGCGATTTTCAACAGCTCGCCAGTTGAAAGCGAATTTGACACAACAAATCCTTGATAAAGGGACTTAATATCTTGACTCATATATTTGCGGAAAGCTGAGCAGGAGCTCTCGTTGGCTCCAAAGCAAACTTGGGCTTCCAAGACTCTATTTTTCTCCAGAGCCTCCAGGGTTTCATACATGCTTTGTGCGGCTTCTCTTGCTGCATTAAGGTCATTTTGGCGAATCAACTGGCTAAATAGCATCGGTTGACGAGTCAGTACTGTCTGATGGAGGGCGATCATTTCATGAAGGCTTTGGGCAGACTTGGGTGAGGCGCCATGAGCGCTGCTCATGTCACTGGATTGGCTTAGAGATTTACATCCAGACATGAGGATGAAAGTGGCGGCGGCTAAAATGAGTCGGTTTATCATAGGTTCCTCCCTGAAATTGTGCCAACTATTGGATAGTTTTGAATCTGCACCAAGATCCGTCATTGGACCGATAATGGAGTCTCGGCGGATCCAAAGGCGTCTTGAGTGATTTGATGTAATGCGCTGAATTTATTTGATAAAAAATTAAGATTTTGCGGTTTTCCGCACTTTTTTTGATCTTTCCTTAATTTCAGACTGTGATTTCGACTTTTATTTTCGACGGTGAGGTTTGGCCCTCGCTGCCCGGCTCTATGATACGATTTAAGGACGTTGAAGGCGCGGGGGATGGTTTATGATTCTTGTCTTCTACAAGATGACGATAATGACGATGATGGGCGCTATGTTGTCCTCGGGGTGCAAGCGTCAACCAGTTCGCTCGTCATCACTCAATGAAGATCTTACTGCTTCAAAATTTATAGACCTAGCATCGGCGGATGGAAATTTGAAATCTGCTGCAAGTTATTCTTCGTTACCTCCTTGTTCGGAATCTGTTGACCAACCTTTTTATTTGGTAGCTGACAACAAACGATTCTATCGATGTGCTTCTGGGGCTTGGCAAATGCTGCCAGTATCAATTGGACCGGTGGATGGATGTCGATCCTTTGACGTATTATTTGATGTGGCTAACACGGGTGGGGCAGAGCCAGAGGTTGGCGTTAAATTTTTGGGCATGGCATGTGACGGTGCTGTTTACTTGATTAAAGATGAAAATGGTTTGATCCCGGTATTGTCGTCGGCTTCCATAAACTTGGGTGATAAAGAGCTGTCGCTTCGCGCAACGTACTTCCGTGGAAGAGGCGAGCAAACGACTCCGATAAATCAACCCGCTGCGCTGATTTTAGAGCGCCCGACGGCAATTGAATGGTCAGCAATTCCCAAAGTTATCGAGGTGTCGCCGGGTGGGCATGCTGGCACTGGGCAGTTAGTGATTTTGTCCATGAATTCCGATCGTATCCTGTGCACTTACCGGAGTGACTCGCGGCAAGCATATCATTTGCGAGGCTGCTGGGAGGGGGCGCAAGTTGACATGCCGAGCGCAAATGGCGTCGCCGGTGGTGTGGCGATCAACATGGAGTCAAAGTCTCTGGTCTCTTTAGACGCGATCAAATTTTCAATTCTTGGTGCAGAGACTGGTTACGTAACTAGTGCTATGTTCACCATGCCGATTCAATAGGCGACTCAGTGGATCTGAAAGCAGGCAAAGAGTTGGTGCGATTTGCCTCAATAGGGTTGGGGGTCGCCTTTAGACGTACTTACAGTCCAATGGATGCAGAGCGATTTTTGAGCCGTGCACTTGGATCTATGCCGGGAGCTCCCACAAAGATCGCCCAGCTTCTGGGTATGCGCTCAGACCGGGACATTCCTGCGCCTGAGCCCATGTCCGTGAGCCTCGTAAGATCGATCATCGAAAATGAATCTCCAAAATTAGCTGCACAAATTCATTCAATTAGCGAGATCGGTATTACAGCTTCGCTGGGGCAAACGCATAAGGTGCGATTGAAGTCCGGTGAGATATTGGCCGTCAAAGTTCAGTATCCTCATGTCGCAGAGCATGTTGCGAGCCAGATCGAGGCGCTGTTTGGCGTAGCTGGGTTTAGTCCCGCGAGAAAGTATGATTTTGACATTCCAAATACACGCGATTTTCTGAGAAAAAAACTACTGGAAGAGACCGATTATACGGCCGAGGCCGAAACTCAGACCAGATTTAATGAACGCTACAATGGGTCTACAATTTGTATACCAAGGGTCTTTCGCGATCTTTCCACAAAAACTGTCTTGGCTCAAAGTTGGGAAGAGTCGAAAAGTTTGCATGACTTTGGCATCCAAGCCACCAACGAACAAAAAGATCGCGCAGGTGCAGTGTTTACCGCCTGGGTCTTCGATAGCCTTTTCGGCTTGTCCCGCATGCATGCGGATCTCAATCCTACCAATTATGGATTTCGGGGGTCTGGCGAGGATTTTAAGCTAGTCATTTATGATTTTGGCTCAGTAGAGATTTTCCCTGTGGAACGGGCACGATGTTTACATCAGTGGTATTACGCGACGCGCGCCCGCAATCAATCAGAGATTTATTCGGCGTTAGTTGAACTGGGGTTTGCCCCTCAGAGGCTGAGTATGATTGACAAGATGCTGCTTCCGCTGAGTGAAGAGTTGCTTAAGCCAATATTGGTTGATGGTGTATGGTCCGCGCAACAATGGAATCTACAAAATCGTCTCGAAGAGATTTTAGGCCAAAATAAATGGTGGTTCAGAACGGCGGGTCCACCGTGGTTTCTCTATTTTATGCGCTCTCTACAGGGCTGGCATCATGTGCTTAAATCATTCAACTGCCAAGTCGATGTAGCTAGTGCTTGGAGGCCATGGCAAGAAAAGCTCGGAATCCTTGATCAAGCGTTTAAAACATCAGGTCATATTTTTCCCGATCACGGAACATCTCGTCCTCGTGGCAGTATTGCAGAGATTATCTCCAAATCTCTGCGAGTCCGCGTGTTTGATGAATCTGAATTGATCGTGGATTTAACTTTACCGGTAAATGCGGCTCGCGATCTTGAAGCCGTTCTTCCCGATGCGGTGCTACGACGCTGTCAGGAGGATGGTATTAGGCTCCATTTGATACAAAGCCGGGCAGATGAAACGCAGTATGCACCACAAGAGCTGTTTAAGATGAAGTACGGGACAAGATCTTGTCTCGTTTGGTTGGAGTAGCATGACATTTGAGCTCAAGATTTCTGTCAAGGATGATCAGCGGTATCTTGCTTCAGAAGTTAAGCAAATAATGATCGACTTTCTCGAGGCGATAGGTCGAACTGATTATGTCGAAGGTTACATTGATGGTGTTTCCGACGAGTTGTCCGCTCTCGAGATAGCTACTGCCACCACAACTGAAGAGCGCATGAGCACAGCGCCCGTTGTCTTGTTCGATGACCGTCGTGATACTTTGGTGAATTTAGCTGAAGTCATGAAAAATCAGTTTGCCGATTGTTTATCATTCACTATTTCAGAGATCAGCGATGAGTCTTGGCAGTCGTGCTGGAATTCAGATTTTGTGCCTCTACAAACACAAAATTTTTTTATAGTTCCCCTGGGGAATGGAGTAGCGACTCCTGTTGGTCTTGAGCGTGTTGAGATTGATGCCGGAAACGGCGCATTCGGAACGGGGCAGCATGCAACAACGCGTGCGGTTATTAAAGTGCTGGAAAACGGCATCAAGGATTGGCAGCCGTCTTCGGTTCTGGATGTTGGTACAGGGACTGGTATTTATTTAATCCTGGCCGGGAAAATGGGCTTATCAAAGCTTGTGGGCACAGAAATTTCCGATGATCTTGTCAGTCTTGCCAACAGTAATTGTCAGATGTGTGGTGTAGACGCAACGGTCTTGCGATCAGAGGATATACGGCTTGAATTTCAATTTGATCTGATCATCGCAAATATTCTAGTGCCAGTTCTCCATGACTTGATGCCCCAAATGGCCAGTCATTTAAAACCAAATGGTGTACTGGTGCTGGCTGGCTTTGTGCAGAAGGAGGAAGGGGCGCTCCTGCTGCTGGCTGCTCGTTATGGACTTGATCTTGAAATGACTGCCCAAGAGACCGGGTGGCGAGTTCTGGTTTTGAGAAAAAAGTTGATGAATAGCTGACAGTTAATATTCAGATTTTTTTACAGCCAGGAATGCGCAATTTCTTTCCTGAGCGGGATATGCTGATCTTGAATAAGTTATTGGCGTTAGCTGATGATACAGCAAAGGCACATCTATAGGGTTTTTTACGAAAACCATCCAGGCCTTTCCATCGTAGTTCCAGGGAGTGTGTCCCCGGTGTTAAATCATCAATTCGAAGAGGCGGTGGGCCTAACGCCAAGCCGCCATCGACCACAAGAGTAAAACTCTCCATTAAGTCGTCGCTGGCGGTGATTTCGGTCTCAATCAGGTTCTCTTCTTTTAGCTCTAGTTCCGCTTTCACAGCGGGTGTATCGCCAGCGTTAACCATGAGTCTGGATGAGTGCGGGGCGTATCCTGGGCGCTCGATGCTTATTTTGTGTTGTCCCTCAGGTAGATAAATGGTCGCAGGTGATTGAATCCAGCCTGATTCAGAATCACGTGATGTCCAAATTTCATTATTGATGCTGATTTTTACTCGCTCCGGATCTGTTTGAATGGTGACGGCAACACCTGATTTGGCTGAAAGCTGCACGGATCCACTAACCATCAGGGTGTTGAGTGTCCAGACGCTAACATTCAGAAGCAAAAGAGTGGCGGTCAAGAGGATCGCATTCATTGTCGATCATCCTTCTTCTGTTGCCCTACGATCTCGCAGCCCTGTTTTGTCCCATTGATGACGATTAGAAGCGGACGACGTTCGCTCGTGTTAACGGGTGTAAACGAGCAGCGTGATATTATTTTCTTCTCTGATGAGATCACGGCAATGTTGGCATTTTCTCCGCTTGGGAGATCAGGTACTTGGAAGATATTTTGCTGAGGGGTGAACTTCTGCCGATAAAATCCGCTGTTAACGGTTATCGTTACAGGATCCGTTCCACGATATTCAAGGCGAACTGGTGCGAAAGTTGCATTTGGCTTCAGTTTCACAGTTGGATGAGATTTTGGAATGCCACTATCGGTGTTTACAAGAATTTTTTCGCTATTGTATCCGTCTCTACTGAACTCAACACTATTCAACCCAGGATCAAGGCGGATGCGAGCTGGGGTTGTCACATATTTTCCATTGGCATGGTCTCTTTCATTTATTTTGATGCGCACAATTTCAGGTGAAGCTTTTACAGTTAAGGTTAAAGCCTGGCGGGCGGCGTTCTGATAATTTTTAAAGGCGACAGCACAAGCCAGAATAAGCACCATGGCTGCGGGTATAAAAGGAAATGACGAGGCAGGCTTGCGGCCAGATTTTTGCTGGTGGCGTTGCTGTTCATACTGTTTATTCTGGACCGCCCTGTGCGCCGATGTTCCGCGAAAGCCGTGTGACGATTGCGGGTTTTGACTTGGAAGGATACTTGTTGGTGGCCGCGTGGCGCGACCGACTGTCAGTGTTGATGTATTTTGGCTACCTGAATCCAATGCCAATTCAAGAGATGTGCGACCTGGAGGGGTGCTGGAGCCGGATTCAGATGCTTTTAATTTGGCTGACGTGAGAATTTTGCGCATTTCTTCCCGCGCCGCATCTCGTCGATCCGATAAAACGTCCTTCACGAATAACGAAACCTCGTTTGCGCTGATGGACGCATTCAATTTGGCCAGAAACCCGCGCAGTGTTCGTTCAAAGATTTCCATCGATTCATATCGTCGACGTGGATCCTTTGCCAACCCGCGCAGCACAATGCTTTCAAGCTCCTCTGTGATGCTTGGATTAATATCGCGCATGCGAACCGGTATTTTGCAGTTTCGCACCATCTCAATGACTTCAAATTCATTGTCCGATGTAAACATACGATGCATTGTCAACATTTCCCATAAGACAATACTCAGCGCAAAAACATCGGTTCGGGCATCGCATTTTTTGCCGCTGATCTGTTCCGGGCTCATGTAAGAATATTTGCCCTTGACGATTCCAGCCTTAGTCTCTGTTTGCTTGAAATCCCGGTCTGCTGCAGCAATGCCAAAGTCTGTGATTTTAACTTCGCCTTCCCATGAGATCAGAATATTTTGAGGTGAAATATCTCGGTGTACGATGTTCAGAGGTTTTCCAGTGATATCGTCACGGCGTGTATGAGCGTAGTGCAGACCTCGAGCTGCTTCGGCGATGATGTAGACGCAAAGCTCGGCCGGGAGGAGGGATCGCTTACCCGGGGGCATTTTACGGTTTTCTGTTGCAGCAAGGACCGCGCGCAGATCAGAGCCATCTATGAACTCCATGATGATCGAGGGTGAGCCTTCGATAATGTCAAAGCCCTCGACTTTCACGATATTTGCGTGCTGCAGTCTCTGCCCAATATGGGCCTCGTCCCTGAACATCTCTCCGAATTCGGCGTTCTGTGCGTGATGAGGTAAGATGCGCTTAATGGCAACCAAACGCTGAAAGCCGTCTTGGCCAACATGCAGGCCGCGGTAAATTTCCGCCATACCCCCACGCGCAACCACGCTTCCAAGAATGTAAGGTTTGATCGTCATCGTTGCCTGAATGTCTCCCAAATAAGACGGTCTTTTTCGGAGCTTGGAACGGACCGGACTCGTTTGGTGTATCGGTTGCATCGATAATTACTGAAGGCCCTGTTTGAGTGTCCGCTGGTTGGCCCTCAGAGCGGGCGGGCTGTAGGACTATGAAATTAATGAAAAAAACAACTTTTTTTATTGGTTGTGCCGATAGGCTCTTTCGTGGTGATATAGAGGGAGCTAGTTTATTGATTTAATTGGGGGAGCGAGACTTTTTGACCACGCAGGCAAGGTTCATCGCATTAGAGGGTGGCGAAGGGGTTGGCAAGTCAACGCTCATGCGGGGACTTGTAGCTTGGCTTGCTTCAAAGGGAATCGAGGTCAAACAAACCCGAGAGCCGGGTGGCACCCCAATTGCCGATGAGATTAGAAAGATTTTTAAATCCCCCCCAACTGGAGACGAGATCACAGCTGAGACTGAGGCGTTATTGGTTTCGGCGGCAAGAGCCCAACATGTTTCGAAAGTCATCAAACCTGCTCTGTCCGAGGGGCAATGGGTGCTTTGTGACCGATTCTCAGATTCAACCCGGGTTTACCAGGGGTTGTTTGGGGGCGTCGCCCTGAATGACCTCGAATGGCTCATACGGTTTTCAACCGGCGGCGTCGAGCCGGATCTGACATTTCTTCTTGATTGTGATGTGGCTGTGAGTCACTCCCGAATTGGAGGGCGTGGTTCTGCAATGAATGATGATGACTCCGCTCGCTATGATCAGGGGGGGCATCAGGTGTTGGAGCGACTGCGTCAGGGCTACCGTAAGGTTGCTGGTTTTTATCCATCAAGATTTTTTCTTCTTGATGCCTCGAAATCAAGTGAAGAGGTTTTGAAAGATGCTTGCAAAGAGTTGGAGCGTCGTTGGAAGCTTTGAGTAACAAACATCAATGGAATTGGAATCAGACCATCGGCCTAAATAGGGTGATGACAGACCTGGGGCGAGTCATGTCTTCTGGGCGTTTGCATCCTATTGTTTTGCTTGAGGGGTTGGAGGGTATTGGAAAGCGTCATCTCGCTATGTGGATGTCGGCGCAGATGACATGCTTGCGGCTGCAGGAGCATTTGCCCTGCGGAAACTGTGCCAATTGCAGGAGTGTCATGGGTGGCTTTCATCCTGATGTGGCTGTTCTAAACCCAGAGTCAGAGACTATCAAAACGGCTGACGTGGAAGCTCTTCAAGAGCATTTCATGATGATGAGCTCCGAGGGGCTGCGAATAGGTGTGATCATGAATGCTGATCGCATGACTATAGAGGCGAGTAACCGGTTGCTTAAAACATTAGAGGAACCGCCCGAGCAGGTGCGAGTTATCTTAACCTCCAGTAGACCTTTGCTCATTCCCGCAACGGTTTTGGGGCGCTGCTTGCGTTGGCGCGTGAAGCCACCGGAAAAAGAGCTGGTTACTGATTGGTTTAAAAGTCTCTTGCAACAATCGGGTCGAGCAGCAATCGACGATGACTCAGTGAATCATTGGGTCTTAAGGCTCAGGCATAGCCCCGGGCTTTTGAAGCGAGAGCTTGACGATTCAACCGATCATTTCAGTGGTATCAGCGGAGACGTTGCCCAACTGTTGGCAGCTCAGAATCCCGTCGATGTCACGCGTTCGGCTGCGAACTTGGCTCGTGTTCATAAAGCTAAAGTTCCAGATATTTTGTCGGCCGTTGAGTGGGAGTTGAATAAAATTTACCGCGCCAAGTTGAAGTCTTGTTCAATGGCTTTGGGGAATCCTTCAGAAAATGGGCGACGTGCAGCGCAAAGACGGCTTCTGCATGATATTCGCATGCAGGCCGTCTTGGGAAAAGTAACCTTAAACGCACAGCTAGTTGCCGAGTCGATTGGGCTGAGTGAGTGGAGACGTGACTAAAATGAATGACTTGAGTGGATCAGTGTCGGGTTCGACACCAAATTTAATGAATGTTGTGGGCGTGCAGTTTCGACGGGCTGGAAAGATTTACGATTTTCTTACCGGTGAGATGACACTGCATGTTGGTGATCAAGTCGTTGTCGATACTGATCGTGGTGCAACCGTAGGACGTGTTGTTAAGGTCGATGCGAAGTCCTCCGTTGATGTTGACCCAGCCTCCGTAAAGCCTGTCATCCGGATGGCAACCGAACGTGATTTGGATGAAGTAGGGCATTTTTCTCACTCTCAGGTGATGGACATTGCTCGTTCCCGTGTCGAGGTATTTAAGCTTGATATGCGGATCATGAAGGTCGAAATGCAGATGAGTGGAAATAAAATCACGATCTACTTTTCCTCGCCTGGTCGCGTTGACTTTCGAGATTTGGTCAAAGACATGGCTGCGGCCCTGCGTGCGCGCGTTGAATTAAAACAGGTTGGAGCCAGGGATGAGGCGAAGCTCGTCGGAGGCGTAGGAATCTGCGGTCGTGAGTACTGCTGCTCAAGCTTTTTGCGGGACTTCGTGCCAGTTTCCATCAAGATGGCGAAAAATCAGAATCTTGCACTCAATCCAAGCAAGGTGTCCGGAGGTTGTGGGCGTCTATTGTGCTGTTTGACTTATGAAAACGACGCATACATTGATTTGCGACGCAAATTGCCAGGATTGAAAGCTCGGGTGCGCTCACTGACTGATTCTGATTACGGAGTCGTTATAAAAACAGATATTTTGAATCAGCTGGTTGTGTTTGAAACGCCAGATGGTCGGCTTGTTACCGCAAAGGCCAAGGACATAGAGATTGTCGACAAGTCTCAGGCGGCGCAAAAGGACGCAGTTGATAGTGAGGCTGAGATGTGGGCTGAAGATATCGATCTTGGGTTATTGATGGGCGAGGGTGAAAATCGAGGCAAGCCGGATGGTCAGCGTTCCGCACAAGGTGGTCAAGGGCAGCAAAGTCAGCGGGGCGATCAACGTCATCGGGGTTCAGATCGCCGGCAACATCGGGATCAAGATCAGAGAGGCGATAGACGGCATGGTTCTGGTCGCCCGGGCGAACAAGGCAACAAAGGGGGGCAGCATCAAAAGGGTCCCCATCGGAGCGAGCAATCATCAGCTCCTCATAATAAAAACCAGGGGCCTAAGCGTTAGATTTTTTTGAGCGAGAGTCACATATGTGGAGGCTGCTTTTGCATGAGTTCTGACAGGTTGGACACTGGCAACCCTGGAAAATCGTTTTCAAGCTTCAATGACTTTTGGCCGTATTATCTTGGCGAGCACAGCACTCTGCAATGTCGGATCCAGCACTTTTTAGGCACTTCGATTGCAGCAACGTTAATTATTGTAGCATTTCTCACGAGTACAACGGTTTTATACTTTTTTGCGGTAATTTGCGGCTACGGATGCGCTTGGTGGGGGCATTTTGTATTTGAGAAGAATAAGCCGGCTACATTTCGCTATCCCATTTATTCATTTATTGGCGATTGGAAAATGTTTTGGATGATGATGGTGGGGACACTAGATGATGAATTGCGACGGCTGGGCATCCGACCGAGACGATAATCGATCCATCATTGAATGACCGCGACAGCCATGAAAGTATCATGGTCGGTCAATGTTTTCTTTTTTGGGAAAACTCAAAAACCAAGCAAAATTCGCTTTAGGCCCAGCTAGGTCGATTTTGCCTAGCTCTATCGATTAATTATCAAACATATTCGACCGATAGCTAAGACGCAGAGAAAACGTTTTTTAGCGTCTATGCACGGAGTTAGATTGAGTTACCGCAAGCAACACGTCAAAAAGCATCATAATTTGTTGGTCAGATCTTTGGCCGCAATGGTTGCGCTCGTGTTTTCAGTGCAAGTAGTTGCTCAGCAGGCAGGAGTTAGTTCAGCGTTGATCTCGCGTCAGGATAAATTGGAACTGACAGAGTTTTATGGAAACATGCTACGTCAGAAGTTGAAAAGTGAATTGAAGCTGAGAGGTATTAACGACGCAGATGCATCGGTGAATCTATCGATTCAATTTGATGAAAAGAAGGCGCAAGCTGATTCTGACTCCTGGAAGCAATCACAGAATGATGCTTTGGGAAAAGAACGTCAAACTTTGGATGAGACCTTCCGTAAGAACATTACGGATATGTTAAAAAACTTCAATGATGAGCAATCGAAAAAAGAGCAGCAGACCCGTCAGGAATATGAAGCACGGGTCAAAAAGCTTTATGATGAGTACGTTCAGAAGATAAATGACGACTACAATAAGCGACTGAGCGAAGCCGAGGCCAAAAAGCTCGCGGAAGAGCAAGCTAAGAAGCAGGCTACAGGCGAGACTGCTGCAGCTGCAGTTGGAGGTCCCAAGGAGGGTGTTCGCTTAGGTCGTCTAAATGTCGACATCGCTAACTCGACGATCAGCGAGATTATTGCTAAGGCGCAGGAATCCCAACAGTCCAAGACTCCTACGGGGTCTTCTGCTCCGACGATCAATGTGACAACCCCTCCGCAGCCTCCATTCCCGCCTGCGATGCCAGCTGCGCCAGCGCCAGCTCCGGTGACCCTGGCCATCAGTGTGCCTCCAACGCCAACCCCCGCTGCTGGAGCGTTCGTATTTAAGCCGGCAGATTATATTACGAAGATCAGCGTTGATGTGACGCTGCCGCCGGGAACACCAAAAGATTTCGCCGATGGCATGCCAGCTCTTGTATCCGAATTCCTGGAGTTTTCAACGATAGCCAAAGGTGCTAATACCACTGACTGGGTCAAGGTCAAAGTGGCACCCGCTTTGCCGGCGCCACCTCCTCCAGCACCGCCAGAGCCTGCAACGCCAAAAACATTCTTCCAATCGATTTGGAAGCCTGACAACTCATTCATCTCGACGGTGGTCAGTGGGCTTATTCTTGGGCTGTTTGTTTTCCTGGCCATGTTCCTAGCATCCCGGGCTTTAAGTAAAGGCATACAAACGGCGCTCTCTGGCCTGGGCAAAGACATCGCAGCGCTGAAGCCGGCTGAAGAAGGTGGAGATGCTGGCGGCGAGGAAGTAGCACCTGAGGAGGCTTCTGCTGCTGGCGTTGGTGATGACGACGAGCAGCGCGGCAGCTTCGATCAAGCGGCCGCTGGGCAGGCTCTGACTCGCGATATGCAAAATATTCGTGTGCAGATGACGTCGCTTATTGCTGAAAATACTTTCTTGTGTGCCGAATATTTAAGTGACATGTTCTACGATGATAACGGGTTGGCCGATTTCCGGGATCTGTTGAGCTTTATGGGTTACGCCCCACTAAAACCCTCACTTGAGCAGCTGCCTCGCAACGCCGTCCAAAAATTGGAAACGTATATTGAAGAACATCGTGAAACACCGCCCAATATTTTGAATGGAGCCGAAATTGCTCAGCGGATGTATGGTGAGTGTATTTCAAAGGCAACCCTTCGCGATGAGACGATGAAAGCTTTTGATCCCGTGCGGGCGGTGCTCATCAAATCTGAGGATGCCATTATCCAAAAGTTTCTTGTCGAGGCTGACGCAACCAGCGTAGCTGTCTTGTTGAAGACGTTGACCGTTGAGCGAGGTAACCGCCTGATGAAGGCGATTCCTCCTGCAGTATTGAAAGATGCAGCGGCGCTTATGGATAAACCGATTGAGTCACCCGATCAAGTGATTGCGGGGATTATTACCAAGATTGAGCAGGTTGCTTCGACTGTAACGGAGAGAGCCCAGGCGCAACGACGATTGATACTTCGATTGGTCAAAACGGTCGCAGTCGCCGACGAGGGTATGGTTTACGATCTGGTACCTCCTGAAGATTGGGATTTGAAGCGGCAGATTATGCAAACTAAGCTATTCCTTAAAGACATCGCTTATGTCCCTGGCAAAGTTATCGGGCAAGCCTTCGGTGGTTTGCCATTGGCGCGCCGAGCTGAGGTGATGTTGATGGCTGATGAGTCTTTGAAATCAGCCATCCAGGCAACAGTCCCAGCGGGAACGAAGAAGGCTGAAATGCTCCAGACGGAAATTGATCAGACTCAGAAGAATGCCAAAAAGATGGCTGAAATTTCAGCGCGAAAAGATTCTATTATGGAGTCGTTATTGAACGCAGTTCGCAAACTGGTAGGCGCGGATCGTAATGTTGTCGATCAAATAATTCTCGCTCAGGCGAAGGCTTTGGGATTACAGCCTCCTGAAGGCATCAAGGCTGAGGAAGAGCGCAAAGCATCGTAATCAATGAATAAGAAAAAAGACTGGTTAGGCGCCGACTACGGCTTTCCAGTCAACTCGTTCGTTAGGTAATAGATATGAATTCAGCTCTTCGGCGAGAACGATAGGGTTGGTTTTATTGGCTACTAGCTTTATGCCCTCTACGACAATCGTATTTTTACGATGAATCTCTTTGGTTGTTTCGCTCAGATTTTCACCGATTGGAATAACAATCAGGTTTGCGAACGCAATGCCGTAGAACGTAGCAACAAGTGCAATGGACATGGAAGGGCCAATTGTCTTTTCAGCCCCGGGTTTTCCGAGGCCGCCAAGTAGGGCGATCATTCCGATTACGGCTCCCATTAGTCCCATCGCTGGCGGATACTTACCCATCGATTTAAATCTTGCCGCATCATCGTTATAGCGTTCAAAGATTGTCTCTGCACGAGCTTTCAGAATTTTTCCTAACTGTGAAATCTCTACAACTTCGTCCAGTAAGAGCTTCATTGCTTCTTTAAGAAAGAGGTCTTTCTGGCTATCTACTAAAGCCTGCAACTCTGCGGACTCGTTACGATAGGCGTCCGCAAGCTTCATCAGGTCTTTGATCACCGTCACGTAATCCGGCTTTTTACCAAGGATCGTTCGATTCCAGAAGACCTTCAGCATCAAAAATACACGATCAAGCTGAAAGCTGATTGAGGTTGCTACCACCGTTCCAGCGATAACGATGACCAATCCGTGTAAGTCCACAAATGATTTTGGGTTATCTGTGGAGGATAGCGCCGCCCAGCCAACAACGATGGCTGCGAGAATAAAGGAAATAACGACTAAAATATTCACGAGTGGGCCTGCGTCCGAATGACGTAAAATACATTCTAAAGTTATTCTATCAGATATTTATCGGCACAATCCCAGGTCTACATCTAAACCGCCAAAATATAGGCGAAAAGTAGTTGTTTTTAGAAAACACCAAACCGTGTTCATTTTATTTGGTCTGAAGTCGCCTTTAGCAAAGTCAGAAATCTCCGATAACACAGGTAGGCTAATTGAATTTTTGGAGTTCAAACCATGAGTTATCCATCTTCAGGACGAAGCGGATCGAAGGCACCAGTTTTCAGTTCGGCGAGCAAGCAAACTGGCACGGGGAAACCTGGCATAGTCATATCGGTTGCGACGGACAAGAACTCATCCAAGAAATCTACACCTGTTGCTAGTATTGGCGTTAGCGCTCGTCATATTGAAACAGCACTTGGTACAATTGCGCCGAAAGCTGTGCTGACATTACCGCCGGTGCCAGCAGCTTCGGATGAACAAAAGCAAAATCACCAGCGTTCTAAAGCAGCTGAAACGTCGCCGCGAGCATCCTTGATCAACGTCCAGGAAGTTCTAACTGTCGGTTTGCCTGGTCTTCCCGGTATCGAAGATGATTTGACGGTGCGCCGGCGAAAACCTATGGTCATCCAGCAATTGATCAAAAATCAAATTTTGAAAAAGCCAGGCATCAATATCGCCGACGCCGAAGGGGAGACAAAATTTTCCATTTTAGGTCACTACGGCTGCCAAGAAGAGCCTTTAGATGATCTTTTGCTGGTTACATTTCACCTGTTGGTG
>JBIIGV010000190.1:0-4103 GCA_044236265.1 Oligoflexales bacterium
AGAACGCGCCAGCAGCAGTTGGTGCCAACTTAACTGGATTTGATACATTCACAGCTATTCCATTCAACTTAGATGACACCACTTCACCGCCAATTGAATTCAAAGTGACGTTCACAGATTGACCCAGAGTGATCGACACAGCATCAACCTGCAGGGAACATGCGGGTTTTGTGATAGCATCCACTGTCGCCGTACAAGTGGAGCTGCCACGAGGGTTGCTGACGGTTGCAGAGTATGGCACTGCACTCGTGGCACAATCGACTTCGGCCTCCCAAACAGCCATCCTCTGTAAAAGGTTCGACACTCCTGCGATCGAAGGCGTTCCGGAAATTTGACCGCCACCCGCCGATGAAACGCTCAATAAGCATTTAGTTGACACAGCCGACTTCCGAACAGCGGTCAAAGCGCATTGCGGCAAGGCAATCTCAGGAACGTTTGCCTGACAGCTTACCGACGTATTCTGCACATTTTTCACAGTAGCTGTGAAGGCCTGACCCGCTGCCGCACAGTCGGCTTTTGCACTCCAAACACCAGCATTATTTGCTAAGACAACATTATTGGACAAAATTGGTGATCCACTAATTGGGCCTCCCGTCGACACGACAGAAACGTCACACTTGGTCGACAAAGAATTCTCCCGAGTGGCGTTGATGGCGCAACTTGGAGGTATAACGGCAACTGTCGTAGGTGGATTATTGACCGTAACATCAAGAGAGCAGAACTCGGTCGAAGCCTGATTTTGAACGCTTCCTTTAAGTGAAAATATCCCAGATTTAGCAGGCGTAAATGTCATAAATTGATCAAGACTTGCAACCACGTCATTGATCTTAATGTTACTAACTGGAACTTTGTCATCTTTCAAGACGACTTTCGCCTTCACTTGACCACCAAGTGTAATCGTTTGTGACTCCACAACCAGGGAGCAGCCAGGTTTTTCAATTGGTTGAATATCAACCCCACAGGCTGCTACTGTAACAATTTCCGATGAATCTCCATCGTTATCACCTGAGTCAGACGCTACTTCTTGCTTGAATACCGCATCGATAGCAACACCAGTGGCGGGACAGTTCACCTGAGTAAAAAATCCTCCAGTCTGCCTGGCTATGGAACCAACCGGTGTTGGCGAAATTTCTGGAGTCATTTCTGCCAGACCGCTACTTCCCGTGATGGAAACATTACAAAGAGTCGAGTCGGGCGATGTTCTTTCAGCCTCCAAACTACAGGCAACCATCGATCCCAAAAAACGATCAACAACTTTGTCAATTTTACCGGCTACATTTTTGATCTTCTCATTCGTCCTGGCAACGGAGCCCGTAAATTCTGTTGATTCCGCGCAGGAGATCACGCCTAAAGCGCTGACAAGCCCTGCTACATAAAAAATTCCGCGCAACATTAGCCCCTCCCATAGAAAGATGGTTCGGACGGAAACCAAGCCAATTTGAGATCTATTAACTAATGTAATGATATTGGATATATAGGATCGCTCTTTGACCGTGCTAGGACATTATTACCCAGACGGTTTACAGCTAAGATATGAGAAAATGATGGAGTAATTAAAGCAACGACGCATCGAGGACACCCATGAAAATTAACCTGATTTCTCTACTTTGGTTTGTATCGATGGCCTCTTTATCTACGTGCAAAACTGCATCAAAAGACGGCTCAGATCTGAAGTTCTATGGCACAGACAATCAGTCTGCAATCATGACGTTTGATGCAGATCTTGATTTTGAGCTTCCCAGAGGCGACAAAAGTCAAGTGGATCTCTCAAAGCCAGAAGTAAAATCGCAAATCCTCGAGCTAATAAACCTGCAAGTTCGACACCTCTACGGCACCTTTTCCGTCCACGACGAGTTTAGAAATAATCCAGGAATCGTTGAAGGCAAAGGTGAAACACTCCTACGCTCAAGCTCAGTCGACCCTGGAAAAGGACGAGGACGCATCCGCTACACTCACAAAGACAGAGTCGTATTCAAAAAAAGTGTTTTTAGGGGAGATAAACCGACGATCAAGTTCCAACTGCCACGCGATCCCGTTGCAATTTATTCCCGCGGCCTAGCCCCAGACGGTCGATTTAATCTGTGCACCGACGAACATTATAATTCCGAAGGAGACTTCTGGTACTTCTGGCATCCGACAAAACGTGGTTGCCCCATCACCAGTGGAGATCTTCAATTGGTGACGGGAAATTTAGCGCCAATCCCGAACACCAAAAAGACCTATCCTGACTACGACAAATTATTAGGAGATAACGGTAACGGCAAAGCCGTCAAAATCATGTATTTGGTTGGTGTTGACGAAAACTTTAAGGCTGGCGATTTAGGTAGCAACAGTTACCGCGAGGCATTTGACCTGCTTCGGCAAAACAATTTCAAGGTAAAATCCTCCATCCGTCGACGAAGCTCTTTGACGTACTCCACGCCCGACTACGACGTTGAAGTAGATATGCGACTTGTAAATCCTGGAACAGACCAGTTTGTTAAGGCCGCAGCTGAGGGACTTGAGACTGCTGACATCTTCATTTACGACGGTCATTCGGGCCTTGGCGGCTACCTGTATGTTGACAGATTTCAGCAAGTACTTGGGCGTCCGCTTAATCTGAATAAAGAAAAAAGTCAGATCTTCTATTTTAATGGATGCTCAACCTTTGCATACTACAACCTCGATTACTTTAAACTAAAAAGCTCCAGCGCCGATCCAACAGGAATTAAGTTTTTGGATGTAATCACAACGTCAATAGGGGCCACCTTTGATATTGGCGCTCGTCATGACGCCGTCGTTATCACAAACTTAGTGAACGGATCGAGACCCTCATGGCAGACGATTATGGACCAAGTCTATAAGGCAGATCGTCGACAAACCGCTTTGACCCATGTCAATGGCGATGAGGATAATCCCAGCACCCCAGGCCTTGGCCGCTAAAAGCAGGACCGCACATGGACACCAGGGATCAATTTGATTTAGTTGTCATCGGCAGTGGCCCTGCAGGGGAAAAGGCTGCCGTTAAAGCTGCCTATTTTGGCAAAAAGGTTGCCATTATCGAAGCTCAACCGATGGTCGGAGGCGCAGGCGTCAACACCGGCACACTCCCGTCAAAGACCCTAAAGGAATCGGCTTTATTTTTTAGCGGAAAATATGAGCGAGGACTTCACGGTGTTGAGAAGAAACTGGAACAAAAGACAACGATCGACGACTTCTTCTACCGCGAGCGCCTCGTTCAAACCAATGTCGAAAACGAGGTTCGAAAAAACCTCAAGATTCACAGCGTAGAAATCATTCACGGCTTTGCTAAATTTCAGGACGATCACCACATCCGAGTCAACTCAAAGGCGGGCGAAAGAATCATCCGCGGAGAGTTCATCTTGATCGCCACTGGAAGTTACCCGTTTCATCCTGCAAACATCCCGTTTGATCAGGATCTGATCCACGACTCCGATACGATTCTGAAACTTAAAAAAATTCCTGAAAGCCTCGTAGTCGTTGGAGCCGGTGTGATTGGCTGCGAATATGCCACAATCTTTGCCACAATGGGCTGTAAGGTCCACCTGATCAATGACCGTGAGCAGATTATGCCGTTTCTCGACGGAGATATTTCAAAGAGTCTGGTCGATCACATGCGAAAAGCTGGAATCGATATCAGATTCAAAACGGGATTAAAATCAGTCACAAAAACGGGTACAGGTGTCGAAACCGTCCTCGATAACGGTCAAAAGATAACTAGCGAAATGTTTTTGTTTGCTGCAGGCCGCAGCGGCACAACGGCTGGATTAAACTGCGAGGCCGCGGGCGTAAAACTAGGGAAACGTGAGATTGTCGAAGTCGACAGCCAGTTTAGGACATCGACACTCAATATCTTCGCAGCGGGAGACGTCATCGGCTTCCCAGCCCTCGCCGCAACCAGTATGGACCAGGGGCGGGTGGCTGTATCGCATATGTTTGGGCTTAGCGACATTTCAAGTGTCAGCAAAGACTTCCCCTACGGCATCTACACCGTACCAGAAGTTTCGATGGTTGGGATGACTGAGCAGGAGGCCAAAGATAAAGGCCTAGACGTCTGCACGGGCAGCTCAAGGTACGCAGACATGCACCGCGGACGGATCATG
>JBIIGV010000071.1:0-15079 GCA_044236265.1 Oligoflexales bacterium
GATGGCAGATCGAAAGCTGGGCGATGATAAGGAATCGGCGAATCTGATTTCACCCGCCGTAATGGGGATGTTTGACCAGACGGAAGTCATTTTTGATTTGGCACAAGCGAATGAGGACGTTGCTATGGACGGTCACTGGCGACTATCCGCCATCCATAAACTTGAAAGCGGAACATTTATGACGGGTCACCTCATGAGAGTCAAACCGAATGCCGGCGACGACTATTGGGACATTGCTCTCGGAGGTCGAAAGAAAAGCTCGAGCCTGGGATCATTTGGAGCTGAATTTCTCTATAGCCAGCAAAAGGACGGAACCTCAGGAAAATGCTCCGTACCCTCGCTACTAGGGGTCCGCGCTGACGTTGACCACGAATTGACAGCCGCTCAACTTGCAAGCCTAGGCGCACAATATGTAACTGGTAGCTGCAGTTATGACCGCATTAAAGAAACCGTCGACGACCTTGAACTAAAAGCCGCGTTCACCATGATTTTCTAAGTCTAGCTTCAAACTAAATCGGATCGTTGAATCAACGATCCGTTCTTATATAGCCATTTGGGAAAATGCGCCCGAATCGACTTCCACCTGAAGACACTTTACTAAAAAATAAAAAGCCCGGCACTCCTGTGCCGGGCTTCTGTATCTTGGTCATGACGCTCAGTTATTTAACTGTCCCGAGATCTGGAGGTGTTGGTAACGAAGAATCAGAGTGTGTGAACAGTCCGAAACCAGCCGTGTCTGGAGTCTTGGTGGTATCGATGGTGTACACTCCGTCAGATCCTTGCGCAAAGCACTGGCGAGCGACTAGTCCGTTCGTACCGCTCGTCGTCTGACTCATGGTCCATGTTTGTCCGACTGTGAGATTTTGCACCGCAGGAACATACATGTGAAGCGTCATGGCACTCTGCCCTTGTCCACGGGTGCTGACGTAGTACTGACTGTTTTGGAGGGGACAATTCGAGCCACTATTCTGATAGCAAGCAAACGGATGGTAGCTTCCATCTGGCTTAATCTCTAAAGAGTTCTTGATTGACTTACGAATACTGCCCTGAGAAAAAGCACCGGAAGAAGCACATCCAGACATCAAACCTGTCGTAGCATCTGCGGTAACACTAGACACAAAACCGCGCGGCTGCTCACCATAGTTTGCACCTGGATTGACCCAGTAAGCAAAGTTACCTGCTCCGGTATTTGGATTCATATTGTAGCCGATCATCATGATCCCAGATGCTGCCTGATTTTGATCCAGAAACGCGCTATTTGTCGTCGGATCAACGTAATCACCATTGGCATTAGTGCTGACGTTGAGATCAAGCTTGCCGTCTACAACCGCGTTAGCAGAAATCTTGGTGTTTAAGCTTGCTGTTAAAAGCTTATACTTCACCGAGTCACCAGATCGCTCATAGTTGATCGTCAAAATACGCTCTTTGTCAGCATTCTGCGCGCCAAAGTCTTTGTCACGGCGAATCACGATGGTACCCGTATAGGTCGCTTCATCACTGCCTGGATTATGGGTCAAAATGATTTTTTCTTTAGGATCATTGGCACCAGCCGCACCGCCTGGAATTGATGGCATCTTCATTTCAATCTCAGTAACATACTTTGTGCCGCTACGGGTCATTTTCGCAGCGCTGACAGGCATCTTGCTAGGATCTTTTCCCGCTGCAGTAGCTGCCGCATCCATGATTGCTTTGAAATCTATCGACTCGCCATCTGCCGCGGGAAGTAGAGTTGTACCTGACTTCTTAGCCTGACAAATCATCATCTGAACCATACCGAGCGTACGATCAACCATCGCGGATAATTGCTTTACTTTGCCGCGGGTGAAACTCACCATACAAGCTTCCGATGAGCCGGTGATCTTGGACTTACCATCACTGGTACCGGACAAGTACACCGGGCCACTCGCGTTGTTGACAACAATCATTTCGGAATCAAATTCGTAGCAGGTTTCATTGCCATCCATCGGAGCAGGCTTCACCAGCGCAGGCGGGAAACACTCCCCTTCACCGCGAAGTCGCTTACCAGCCTCTTCATTTTTTGCCTTAACACTTTGCTCTTTATTGTCATCCAAATTAAGAGCCGTCGAATTTGTCTGTGGGTAAACAGAGATCGCCAACCCAGATGGATAAGCTGCTATTGCTTCAGAGTTAGCGGGAGCGTCATTGTTACTCTTCTTCTTACCGCACGCATTCCACATCAGTCCGCCTGCAATCAGGCAGCTGCTCACGAGAGCTAATTTTTGTCGACTTGTTCTTTTCATGGCGCAATCCTTTGCATTGAAATCTTAGTCAATAAACTGACAAACTTCGTAAAAAACAATAAATCGATGGTATCAAAGTTTCTTAGAGCAGACAAAATTCCTGCACAGAATAGTTCAACACTTCTAATTTATTAGATAATTTACCAGAATGAATGTGGTAAGAGTTGCGCATTCTTGGAGACAGCACTCACAAAATTTCTTTTTGTCCCCACCACGCATTGACGTCACGCCATAGCAGCGCAAAGGAATCCCATCCAGAAACCTCCGCGATGAACTCAGAGGTTAGAGGCCCAGTTGCAGGAACTCGGGATGCAACATCCGTAAAACCCAACTCACCTTTCTTCCGCACAATCCCGCGAACCATATAAAGACTGTGCAAGTAGGCACGACCCGCCTTAACCGAATCCAATGTTACAAAGGGCTGATTGAGGGCCTCTACTGGACTAAACACTCCGGGCGTCGGAGGAAATCGAAATTGATCACAGTCTCTTTGCCGGCAAGAAAGATACTGCGCCGTACCCTCGTCAAACCATGTAGGCCATGCACGACCATTTGAGCGCAACGATAACAAAGCATGAGATAACTCATGACGCAGAACCGTCGCCAGTGGTCCCTGAACTTGATTTAGCATATGTGACGCCACCGGAATTCGCATACGCCCGTCAAACACCCCTTCAGCCCAGCCAGGACCTCCGGGAATCACATCGCGAAACTCTTCTTTGCGATAAAGAATGACTTCTACTGGTGTCGCGGGTGGCGCCACACCGAAAATCTCGGAATACTCCTGAACGGCGGCCTCAAGGATATCAAGCACCGGCCTCAAGATGGCCTCATGATCATCTTCCCGGTAGCTCACATAGAAATGCTCGCTGCGCTCTGTCTTCTGTTTAGCGCCAGACTTGGCCTTCGCCTTCATGGCTTGGAGGCGTTGTTTGGCCAATTCGGACATGGCAGCCTCCTGTCCCTCTCCAGCTGTCTGCGCTCCTTCAAGAATCGTCACTGCTTCATCAAATCGTCCCAATGACTCTAACGTGTCTGCATAGATAAGACGGCCTTCAATGTCTTCTGGTTTCGCCAGAACATAGGTCGCCAAATAACTAGCGGCCTCAGGCCAGTTTTTGGAAACACGCAAACAAAACCCTAAGCCCTTCTGAGCCTCGGGCACCTGTGCAACACCTAAGACTTTGTAAAAAATCTTGCTCGCCTCGTCACAATCCTGTGTCTTGATTTTCATCCAAGCCACGCTTGTCATCAACACAGGCCATTGGCGCGTCAACCAATCCTTAAAGGCTGGTGACGCCTCCGGCGTAGCTAATGCTTGATTTGACAATCTGAGAGCCCCATCAAAATCACCCGTTGTGTAAGCCGCTACGATACGACGGTAGGTGGCCATCTCTAGCTCTGCGAAAGGATCTTTAGGAACTTCCAACTGTGGCGCTGGCTCTGCCGTCAGTGCTGCCTGCAACTTTTTATTTTTAACAGGATCATTTTTATCAGGATCGTCAATCAGATAGGCGACGGCCCCTGCCAGAACTACCAGGAGCAGGATCACGTTTGTGAGTGACGATTTATTCACGGCTCTAAACCATTAATGAGGGGAAGTAACTCACCACGATCATGAACGGCCTTCACATCCATGAACCCGCCCATGAACTTGTCACCAATGAAAATCATCGGAACGGTTCGCCAACCGCCATTGGCCTCCGACAAACGCTGGCGCTCTTCATGCCGACCATCCAGCGAAATTTCCTCATAAGGAACGCCCAGAGACTTGAACAGCCGTTTTGCTGAGTCACAGTAGGGACAAACCGTTGTTGTATAAATTCTTACCAGTTTCATGTCCTAAGTTTACACAATTTGGGGCCACACGACCAAATCCAATTTGAGGTGCAAAGAGACAAATTGGCGCCAAAATAAGCGCCACACGACGTATTCATAAAAATCTGAATCCGTCGGGTGGCACCAATTTAGAATTTATGAGTTTTAATGCCAGTCGTTACGAGCACCGGCCTCTGCAGGTTTCTTCGCATGCCAGGGTTTTTTCTGCCCGCCGTCACCTTTTGCTGCCCATGGCCTATTCGAACCGAAAGAATCGGGCTTACCTTCACCGCGGAAAGGACGTCGTTCTCCACGATCGAATCCACGAGGACCGCCTTTACCGAATCCTCCGCCACCAAACTTTCCTTTTCGACCGCCGAAGCCACCAGGCCTCTTACCGCCGAATTGGAATTTTCCGCCACCACCGCCCATGCGGTCATTGTTACCGAGCATGCGTTTGCCTTCAGCCTCACTCATGCCAATGCGGTCTTCACCTGAAACAGTGCGTCCGATTGAGAGGCAGGAAACAAGGCGGAGTGCCAATTCTTCACCTGTGTACTTCGCTGCCAGTTCCGATGCCAATGATGACAGATCCAACTGCAAACGTACGCCGTCGACGTCACGTGCAAGTTTCTCTGCGCGACGAGCCTTGACGGTTGCTAAACTTGGAACTTCTGATACGACAAACTCGCCAGCGTGCTTCGCTGTGAAAACATCACCTCCGCGAAGATCACCAGGTGTTGCGAACGTGATAGCTACGCCCTGCTTACCGGCACGGCCAGTACGACCGATGCGGTGAACGTAACGCTCACGATTTTCGGGAACACTGAAGTTGATCACGTGTGTAACGTTTGGAATATCAATTCCACGCGCTGCGACATCAGTTGCGATAATGACTTTTGCACGGCCGTCTTTCAAAGACTGTACGGCCTGATTACGAATGGCTTGTGACATATCGCCATGAATCGACTTCGATGCCACACCACGAGCAGAAAGTATCTCTTGAAGTTCATCAACATCACGCTTCGTTCTACAGAAGATGATGCCTTTTTCCGGCTCTTCAACTTCTAAAATCCGTACCAGTGCGGCTTCTTTTTCGTGACCACGGACCACGATCAGACGCTGCTCAATATCAAGGTTTGTCTGCTGTCCTGCATTGAGCTGAATGTGTGTCGGCTCCTTCATAAACTCGCGCGTCAGTGCTTTGACTTCTGGAGGCATGGTCGCCGAGAACAGCAACGTCTGGCGATCTGTTGGCATGGTGCTCAGTATTTCACGGATGTCATCGATAAAGCCGCGATCCAGCATTTCATCTGCTTCATCAAGGACGATGATATGTGGCGTAAATCGCTTGAGGCGGCCTTCGCGCATGTGATCCATGAGACGGCCCGGTGTGGCCACCACAACCTGCGCGCCGCGGTTAATTAGTTCAACCTGTCTAAGGTAACCTTGTCCCCCAACCACGGGAACGGTCTTTACACCGGCGAATCGACCGAGGCGGAACAACTCATCGCTGATCTGAATCGCCAATTCACGTGTAGGCGTTAAAACTAACACCTCAACTGTTTTATCGTTACGTAACCGACTCATGGCCGGAAGACCGAAGGCTGCCGTTTTGCCGGTACCCGTCTGAGCTTGACCGATGATGTCGCTTCCTTCAATAATTGCGGGGATCGCCTCAACCTGAATCGGACTTGGGGTCTTAAAGCCAGCGGCCTTAACACCTTCAAGAATTTCGGGGCTTAGACCGAGGGTCTCAAACCCCTGGACCGCTTCTGCTTCAAGGCCGACAGAGGCTACTACGTTATCAGTTGTCATGTAATTTTATCCTGACGGCCCGCGAAAATGAGGATTGGGCATAACCCATTGCAATGTCCCGGCAAACTGCAAGCCGCTTAATTGACGGGATCTATTAATGCGGGCGGACCTTATGAAAATTTTATTAAAAAATCAACCATTATTTTATATATTTCTACTAAATGTCTTAAATTAAAGGACCTAAATCCTAGACGGATTTTTGACAAATCGTAGACATTGTCTAAAATTTATTTTATTCAAATCCTAGACAGATATGGCGACTGACCACTTTAGGAGATCCAAAGTTGGACCGAACCGAGATGACTGATAACAATCAGCAGCAATTATCACCGCAGATAGCCGAAAGCATCCGGCGCGAAGCGATGGCAGGATTAGTCATGGCCGCGCAGCTTCCAGAATCAGGATTAAGCGACGCCGACCACGCTCAAACGAGAGCCAGAGTGCTAGGAGTCTCCCCCACCAGCGACGGCCGTCCTCAAGTGCGCGTTGACTCCACCGGCCTATCGCTTGATCAAAAACTCGTTGTTGAGCGCACGCTACTCCGTCACTTTGGCAACCAGGAATTATCGGACGTTGCCATTTACTTCCAGCGATCGAGTTCTGCAAGTGCCCGCGAATCCGCTCCGGCGCCCGTGAAAAAGAAACATCCACTCGGACTTAATCTTGAGACTAAACCCATTGCTGGAGTTAAAGCGATCATCGCTGTCGCCTCCGGTAAAGGTGGCGTCGGCAAATCAACTGTTTCGACAAATTTAGCTGCGGGTCTCGCAAGACTAGGACTTAAAACAGGACTCATGGATTGTGATGTTTATGGCCCATCGTCACCACTTATGCTCGGCGTATCGGGATCCATGCCCGTTGAAAAATCCAAGTTGATTCCCCTCGAAGGACACGGCGTCAAGGTTGTCAGCTTTGGGTTTCTTACCGACGTAAAATCTCCGGTCATTTGGCGCGGACCAATGGTCGCAAAAGCGATTGAGCAACTTTGCTACGACGTGGCTTGGGGAGAGCTGGATGTTCTGGTACTGGATCTTCCACCCGGAACGGGCGATGTCCAGATGACATTAGCAGAAAAACTCCCCCTGACAGGTTCCGTCATTGTCACAACGCCGCAAGACGTTGCCTTGATCGACGCTCACAAAGCGGTTTCCATGTTTGAGAAAATGAATGTGCCAGTGCTCGGCGTTGTGGAGAACATGTCCCACTACACGTGCACGGCGTGCGGGCATGAAGAGCATATCTTTGGTTCCGAGTCGTTCGCTGGCTTTTTGACCTCACGTAAACTTGGATTGATTACGTCCATTCCTTTGAGCCGAAATATCAGAGAGCTGAGCGACCAAGGGCAACCCGTAGTTCTTGACGACACCAGCAAATCATCACAACCATACCGCCAACTGGCGGACTTCGTTAAAACGGCAATCTCGCAAACACTGCGAGTCGATACAAATCTGGAGAATCAGCTATGACCATGCCCAACAAAGATCCCATCTCAAAAAGCTACGCTCGCCTTCCTGATATCTTTACAGGCCTTGATCAGAAGCAGCGTCTAGCTATTGCAGGCCAGTTAATCATCGGCTCTGCCAAGTCAGAAAATCCACTTCGCGAAGGACTCCAGCGCACACCAGAACGCTTTGCCAAGGCCATGGGGTTTTTGCTGTCTGGCTACGAGACGACGCCAGAACAAGTCGTTGGTGAAGGCCTATTTACATCAGATAACTCCGGTGTCGTTAGCGTCAACAATGTTGAATTTTACAGCCTTTGTGAACATCACATGCTTCCCTTCTGGGGCGAAGTTTCTGTCGCCTACTACCCCACTGGTAAAATTATCGGACTCAGCAAAATACCCAGATTGGTCGACTTGTTCGCCCGCCGTTTGCAAGTCCAAGAACATCTAACGAGCCAGATCGCAAAAGCCCTCAACGAATTACTTCAGCCGCGTGCTGTAGCAGTGCGCATCAGTGGCAAGCATCTTTGTATGATGATGCGCGGCGTTGAAAAACAAATGTCATCCACAGTAAGCGAAACAACTCTCGGTGTTGAGACCTTAACGAATTTGGAACAGCAAAGACTTTTTGCTGCATTGGAAGGGAAATAATCATCATGAGTGAGCCAAGTCTGATCCAAAAATTTAGTATAAAAACGACAGCACGCATGGTTGATATGAACTCCCATACAATTCGTGCTTGGGAACGTCGCTACAAAGCTCTCGACCCCGATCGCAACGAGGCCAACAACCGCCGCCAATACTCCCAGCGCGACGTCGAGCGCCTTTCACTGTTAGCTAGACTCGTGCGTCAAGGTCACCAAATCAGTCACATCGCAGGACTGTCCAATGACATTCTAGAGACGATGTTGATGAGCGAACCCGGTGATGCCAAAATAGCAGCGCCACCCGTTGAACAATTGATTCTTGGCCGCTGTATCGCTGCCTTGGAAAAGTATGAACTGGTATTGATTCAAGCCGAACTTGAAGCGGCGCGAAATCTGATATCAGCAGAGCATTTTTTGACGCAGATTGCTGTGCCGCTTTTGCGCGATGTCGGGGCGCGCGTTTATAATGGAACCTTCAGCATTGCACAGGAACACGCATTGTCATCCATCCTGCGCGCTCAATTGATGCAAACGTTATTTAATCTAAGAAATGCGATCGCCGTCCGCGCATTCACGCGAAAAGATCAAGAGCACGGCCTCTCCATATGTCTCGCGACCCGTGACGGTGACCTCCATGAATTCGGAATTCTGGCCTCGGCTATCTTGGTTGCCAACGAAGGTCACGTTCCTCACTACTTCGGTCCAAACCTGCCATCAGCGGCTCTAGCGGATGCTGCCCGCGCGGTCAACGCTGACGTCGTGATTGTGGGCAACACGCCCTCAGCTGAACCTTTTGGCGAACAGCGGCAGGAAACCTATGCGCGAGATCTTCAAAACAAGATTTCACCTTCTTGTCAGATCTGGTGGGGCGGTGTCTGTACCATCAAAAACCCAGAACTTTTAGGCCGAGTTTTACAGATCCATACTTTAGAATCCCTTAAAGAGAACCTTCGCTCCGTATTCCCTCACTCAAAAAGTCGTACGACTGTCTAAGTCTGAGACAATTTGTCGTGGTAACGGACAGCTGAGCTTACGCTAATGGATCTAACTGCCTAAAATAACAGAGACCAGCCCCCATGCACCCCCTCCAGGCTCTGGCATGGGTCCTGCACTAAGGAGCTCATCCAACCAACAGGTTGGTGGAGTTGTTCGGCGGTTTTCACATTGAATCAAACCATGACACTTTTTTTGAAACAGTCATAAAGATTCATCAAATTCCATTCTGTTGCTCTTCCTGTTGCCACTCTTCTCTCTCACTCCTCTAAACCGCCGAGCAACTCTCTCTCAACTCTTCCAATCCCCATCAAAATCTTCATCATAAATTCTCCGTAAACCATCCTTGATATGCTAAACTATTGCATACCACAGATGATTAAAGCTTTCGTACGGAGAGACTCATGAAGTTTGCCGTTTTCAATCAAAAAGGTGGCGTCGGCAAGACGTCAGTTGCCTGCAATATTGCTGCTTGCTTTGCGCAACAGGGAAAAAGAACGCTTGTGGTTGACTTGGACGCCCAAGGCAACGCGTCTCACTACCTTGGATTTGATTCTGATCATCCTGAGGGAAAAACCATCTGTGACTTCTTTCAATCCACGATTGGCATCAATTTGTTTGGATCGTCACTGTCCGAATTTGTGCACTCGACACCGGTCAGAGATCTTTTCGTCCTACCAGCTGATGGACGACTTTTTGAAATGCAACCCAAGCTGGAAGCTCGCTATAAAATCTTTAAACTTCGTGACGCTTTGAATGAACTAACTGAGTCTGGAAAGTTCTCGCAAGTGATTCTCGACTGTCCACCAGCGATGAACTTTTACAGCATGAGCGCCCTAATGGCAGCAGATCGAGTACTCATTCCATTTGATTGCGACGCTTTTGCTGTATCGGGGCTCAGTGAAGTTATACGGGTCGTCGATGATGTCAGAGAGGATCATAACCCCCATCTTCAAATCGCTGGAGTGATTGTGAATCAATGGATTGCCAATGCAAACCAATCAAAGTCAGTACTCGAAAGAGTGCGCGCGCTTGGGATCAAGGTGTTTGAACCATTTTTACAAACATCGGTTGCCATGCGCGAGAGTCACGACGATCGCCTGCCGCTGGTAAAGTCAAAACCAAAACACAAACTCACGGCCAGCTTCATATCCTTGGCTAAAGAGATTTCCTAGTAGACTTAGTTAGCAGGCAAACTCACGATAATGGGCTTGAGCGTGATGAAGGACATGATGCTCAGAAAAATCATGGGAATACCAAAACTCAAATGCTCAGGGTTTAATATCACCGCAACAATCCCCATCAATCCTGGAATTTCACCCATCGCAAGTAGTATAATCAGGTGCACCAAGGTCACCTTGGCACCCTCAAGAAGCCTTGCTTTCGCAAACTGTTGCGCTAATAACACAAGCACACCGAGACCCAGAAAAATTTTACACTGAATGTCTCCTGAGACCGCCGTCAAGAAACCATTGAAGGAAGGGGTTTGTTCAGGAGCCAGGACAAACTTTAACACGACGATGAGCATGACCTGAAAAATGACAAATCCCGCGGTAAGCATATAGCCAAGCACGAGAGGCTTAGGTTGCTGATTCGGAGCACTTTGATTCATTGAGCAATCCTCATGTCCTTCTTAAAATATTCAATCAACAGGAACGGCGCGAATCACGTCCGCAAACGTTTGTCGCAATCCTTCATGGTTACTTGAACCCGTAAATGATGCGAGGCAGATCGCTGTGTGTGTTCCAGGACGCATCACCAAGGCATGCGTGACATTCTCCAAGACCACATCAGAATGATCAAACCATGCATCAGGCTCGCGACCTTCTACTATTGTTCTGAGTGAGGCCTCATTATGCCCCTCTGGCAGCTCAAGATAGACGTCTGATCGCGTTCCATCTTTCACCCATCGTACACCGACAACTTCATTGTTAGCGCGAACGATGGCCAGCAACCCTTGCCCAATACCAACCCGGCACGCGACATCAGCTATTTTGGTGAGGGCCCGCGCCATGTCAGTTGTTACTTGAAGAGAGATCAAAACACGATTTAGATGAGCAATTCCTGCATGACTCGACGACTCAATCGTTACATCTTCCGAGCCAATCAAATCAAGGTCAGGCTCGTTAGCAGCTGTTGCTTCAATTCCACTAATCTCTGGTTGCACATCGCCTGGTATATCCTGATGGTCACCAAACTGCGGTTCAAACGAGTTGGTCTGATCACCTGAGCCGTCTTTGACCGTTTCTCCAGATTCGAAATCCTCAGGAAAATCTGTTGACGCCTCTAGGCTCTCATCAGACTGGAACTCCGGATTTAGAGTTTCTTCAGGCTGCACTTCGACCGATGTATCTAGCGACAAATCCACGTCTTGACCTGAAGCATCAAAATCAGCAGGAGTCTGTGATGCCTCGAGATTTTGGGCAGCTACGTCAAGCGCCCCAATCTCATCAATCTGGTCTTCTTTTTCCGTCGGTTCGCTCAATTCACCATTCAAGGTCGCGTCAAGATTCGCCGTTTGCTCTGCGTTGGCAGTCAGCAATTCAACTTCCTGTTCAGTTTGAGCCGGCATAGCCTGCTCATCCGCTGGACCCATGTCTGTTTGCACGCTCTGTTCATAATATTGAGGGGCTGCTATCTCCTGCATATTTGCAGAGACAGAAGGATCTGATCCCAAATCAGAGCTCACAGACTCAGCGGCGACTTGATTTGTCGCTTGCGCCAAATCCGAATCATCATTTAGCTCTTGGAAACCATCATCAAGCCATCCACCAGCTGGCACACTTGAGGCGACGCTGCTAGACGCCGCCGCTGGCGGAGCCACCATCTCGCGGGCATTAGACATGGGGCTGTCGTTCTGTTTAAATATTCCCGTTGAATTTCTACTGGTCGCTGGGAGTGGAGGCCTGCCCAATGTGCGCAGCAAACCTTCAAACCCGCTTTCTCCGATATCCATGGGAGCCCCAATACGTTGCAAGGCTCGATGAATTTCACTCAGTTTTGCTATCATCGGCTTGATCCGCAGACCGGTGAAAAATCGCACTTGATTGATAGCGTCCTGATCCGTTGTATCGACCATCGCCAAACGCAGTAACCCATCGTTAACAGATAAAGGCACCACCTCCAACCATGCCAAAACATGTAATGGCACGAGGGTGGCAACAGCAGGATCTAAATCGTGCATGATATCTTTAGCCACTTGAAGGCATCCTGTCTTGGAAGCCATCAAAGCCGTAAGCTCATCTTCGTCCAAAAGCCCCATGGCTAGAACTGATCTTGCGAAACTGCCATGATAAGCCGCACTCTCCCGCTTGATCATCTGCCGATCAGCCGCCGACAAAATTCCTTCCTGGACTAAAAATGCACCAAGACGCGACATAGGGCCCCTTACGAAGCGGCGGTTCGCCTGCTGAATTAATATTAATCAGTTTCCATATTTTATTGATTTTAACACAAAAATTAACCTCCTGGAGCTTCCTGAAGAGGTAAAAGCGCTTGTGATCCCCGCCTTTGACTGGCAACATCGATAGTGGATGACGAGCAACAAATCACTGGAATCAGGATTAGTTTTGCTGGTTTTGGTCGTTTGCCAAACTTTGGTGACGCCCCAGAAATTTGACCAATAGACTTAAATAGATCGGGTGAGGACTCAAGATGACAGGACAAAAGCAAGTCGAACATTCACTTAAAAAGCCGGATTCCTTTCAAGACCATGTGATGAAGGGCATTCAATCACTGGTTAACAACAAAACCCGCCTTTTCATGTTTCTTGCTCCAGTCATTGTCGTAGCGCTGGCTTTCTACGCTGTACAATCATGGACCAATCATAAAACCGAGGCTCGCCGTGCAGAGCTAGCGAAGATTCTAGCGATACAAACAGACGAACAGTCAGACGTGGGCAAACGTCGGGAAGAAATTCAGAAAGAAATCGATGCTATCCGCGCCGATCGTAAGACTGACGCTAAGGGCAAAAAGGCAGAACTTTCGGCAGATCAACTTGCCAAGGTGACCGAGCTTGAAAAGAAAATCTCATCCTTGAAACCTGACAACTCAAAATCCCTGGAAGCCTTCAAAAAATTCTACGACAGCAACAAGGATAAGCCTGAGGGCTGGATGGCAGGATTGGCTTGGGCCGCGGGTCAGCTACAAAATGATAAGACCGCGGATGCGCGACCCATCGTTGAATCCATTTCAAAGGCCAGCGGCTCCAATAAGTTTTACCAGCTCACATCCCGATTCATGCTCATCGGCATACTTGAGGATGCAGCCGAGTATGATGCAGGCATCAAAGAGTGCGATACGCTGTCAACAATCGCGACTGACGAATCAAAGCCAGCCGTTCTGCTCGCAAAAGGACGTCTGCAATATTTCAAGAAAGCAATGCCAGAGGCTCGAACAGTACTCAACGAGCTGATTGAAAAACATGGATCTACGCCAGAAGCAACCAAGGCTCGCGGCATGATTGCCATGATGGGGCCAAGCTAATTTCTTAATTTACTTGTTTGCTTCCTGATGAGAGATGCTTATGACGGGTTACTTGAAAAATCATTTCTGCTTTATCTTTCTGGCGATTGCTTTGTTTGGCTCGGTTGCCACAGCGCAATCTCAGCAACAACGCCCATTTCGTCTCGGCGTGATGCGCATGAACCCGGAACTTGACGAGATCAAGCCGCTTGCAGCTTCTGACAACGGCGGTTTTGTGATCCGCGGCGACATCATCATCGGTAGTTTCGATTCTAAAAATATTCGCGCATACAACATGACCAATCGCAAAACATTGTGGTGGCAGAGTATTGATAGCGAAGTCACAGCTCCCCCTCTTCTGACGGAAAATGCATTGATTGTGAGTACACGATCTGGGCGTTTGACAGCATTTAACCCAACCAATGGCGACAAGCTCTGGGACATCACGTTAGACTCCTTCAGCGAACGTCCCCTTACATTTTCTAACGGATTCATTTACATCGTCACAGCCGGCCAAGTCGCATATTCAATCGAGGCAAGTTCGGGTAAGCGCCTCTGGGTTCATGATGCTGGCTTTCCTGATATGGTAACCGTTCGCCGCCCACCAGCCCCGGTCATCCATGATGGGCGAATGATCATTGGACTGGCGACCGGTGAGCTGATGGCGTTACGCGTGGAAGATGGTAAGCGTCTTTGGCGCTACAATCCATTTTACCAAGAAGCCAAATTTAAGGACGTCATTGGCGAAATGACAGTGCACAACGGAAAGTTATTGGTCACACGTTATGATGGTCTGATTGCGATTGTAGATATTACGCAAGAGCGTCAAGTGATCTGGCAGGATCGACAGTCATCGGCTTCGACATCGACATTTAGATCAGGGCGCTACTATGTGGGACTGACCAATGGAGAGGTCCTTTCGTACGATGCTTCTACAGGACGTATTAACTGGCGCGCACATACCGGAACGACGCCGTCATTTATGATTGCTAGCGAAACAAACATTTACGTGTTTGGAGCAAACGGCCGGATCACCTCACTCGATGTGGGCACTGGCACTTATCAGTGGGGCGACGACCTGGGCAGCCGGCTAAGCACAAGTCCAATTGTCGTTGGCAACAAGATGTATGTGTCCACCGGATTACGCAATATCTACGGCTATCAAATTCAGTAAAAGCCTCGCTTGTAGCAACGAGGCATGATCAGCAGAGGTCAAGTCAACTCGGATCGACCGGATTCCTTGAGTCTATCAACAATCATTTTTACATCCTGGGCACGATTTTTTGGACAAACCAAAATCGCGCCTTTGGCATGAACTACGACGACGTCTTTCATTCCTAGGACTGCAGTCATCGGTCCATCTGAATCTACCGTGCAATCCTCACTATCAATGAGCAGAACATCACCACTTGTAAAGTTTCGCTGTCGATCCACAGAAAAGCACTGGGACAAGGCATCCCAACTTCCAACGTCCTGCCAGCCAATGTCAGCCTCGACGACGCTAACTTTTTTTGACACTTCAAGAACAGCATGGTCTATCGATATCTTCGGCAAGGAGCCGTAAACTGCAGCGAGTTTCTCCCCACTAACTTGCGCAAGACTCTTACAGCCAGCAGCCACCCCCTCAAGAGCAG
>JBIIGV010000191.1:0-4060 GCA_044236265.1 Oligoflexales bacterium
GGTCTCGTTAGGAACAAAAGAAATCGTCTTAACCGGAATCCATATCGGTGACTTCGGAATGGACCATGCGCCCGAAGGCGAGCACACGACTTCGGAACCATTCGTTGAATTTCTAAAACAACTTTTTGACATCGATGGTTTGTCACGGGTGAGAATTTCCTCCCTGGAACCAGCTGAATTGACAGAGGGCTTAATCAAAGTTTTGGCAGAGCATCGTGCAAAATTTTGCGACCACTTTCACCTTCCCTTGCAAGCTGGGCATGATGATGTACTGCGTCGCATGCGCCGAAAGTACAACACTGCCCGTTACAAAGAGTCCTGTGAAATGGCCCGCCACTACTTCCCTGAAGTTTGCCTCGGGGCTGACGTGATTCCCGGATTTCCAGGGGAGACAGATGAACAGTTCGAGCAGACTTTTGAATTCATCAAAGGTGTCGGACTCCACTATCTCCACGTATTCCCTTACTCGCGAAGACCTAATACGGCCGCTGATAAGATGCCGGGACACCTGGATACTGCAATTATTAAGGAACGCAGCCAGAGACTGCGAACGTTATCGCAATCACTTCAAAAAGCTTACCGCTCGCAATTCATCAACCAGCCAGTTGAGGTGCTGTGGGAACGAGATATGGATGATGCCGGACGTCCCATGGGCATTACTCGCAACTACTTGAATGTGGTGGCCAGTGTTGCTAATGCACAAACAACTCCTGGGACTACGAGCCTTTGGACGCTAAAAGGATTTGTAAATAATGATCGAATGCTGGGTGTTCCTGCGGCAATCAATTGATTGTTTTCCCCCGACCTCCTTAGCCCGACTTTTCTCGGCAAACGCATCACTCATCAGGAGTGCTCTTGGAACTGGAAATATTATACAAAGACGATGACCTCGTGGCGGTCAATAAGCCATCAGGCTGGGATGTACATCGCAATGAGTTCAATCGCCATCGTCCGATTGTCCTGCAACATCTTCGCAATCAATTAAATCGAGAAGTTCATCCCGTCCATCGACTTGACGGCGGAACTAGTGGCGTTCTTGTCTTTGCTACGGATCGTGACGTACTAAAATTCTTGAATGATCAATTTATGTCCCGCGAGACAAAAAAGACTTACCACTGCATCACTCGCGGTTACGCGCGCAATCTTGTTTGCCAGCAGCCTTTGAAAGTTCATGAGAAGATTGTAGATGCTGAGACGGAGATTAAATGCCTCTCCAAAATCGAACTTCCATGGCCCAATGAAAAATATCCACAAAGTCGCTATAGCTACCTTGAAGTCTCGCCGCGGACGGGCAGATTTCATCAAATCAGAAGACACCTTCGAGATCTCGGCTGGCCAATTCTTGGCGATACCAAGCACGGCGATAGCCATCACAATCAAATCTGGCGCGACCGGATGAACCTGAATCGCCTACTACTGCACGCCTCTGAACTGGTTATAACCCACCCATCAGGACGCTTGTTAACGATTGGCGCTCCATTACCAGATGAAATGAGTAAAGTTCTCAGCCTAAACGGCTGGATAACTGAAACGACATAATTATCAGCAGCCACTTTCTCGCATGCATTTTTCGTAGCATCCTGGCGGCTCTGAGATGCAGCGCATCGAGCAGAATCGACTAGCAGCATCACAATCAGAAGAGGCGGAGCTGATGCCCCCAGACTCCAAATTACGGCTGCCTGACTTATCTGCATCCCCGGATCCCAATGTCAGCAGAGCAAATAACGAGAAAAAGACCACGCTTTTGGAGCTCATTCTACCCCCCTTTTCACCAGTTATTAGTGACAGAATATAGGAAAAACACCCTATAAGCCTATCATATCCTACCTCAAATCCGTTTTTTTTGCGTCGTTATCAATATCGTGCCGCACGATGCGCATGCGTGACGCCCAGAGCGTATTGCGACCTAATGACCTAAAGTCCCCTGAATAACAGACCGATTCCCATCCCAAATCCGTCAGCTCGACAAAGGAGAGTCGTATGCGAACAAAAGGCGTTATCTTATTGATAACTCTGGCCAGTGTATGGGCCTGTAAATCGCGCAGTACTGCGTCAAGGGTCAAACGCGACACGTTGTCGATGAGGGGATTCATCTTACCGGGTAAAGGATTCAATCTAGTAACCAATGATGTCAGTAGCTCACTCTGCGTCACCGGGGAAAAGATTGCCACCGAAGATCCGTCCGTAACTTCATCTGACACCACGACTACACCACCCACGACTGATCCGGCAGCCGAAGGATCCATAACAGGTGGGGACACGACTCCTGTCAACACAGGAGTTATCGAACCTGTAACCCCTGATATGCTGCTCTCGGAAAATGACGCCTTGGACATAGGTGACATCCAGCTTGATATCGCTTATGAAAAGAGAACTGGCGCAGCACTTGGGGACACTAGTGGGACAACAGCTATTTCCCTCTATTATCTGACGTCAACTAAAGACGTAACGTCTGCCATTGATGCCACATATGCGAACAATGCTTCGGCAAGCATGTCAAAAAAGAGACTTTCTGGCGAGATAGCCTCGAGCTTTGAGGCTCAATTGAATGCACGCTTTCAAAACACAAGCGAAAATGTCTTCATATTGATGCATGGACGTAAGGAGTTTCCTGCGAAGGCAAGCAACGCCATCGTTAACCCCCAATTCAACAGCAAACATCGTCAAGTGGTTTTCAGCGGCAAAGCCCTCCCCGGCACAGAGGCCACCATGGCAGACAGCTGGGGAAGACTCGTTAAAATCTGCGGTGATCACTACATCGAATACACCGTCCAAGGTCGTGAGATTTGGATGGTTGCAGTCATGAATAAAAAAACATTTGAGGCCTCGATGGGAGGATCCGTAAATTACGGCGCCAAAGCAGCTGCCAAGTTCTCGTCGGCAGGGGAAGTTTCTAAAGAGATGAAGGCTGGCGTGAAAGCAAATGGCTCCACAAAACTCATGGATCAAACCGTCGACGTTATGGTTCGGACTCGCGGTAGAAATACAACAGAAGGCGCAAAATTAACGCTTGAAGAGTCTTTGACAGAGATGAATAAACTCTTGACCGCGGAAGAGCAATCCAATGAGGCGGTTTTGAGCGTCGGCATCAAAAGCTATGATAACGTGATTTTCAGCTTCGAGCCGGAGGGCGAAAAGCGCGGAGGTGACATTTTCTCGCGAAAAGTTCGCGAGGCAGCGCGTTTAAACACCGATGTTTTAGCCAAGCTCCTTGTTGAAGAAAACTGGGCATCCAAAGAAGCTGACCGCATTTGGAGTACCTATGGGTGGGAGCAGTGGAGTCTCGACCCACGGTTTCACAATGGGATCGCAGCTCAGTATAAATCTGTAAAAGCTTACTTACGTAAAATTTCTGACGCTTTCGAGTATTGCGGCGGTAGATCTATCGACTTCAACGCTGTCACCAACGAATGTATCGCGATGTCCAACAGTGTAATCGATGGTGGCCGTCCTCAGCTAAACTTGCCGACTCCTCTCGCCCACACCATCAGCTTTTGGATGCCACCAGCAACAATTGCTGCCGCCGATATGAAAAATTGGGGCAACGGCGCTGGTGAAGTCACTTTTGATGAAGCAAGAAGATCATGCGCATCAGAAACTGGCTCCAGCTGGACGATCCCTGGCCAAGAGGATTGGAAACGTGTACTCGACGCCTCCTATTTTTATACAAAATGGATGCGCGATCAAAATCCAGGGTATAGAGCTGATGAGGATAAAATACTTATCAGCTACCCTTGTGGACGCTTCAAAGGGGCCACTTTCTGGAGCGACCGCGCTGGAAGCGTTGTCCAGATGAACCACACCTGCGATAGTTCACAGGTTCAAGACCAAGACGTGCCAAGCTCTCAGAAGTACACAAGTTGGATCTTCTGGACAAAGGAAAAATCCAGATACGCCTGCGTCAATTACAAAACGAAATAAATTTTTTAAATGATTAAAATATTTAAGGGGAGACCTAACGGCCTCCCTTAAACTTTGGCTTAATATCTTTCCAGCACGACAAGTAATCTTTTTGCAATGAAGGGCTTTGTAAAGCCTGCTTCGTTGGATGATATATCCA
>JBIIGV010000192.1:0-4059 GCA_044236265.1 Oligoflexales bacterium
GGTTGCTTGCAAGGCATTGGCGCGAGGTCGTTGATCCAACAGTTGTCGCCGTTGCAGGAAGTGTTGGCAAAACTACGACCAAAGACATGCTGGCAGCGATCTTGTCAGCGAAGTTTAAAAATCTTGTTTGGACCAAAGGCAGTCAAAACGGCTTTGTAGGCTTGCCTATGACTTTGATGGATATCAAAGCTGACACAGAGGCAGCGGTCATTGAGGTGGGGATTGATGCTCCAGGAGCCATGATCCAGCATATTGATGTTGTGCGACCTGAAATTTCTTTAGTCACAGCCATTTCTGAAGAGCACTTGGAGTGGTTAAAAGATTTAGAGACGATTGCCAGTGAAGAAAATCTCATTCTTGAAGAAACAGCGAAAGCTGGAGGTACAAGTATCATTAATCTTGATGATCCATGGATTAAGCCTTTAATGCATTCGATCAAAGCCCACGGAAAAGTTGGCTTTACGCTTGGCGGTGTCGCCGGACCTCACACAGTCGCTGGCAAACTTCAAGGTAACACGCTCAAAGTAGAAGGCCTTGGGCGGGAATCATTTTCCATAAAATGCCCGCTTCCTGGAGAGCATAATGCACGCAACTTACTCGGCGCCATTACAGCGGCCCTAGTCCTTGGCGTGACCCCTGATGAGATCGACGAAGGTTTAGCAGGATTTGTCTCAAGTGGTGGGCGCAGTCAGATGGAGTCGCTGGCTAGTGGAGGCAAAGTGCTGTGTGACTTTTATAACGCAAATCCTGCGAGCATGCGTGCAGCCTTTGATGTTGCAAAAAACTTTCGCGCCAATACAGGCGCACTCTGGCTTTGTCTTGGCGACATGAAAGAATTGGGTGCCGCTGAAGAGGCGCTTCACCGCGGTCTTGCTGAGGATATTAAAGATCTTGGCGCGAACGTTCGTGTCTTATTGTTTGGTGAGCGAATGAAGTGGCTTGGCTCTGAACTTAGAAAAATAGCCCCCGCTATTTTTGTGAAAGAGTTTGATAAGATTGAATCCCTGGCCGCAGATCTTCGCGCAGGTTTTAAGGCAGACGACTTTGCTTTGATCAAAGGATCGCGCTCCATGAAGATGGAAAAGGTTTGGGACGTGCTAAAGGCCAAATGATTTTGGCTAACTTACTTCTTACCTTTATAGAGAAACTCAAGCCAGCCGCGGTAGCGCGTTGCTGCGACCCATTCTGAAGTTTTGTCCTCAGGAGTCTCGCCTCCTAGAACTTTTTCTTTGGCAAGATTTTCTCCGCTCGCTGGCAGGAAAAGATACTGATTGAGATCACTGGCGACAGGCCAAGGACTACCCTCAAACAATGGGCGGTCGAGCACTTGACCGTCAGTGTTAATTCCGGCGATCTGGGCGATAAATGGCGCAATTTGAGTCTGAGCCGTAAATTCATCAACGCGAGGAGGAATCTTGCCCTCGTCTCTTAGCCTTTCAATGATGCCGCCTGTTAGTGTCAGAGAAACGTGTGACAGTAGGCGTTGAAATCTATTGTGGTCTGTTCCGTAAGGATTTCGCCACGACGGCTCCAAGTTGCCGTGATCGCCTGCGATGATGAAAATTGAGCGTTCCCAAATTTGTTTCTCTTTTAGAATGCTCACAAAAAGATCTAAGGATTCGTCAAAGTATCTGATCGTCTTATGAGAGTCGTGGGATGCAATAAAATTCTTACTATCTAATGTGGCATCACTTGGGATGGCCCAAGGGATGTGATTAGTCACAGTTAATATCATTGGCAGAACCACCTTGACCCCAGGCTGGCCAGCTATGTCGCTAAGCGTCGCGGCAGATTTTTCCAGGAGCGCGAGGTCACTTATGCCCCACCCTGTTGAGGGAGTTTTCGGGGGAAAATCATCTTGGGTCAAAAATTGGCTGACACCTTGATGAGTCCAAAACATCAGCTGACTATCAAAACGACGATCCCCGCCGTGCATCCAAATAGATTTGATTTCTTTCTGATCACGAACAATAGCTGGCAGACACTTAATGCTGGCATCAGGAAATGACCGCATAAGGGACGTGTCGGTAGCCGATGGGGTGCTACACCAGGCAGCCTCTTGGCCTCCGCGGGTGACGGGACCAGAACTGTAAACATTGGCAAACTTTACGCCCCTCTCCTGGAGTCGATCGATTGCCGGAGTAAGACTTTCACCGTCTGATGGGCGAGGTCCGGTGTCGGCTTCTCGAAGTGATTCCGCTAAAATGATGCCAACGACGACGGCTTTTGACGTCGCCAGGCTCTTAGAGACTTGGTCTCTAATGGTTGAAACGAAAGGGTTTACAGGTGCCGCTGGCTTAACAAATAGAAGACTTTCTTGACCAGTTCGTTCAGTAAATAGTCTGATTTCATCAGTGGTCACACCCTTTAGATGAGGTTTTTTCCAAAGATTCATGTAAAGGGCTTCAATGTAGTTGGTTTGAAGGGGTTCGATCACAAACCAATTGACCCGTAGGCGAATGTTGATGGCGTGCGCAACAACAGATCCCAACATGACACCGACAAACAAGATCAGTAACTTGCGACGCTGTTTGTATTTTTTTGACGATAAAGCCCAGTAGGCCATTCCAGCAGCACTAGCACCGATAACGACCGCCGACGGGTTAAATAAACTCGAGCCGTTGGCGGAGATAAACGACTGATCAATCAAGTAAGTTAGGTGGAAGGGGATGATCTGAAACTTGAAAAATTCTACGTAGATCTGATGGCCGGCGGTCAATATGCCCCACAGCATGAGCCATGTCACGGTAGTAAATTTTTGTACTGTCTTTGAAAACGTTTTAGGAAAAAACTCGAAAATCCAAAACGGCAGTGCCAGAAGTGATGCCATCCAGATGTCACTTAATAAGCCTGTCAATCCTTCCTGCCACCAAACGCCGGATTTATCGGCATATTGGCCAGAAAGGTGGGACCACGCCTGGACTCTGTGCAAAATGAACAGCAGAAGCAGTGAAATTAGAATTTTGATTGTTCGAGTCATCTTCATAAAGATAGCATAGCGCGGGCTTCTTAAAAAGTTTGGACCACCCTATGCCTGAGACTAAGACAAAGATTGAAATTGGAGGTATGACCTGTGCCGGTTGTGCCTCAAAAATTACTTCCGCCCTGCAGCGTAATCAAGATGTCTCGTCTGCGGTGATCGACTTTGCGACAAGGTCTGGCTTGGTTGAAGGACAGATATCGAGTGCAGCTATTGAGGACATCATCACCTCGCTTGGATACAAAGTATTATCGGTCGGAGATAAAGCCGCCAACATTCCAATCAGTCGAGGTTTCATCTCCCCAGAGATGAGTCAGCTGATGCAAGGTGGCCTTCTTGCCGTCCCGGTCATGATTGTGGCGATGGGTCCTTGGCAGCTGACCTATGGTTCCTGGATTCAGTTGCTACTTGCAACGGCTTTTATCATAGGCCCAGGGCGTGGATTTTTTGTTCGCACTGTAAAGCAGCTTGGGCACGGTTTTGTCACCATGGATACTCTGGTGGCGATGGGAGTTGGTAGTGCTTGGATGATGTCAATTGTGATGATGATTTTGGGTCATCATCATCTTTATTTTGAATCAGCTGTGATGATCGGCTTTTTTATTTTGCTTGGAAAAGCACTGGAAGACTGGGCCCGCAGAAAATCAATTGGCGAGGTCGACAGACTAGTCAGGCTTAGGCCAAAAACCTTGTGGCGCAAAACCTCTGGCGGTCAACTTGAAGAGGTGCCTGTAACATCTGCGGTGATTGGGGATTTAGTGTACGTGCGCCCTGGAGACATGCTGGCGGTCGACGCCCAGGTTCTTGATGGTAGAGCGAGTTTTGACGAATCAATCCTGACCGGAGAAAGCCAGCCTGTTGTGAAATCTTCTGGTGACAGTGTGCCGGCTGGTGCAGTGAACGCAGGCGCAACAGGCATCACTTTACAAATCGTACGCGTAGGAGCTGAGACCGCCATTGAACGAATCATCCAGTTGATTGATAGTGCTCGCTTGTCTAGGCCGCCAATTCAGGTCATCGCAGATAAAATTGCTGGGATTTTTGTACCAGTCGTTATCACACTGTCGTTACTGACCTTT
>JBIIGV010000221.1:0-2683 GCA_044236265.1 Oligoflexales bacterium
CTTCATATTTGACTTTGATGGGACCATCATTGTTTCTGAAGATGTTCACATGCGAGCCTGGGAGGATCTCTCCCGCCAGACAAGTCTTAAACTCCCACACGGATTTCTTGAGATGAGTGTCGGTATGGCCGATCATCAACTTGTCCGAATTCTTTTTGAAGCCTGGCACCATGAACTTTCGGAGATGGAGATTTTAAACAAAAAGAAAAACTTTTATATGGCTAGGGTGCCCAATGAGTGCCACCCGGTACCTGGTGTGGTGGATGTCATCCATCGGCTCAAAGACAAAAGTTTCCCCCTGGCGATTGCGACGAGTTCATCCCGGGAGGAGGTCGCTCCTATTTTGAAAAACTTGAATTTATCGGGTCACTTTTCGGATGTTATTACGGTTGACGATGTTCGCTCTCCGAAGCCAGATCCCGAGATATATAGGTTAGCGGCAAGTAAACTTGGACTTTCCCCGAAAGTCTGCATGGCGTTCGAAGATTCTCGCGCTGGTGTGGATAGCGCACGCGCTGCTGGCTGCATTTTGGTGACTGTTCAGACCCTATATGATGAAAAAACATTGGGGCCGGCGCTGCGCTCTATTCGTGATTTCACAGATCCGGATCTTCGAATTTTTCTTGATAAAATCGCACCATAGCCCCCTAGAGTGAGTTCTCATGTCGTCAATATCAGGCAAAAGCTTGCATTTGATTTATAGGGGAGCTTTGACTAAAGTTTGACCTACCTTATCGGCAAAAATTAAGACTGTTTTGAAATGAGATGGGAGCTGCCTTTATGTCAAATATGCTGTCTGATTCACGCCCGTGCGTGGTCCGAAACGTCGTGATGTGCTTCGTGATAATTCTGATGTTAGGAAGCTGCGGCAACAAGGCGGCAAAAGAAAATCCGACGAGCCAAACGTCAAAAACGTCCTATGGGCTTCCTTTGGTCGAGCCTAAGTACATCGATGAATCTGCGAGTGTGAGTCAGGATGGCATAAAATTATTATTTACCTCCGGAAGGGATGGCGGCGTTCGCCGAATTTATAAAACCCAATGGTCGGGCGCTGCTTGGTCAGCTCCTGAGAGGCTGGCAGCAACGAGCGGAATGACAGAGGAGTGGTTGGCTCGTCTGTCGCCCGATGGTGCGCGTGCCTTAGTCTATGGGAGCAACTATCTTGGTGACGTTTTATCCATGTGTGATGTGAGTGCTGGCACTTGCACTGTCGTGGCTTCGAGCCCGAAATCTGCAAACTCGTTTGGATTTAGTCCTGATTCGGCAATGTTCTTTTATTTGAAAGACGAAGGTGACCCCGCAGCAACTTTATACGTCGCGATGACATCAGATCCGGCTGCTGCGTTAAAAGTTGGAGATGCCGGTGAATGGCTAGAGGCGTTTTGGACGGGTGATCCGGCTGCAACCTACGCGCTTGTCGCAGTGCGGCAATCCAAAGTTAACGGTAAGAAAACCTTGATTAAACGGACCTTTAATACACCAGCAGCGAGTGCTGTTTCTGCCCTTGAAACAAGTTTGGGTCCAGATCTGACGTCGGCGTCAGCAGTCGATCCTGGGTCAGCAAGTACTCTGCGATTTACTATGCTTTTGCCAAGTGTCACAACCACAGACAAAAAGTTTGATGAGTTAGGATCTTATAGTGGAACGGATAAAAAGTCTCACACAGTACTTCGTCGCGTGCATTCGTGGTTAGTTAACGGAACAGACGAAGGAGCGATTGGTGGTCCGATAGGAGTTGATACAGACTTTGCTTGGATGACCACCGATCATGCGACAATTTTTACAAGAAATCATATCGCAATGCGCTGTGCTGCTGACGTGGACTCTACCTGGGGCTACAGTATGGCCTTGGTTAACAGAGTGGATGGTGCAGTCGTCTGGCGTCATGTTAAAAAACCTATCGATCTAAGCCAGGCGCCGTCTTTTACTGAAGATCCTTGTGATCGAGCGATTGATGGTGTTGCGACGTCTCTAGACTTTACAGTTAGAGGGATGGCAGTCAATCGTGCAGCAACCGCTGCCAATCATACGCTAGTATGGACCAGCTCAATGACGGGTGACTCAGAAGTGTATGCCGCCATATCAAATGGCGGCACCGTCACGATTTATAATGTATCTGGAAATCGTAAGCCCTAGGACCTTACTGCTTAATCGCAACCTGTAAGAACTCAATATCAGTGAGTGTCGTACTGCTATTGATCTGTGTCACCTGCACTTCGACAAATTTAGCGACTTTGTTTGCGCATGATGCAACTGCGACATCTACATACTTGTCAGAGTCAGCGACACTCTTTACTTCTTCGTATCCTGGCTTGTTCTTTTGGTCTTGGTAGCAACGGATTTCAAGCTTGATATCTTTCCAGGGTTTGTTGGCTCCTGATTTTGACTTCCACGTAAACACAGTGCTGATGTTTGGTTTTCCTGCTTTGTAGCCGGCTTGTTTGGACATGTCGAACTCTTGGGCCGCCTCGCGGACGTAAAGAGTTGCGCCGGTGAAGTCATTGTACATGTAAGGGTTACCGTCAGCAGATACTGTTAACAAGTTCGCGTTAAAGCCTGCGGCCCTATTATTCTTATCCTTAAGGCTTAAAATATAGATTTGACCGCTCCCTGGAGTCAGTCCAACAATGCGACCATCTTTCAACGCGCTCATAGGTCCAATGTTAGTCGGAGCCCTCTGGTA
>JBIIGV010000193.1:0-4052 GCA_044236265.1 Oligoflexales bacterium
ACTAACCACCCTGCCGTCATCAATAGCCATGTGAGGTCCATAGGTGTTAAATATTCTGATCACTCTGATGTCAACACCATGCATGCGATGATAATCAAAACACAAAGTTTCTGCCGCACGCTTGCCTTCATCATAACAGCTACGTATACCGATCGGATTTACGTGTCCCCAGTACGTCTCCTTTTGAGGATGCTCATGCGGATCACCGTAAACCTCAGACGTGCTTGCTTGAAGGATTCTTGCCTTGGTTCGTTTTGCCAGACCAAGCATGTTCATGGTGCCTAACACACCAGTTTTTAGCGTCCAAATTGGATTTGATTGATAGTGCACGGGACTTGCGGGGCACGCGAAATTTAAAATCAAATCTGCCTCGCACCGCAGTGGCTCGACAATGTCATGACGAATGATTTCGAAACGTGGATTTTTCATTAAAGACAAAATATTGCGTTTTTGGCCTGTATGAAAATTATCCACCGCGACAACATCCCAGCCGTGGTCCAAAAATTTTGCGCATAAGTGGCTACCGATAAAACCAGCACCACCAGTAATAACCACGCGATTACGGCCAAGACTCATGAACGAATTCCTTTAGATCAATAGAACAAACTTTAAAAATCCCCTGTCGCCATGATATCCCCCCGCTTGCGAACCGTCCATAAACTTAAGGTCTGGCAAAACTGACGTTGGGACGCAAAAAGGCACCGAAAGAGACCTTCCATAAAGCTATTGCACGAGCGCTTTCCTTTCCCAAATTCCCCGAGTACAATGTCATCTCCCTAGCATTGCGTATTTTTTGCCCAAATTAGGACTAGAAGGACAGCGCTTTATGAATATCCATGAGTATCAGGCTAAAGCTTTATTTGCCCAAAACGGGGTTCATGTTCCAGAGGGGTACCTCGCCCTAAACCCAACTGAAGCAGAATTTGCATTTAGACGTTTGGGTGGTCCAATCGCAGTGGTTAAAGCACAGGTACACGCTGGCGGCCGAGGCAAGGGCGGCGGCGTCAAGTTAGTTAAATCTCCTGAGGAATGCTTCAACGTTTCAAAGTCCATGATCGGCATGAAACTGGTTACACCTCAAACCGGAGCCGAAGGCAAACTCGTCAGAAAACTTTACATCGAAGCTGGATCAAATATTGATAAAGAATTCTATTTGGCCATGCTCGTTGACCGCGACACCGCCACCATCGCCATCATGTTCTCGACCGAAGGCGGAATGGATATCGAAGAAGTTGCCGCAAAAACTCCTGAAAAAATCATCACAGTAAACGTTGATCCAACTGCTGGACTGCAGGGCTATCATTTACGAAACTTGACGTTTGCCATGAAACTTAGCAAAGAGCAGACGAAAGAATTCAATGCATTGATTCCAAAGCTCTACAGCATGTTCGTAAAATATGACTTCTCTTTACTAGAAATCAATCCTCTAGTTTGGACAAAAGAAGGCAAGTTCATCGCGCTTGACGGTAAAATGAACTTCGATGAAAACGCGCTGTACAGACATAAAGAAATTGCTGCCATGCGTGACTATGATGAAGAAGACATCCGCGAAGTTGAAGCATCAAAATATGGACTAAATTATATTGGGCTGGACGGAACGATTGGCTGTCTCGTCAACGGTGCAGGCCTAGCCATGGCCACGATGGATATCATCAAGCACTGCGGCGGCTCCCCTGCAAACTTTCTCGATGTAGGAGGGGGCGCTTCGGAAGAGATGGTGACTAATGCATTTAGAATATTATTCTCGGATATCCGTGTTAAAGCAGTATTTGTAAACATCTTTGGCGGTATCATGCGCTGTGACGTGATCGCCAATGCCGTTGTCAATGCCGCCAAAGCACTGGGACTGAAGGTGCCCCTGATTGTCCGTCTTGAAGGAACTAACGTAGAGCAAGGTAAGGCGATACTCCGCGAGTCCGGGCTGAAAATTACGCCCGCTGACAACATGGAGGACGGCGCAAGAAAAGCCGTCGCTGCAGCCAAGTAACCAATCAAAGACATCAAGGAGCACTAATCGTGAGTATTATAGTTGGAAAAAACACCAAGGTTATCACCCAAGGCATCACAGGAAAGTCTGGAGAGTTTCACACAAAGTTATCCCAAGAGTATGCGCCTCGTTTCGTAGGCGGAGTAACTCCGGGCAAAGGGGGCACCACTCACATTGGTCTTCCTGTCTTTGATACGGTCAAAGAGGCCAAGGAAAAAACCGACGCCAACGCGACGATGATATTTGTCCCGCCACCATTTGCGGCCGACGCAATTCTTGAAGCGATCGCTGCTGAGATTGAAACGATTGTCTGTATTACTGAGGGCATTCCCGTACTCGATATGATCCCCGTAAAAAAGGCGCTTGAACGAAGCAAGACATCAAAACTAATTGGTCCGAACTGCCCGGGTATTATTACGCCAGGCGAGTGCAAAATCGGTATTATGCCAGGTCACATACATAAACGTGGGCGCGTCGGCATCATCAGCAAATCAGGAACATTGACGTATGAGTCTGTTGGGCAAACAACTGCCTTGGGACTTGGTCAAACCACATGTATTGGGATTGGCGGAGACCCCATAGGCGGCATGAGCTATATTGAGCTGCTTCAGATGTTTGAGGAGGATCCAGAGACCGAGGGCATCATCATGATCGGTGAAATAGGTGGCGACCTCGAAATTCGTGCTGCTGAATTCGTAAAATCAAACATTAAAAAACCTGTTGCGGGATTCATTGCTGGTCAAACGGCTCCCAAAGGGAAACGCATGGGTCACGCAGGCGCTATTATTTCTGGAAGCCACGGTACGGCGGCAGAAAAAATGGACGCCATGAAAGCAGCGGGGATCACAGTCGCCGAGGCCCCAAGTGATATTGGTAAGGCGATAGCTACTGCGATTAGCCGTAAACGATAGAAACCTGAAGTAGGTACACCCTGTCATGCTCGGATTACGACGTTATAAGCGCACGCAAATCGACATCTGGCAGGGTGACATCACCAAATTTGCGGTTGATGCCATTATCAACGCAGCCGACGCGAGTTTAACTGGCGGCGGTGGCGTTGACGGCGCCATCCATGCTGCAGGCGGACCCGAAATACTAGAGCAGTGTCGCCGCATTGGTCGATGTGAGCCTGGATTTTGCGTCACAACATCGGCAGGCCGTCTGCCTGCGAGGCATGTTATTCACGCTGTAGGGCCAGTATGGCAGGGCGGCTCCACTAATGAAGCTGCCACGCTCAGACTTTGTTATGAAAATATATTCAAAACGGCGGCTCAGCTTGATGTAAGGCACATATCTGTACCGGCGATCTCAACTGGTGCGTACAGGTTTCCAGCCACATCCGCAGCAGAGATTGCCATGACCGCTACGCGGGCTTACCTGGATGTCGAGTCATCAGCGGCTTTAAAAAGGATCACCTTTGTAGCTTTTGATGGCGATTCATACCGAACACTTCAAGAGCAGCTTTTTGAGAGGTTTCCAGATGAAATCGATGAATTCGATCTGTAAGTCCGTCATTTATGGACCCATCTTCGCAAGCCTTGTCTTTTCATTTTCTTCGATGAGTGTTGCTGGATTTGACACGTCCTCTTTAAATAAAAAGTTTTCAGCCAACAAAGCGGCCGACCATTCCGTGATCTTTTCCAGAATTAGCGATGGGAAGACTCTATTTGAGCTCGGAGCAGACACGCAATTATCCCCGGCATCTGTGACGAAGGTTATTACAAGTGCGGCAGCACTATATTATTTTGGTCCAGCATTCAATTTGAAGACACCAGTCTACTACTCAGGAAAGCTGGATAAAGGCAAAATTACCGGCGATCTTTTCATTAAGGGAAATGGCGACCCTTTTTTAGTTTCCGAAGTTTTGTGGCAAATGGCTGTTGACCTTAGACACCTTGGGGTGCGTGAGATTGCCGGCTCTCTCGTCATCGACAACTCACTTTTTGATGACGAAAACCGAGATGAAAGTCGACTGAATAGCACCAATAAGTCTAGTCACGCCTACGATGCGCCAGTTTCTGCGTTTGCGGTGAACTTTAACACCATCGCTGTCGCAACAGCCGGT
>JBIIGV010000194.1:0-3999 GCA_044236265.1 Oligoflexales bacterium
ACCCCTGATTCATGCTAAAAGAAAGCCCTGAAATGCCTAATAGATGGGCTTTTCAGGGTGTTATGCACGGCGAATGCTGAGATAATGGCGTTTTTTATGCCTAAATATCAGACTTTAAGAAGCTTACGACCATCAGTGTTGATGGATTTACGGGCAGCGTACTGGGGTTCACCCCAGGAGTTGATGATTTCTCGGACCAAGTAGGAGCGGGCCCGAATGGGGGTTGTGTTCTCGTTAAAATCCATCTCTACGGCCGGCATCGACGGGTCTTTTGCGATCACGATAAAGCTTAGCTGGAACGTCTCGTGACGGTCATCTTGCGCAAGATAGACTTGTTCAACATCACTCCAGGCCATCTGGTACTTACGAAATGGGATTTTGAACTCAAGTCCTGTTTTGGTCACGCTCATGTGGCGTAAGCTACGGAAGAAGCTTGATAAAATCGCGAGCCATGGGGCCAACACGAAGAATGCAAATGATGACGTCATAATCAGCGGATCATTGAGCGTTGGGTACGATGTCGACAATCTTGCCAGGACCATAAATCCAATACATCCAAAAAGGCCGATGCCGACCGAGCGAACGACTTTGCGCGGGAATGCGATAAAGCGTTTTCCGCCACCGGGCAGTGCATCGGTGAAATAGAAGTTTTCGCGATCTTCATTTTGGCGGCGAACGATATATTGCGAAAGGTCATCGTCTTCGCGGTCAATCTTGGAGATTTGCTCCCAGACTTTTGACTCAAGCTGAAAGCGTCCGGCTACTTCATAAAGTCTTGCTCGGAGCTTTAGGGCTTCTACATTGCGAGGTCCCATGGTGAGCAGTGCATCAAGTGCACTGTGCGCCTCAGATAAGTCCCCGGATTCGGCGATATTTTGGATTTCAGCGACATTTTTCATACAGTGGGGATCGGCCACCTTTGGAAAAACTTGACGTGAGGGAACCAGGGGGACCGCAGGTTTGTAAAAAAATCCAAAGGTTACAGTGGCTTAGATGTGTGTCGGTGGGGTCAATCCAGACACAGAAAATCTCATGAAATCGTTAATATAATCTTTTAAAAAGGCTTAAAATCTGGTAGGAATGCCGGCGGTCAGCCTAATTTTTAATCGGCTTGATGGATGAGGTCAACGCGTGAGCACTGAGCGGCATGGAATTACTGAAATCGAAAAAACAGTCTCGCAGTCAGTCATGTCTGCTCCTGTAGTTCCAGAAATTTTGGCACCTGCGGGTGGGCGCGAACAGTTTTTCGCGGCACTCAATGCGGGAGCCGACGCCGTCTTTTTGGGTTTGAAGCAATTTAATGCGCGTTCTCGCGCAGAAAACTTCTCCATTGATGATCTGCGAAGTTTGGTGCCATTAGCACATCGATACGGCATGAAAGTTTTGGTCACGCTAAACATCTTGATCAAGGATGTTGAATTGTCAGAACTCATCCAAACTCTTGGCGAGCTCGAGGACTTGGGTGTTCATGCGATCATAGTGCAAGACTTGGGTGTTGCCAAAATTGTGCGAGATAACTTTCCCGGTCTTAGACTCCATGCCTCAACACAGATGGCCGTGCATAACCTTGCAGGCGTCCGTGAAGCATGGATGTATGGGTTTAAGCGAGTGGTGTTAGCGCGGGAGTTGACCGCTGAAGAGATCAAGCGTATCCGTCGCGCCATACCAGAAGGTGAAGTGGAGCTAGAGGTCTTCTGTCATGGAAGCCTCTGTTACAGCTACTCAGGACTTTGTTTTTTCAGTGGTGCTGCCGATGCCCGCAGTGGAAACCGCGGTGAATGCGCATACACGTGTCGTGAGCCGTACAAAGTGGTGAGTGAACCTGGCCATGGATTCTTGTTCTCCATGCGCGATCTCGATACAGCCCATAAACTCGATCAAATGGTCGCTGCTGGCGTCGACACCCTTAAAATTGAGGGACGCAAGAAAGACGCTCAGTATGTTGCCAGTGTTGTTAAGCTCTACCGCAAAAAACTGGACGACTTATTCGGTCGTCCTACGATTCGCGACAATGCACCGCCCATGGCTAAAAGCCCTTTGCCAGTTGAATCCGACCTGAGAAAAGACCTTCAGTTATCTTTCCAAAGGCAGACAACAAGCTTCTTCTTTGAAGGGCGCTACCATGAAAACGTCATTGATCTAAATAACCCCACGCATCACGGAATCCGTGTCGGTGTTGTTGAGTCGGTAGGCCGGGGTACGGTTTCGGTTCGTCTTGAAGATGACGTCGAAAAATTTGATGGATTAAAAATTATCGCGGCTGAAAAACTATTTCATGCCAAGCCACAGCACGGGGAATCTGTAGTTTCAGATGCTGCAGGGCTTGATCAGCGTTACGAAAATCGTGAGCTGGCTTTTTCCCTTCGCGAGATGAGCTTTAAAGGACGAAAAGTTTACGAAGCGTCCCGCGGCATGCTTGTGGATATTGAAACACCCATGAGCGGCCAAGCAAGGCCAGCCGTTGGCGACTTGGTCTTTAAGGCGCGCAGTGACGATTTGCGGCGCCGAGTGGAGACGATGATCGGTGTGCCGGTTGACGCCCGCCTGCGTCCCATGACCCCAGTGAAAGCCAGACTGATGGCCAAGGCGACTGATGACGGCGCTCTAGCCATGACGGTCAGTCTTTCCCGCAGTCATGAAGTGATTGCTGAATCCACTATTCTTCTTCCGGAATGTCAGGTCCGCGAGAAGGGTGACCTGGTCAAAGACTTAAAAGATGTTTTCCACATTTTTGGTGACGAAGGTGTCTTTGTTGAGGAGTTTACGTGGGAACTTAAAGACAATTATTTTGTCCCCCGCAGCAAGCTCAAGGACCTGAAGCGTCAAGTGGAAGAGGGCCTTGCAGACAAAGCACGGATGACAGTCGAGCGACACGTGGACCGTGCATTGGCTGCCGTATCAAATCGTGGCAAAGCCTTGCCGCCCGAGTCAAAAGCGGTTTATTCGCTGAAGATTGATCGTCTCGAGTATCTTGAGTGGCTAACTGCAGAGCTTCTCGCAGCGCCGATTCGTGAGATTATTTTTGAACCGAAGAAAATGTTTCTTCCTGGAATGAAGCCTGAGAGCTTCATTGAGCCTCTGAAGAATTTTGCAGAACGCACCGGAGTGAGGATTCGCTTGGCTGTGCCGACAGTGATTCGTGCATGGGATGAGCCGGTGTTAAAACTTTGGTTTGCAGCGGCGCAACAAGCAGGTCTCAGCGCCTACGAGGTTGGTAATCCCGGAGGCTTTGGTCTGCTGAAAGAGTGGGGATTACCGCTAAGTGATATCTCAGCTGATTTTACGTTATATGCTATGAACCGCGAAGCAGTGGCTTTTTGGCGAGATCAGGGTGTTAATACAGTGGCACTAAGCATTGAAGACGACCGTCACGATATTGAATCGCTATTGTCTCATTGGCCTGAGAAAGTCGCGCCCATGGCGATCCTGTATAAGGACACGCCATTATTTGTCGCGGAAGCTTGTTCGCTGACTGCCTTGCACAACGGCTGTCCAAGTAGTCAGGTTTGTGGATATAGGACCCTTGAGATTGAAAATAAAAAGGGCGAGCGGTTTTTTGTTGCCCACGAAGGCTGCAAATCTATCGTCTACGGTAAAACAGCGTACTCAATTTCAGGTGAGCGTCAGAGCCTTATGGCTGCGGGTGTTGGACAGTTTAGAATGGACTTTTTAACTCGTAGCTACGATCAGGAGGCATTCTCTTCGATTCTTAAAGCCGTCATGGCTGACGAAAAAGTTCAGGACACTCATCCTGCTAACTTCCTCGGGTGTCTAAAATGAACATTCAAGCAGTCGAGCAAATAAGATTTTCTCTAGCACAACCCGGATGGACTCCTGGTCGCCGAGACATGAGTTCGCTCTTTCAGGTATGGCGAAGCCTTGCCGACGCGGAACGCGAAGGTTTGGTGAAGAAGCTTACGAAAATAGACGCGCCGAGTGTTCGCGTTGCAGTCGAAACATTGCCCACGCTGGATCCACGGACCCGCGGAGACTTAGCAC
>JBIIGV010000195.1:0-3983 GCA_044236265.1 Oligoflexales bacterium
ATACCTCGCTCTACTTCTTCACACCAAATAAGGGGCGACCAGCCAGGCAGTGGTTTAAGATAACTACCTGTAATTACTTGCTGATACTTCTAGATACCAAACCTAAATTACATATACCGGCATGGGCGGCATGGGCGGAATGATGTAATAATCAGGCGTCATCCTGAGCAATGCTCCGTCATCCTGAGTGAAGCTGAAAGGTCAGGTGTTGCGTTAAGAGCTAGAACGTACTCGTCGGAGTGGGGTGTTGCGGGCGTCCTTTCAGGCTTGTTGCCGTGGACGCTATATTATGTGTCGCGATCTAAGATCATCAAAAAATTTGAAAAACAATAGGAGGCGACAACGATAGCTCAATCTGCGCTAATTATTAGTCCCGGATGCAGATGCCGGTGAAAACAGATTTTGGAAGTGGTTGATCGTTGACAGCTATATTTCCGAACAAATTATGTCTGATGGTGTTATCCTGAACTCCAACAATTTCCTCTTTTGAAGGGAGACGAAATCCGGACTGCTTGCAGAATAACTCTACTTGTGCGACGTCTCCGTTGATTGGAAATGCAAAGTACGTCCATGCTTTACCATCGACAAAGCGAACGTTCCTGAGCATGGATGCAAATGTTTCTGCCTTCATCGAACTATCTACAGCTCGACGTTCAGCGTCGAACTTTTCATTTTTATCTTTTTCTAATTTTCCGCAACCCGCTGAGGCGGTAATAAAAAGACTCACAAGTACGATTTGAAGCTTCATTTCTGTCTCCCGACGTCTGGTTTTTAGATTTTGATTATTTGAGAGTTTACTTTCTAAATGCTCATAGAAATTAAACTCCCTAATATGTGCCTTAAAAAATATCAATCAAAAAAGTAAAAATCGTAGAAATTTTTTGGAATAATTCATCAAAAATTACTGGGACTTGGAGATCTTGTATTTGAACCACCAAGCCGCATTGAAAAGCCTTCCTGGTTTTTCGTGGTGGTGCTGCCTGATTTTGGGATCTTGAAACTCAGAGTCCCTGATAGCAAAAACCCAAAGCTGAGGCTCTAACCTCGTCTTTGAGTTTTCTTTTTAACATTCCTTTGCATTGAGAGTCAGAATTCAAGCGCCAGAGTTGCAGCAAAACGAAAACCCAAAGACGAGGTTAGAGCCTCAGCTTTGGGTTTTTCCTTTTCAGTTTGTTTCTTATTTGCCTCGCATGAATTCCAATAGCTGGTCCAGCGCAATGCCCCACCCTTGCTCGAATCCCATCTGAGCGTGGATTTCGCGGTGTTCCTTTGTCCCATGGGCGACAACTGCGGTGTATTTTGTACCTTCCGATACAGATTCAAGAAAGATCATCCCTGTGAATTGAAAGGCTCCTTGTCCACCTTCCGTCATGGCGTGTGTCGAAAGGGGGCGGAATCCAGGGCCCATTGTATTGGTCCACACAAGTTTTTTGCTTTTGACGATCTCGACGAAGCATCCGACGTTTGGGACGAGCATGCCTTCGGGTGACTTCATGGTGGTGCTGAAGACGCCCCCGGGACGCAGATCAATCTCGCACTCTGCAACGCCCCATGGCTTTGGGCAGAACCATGGTTTTAGCAGTTCTGGCTCAGTCCACGCGCGCCAGATTCGATCCGGATCCATGTTGACGGTGCGCTCAAAGAAAAGATCCAACTCTGGATTGAACCAAGGATAATGATTTGGGATCGGGAATTTGCTCATAGAATCTCCTGCCATCATTATACTGTAACTAGGAAATCAGCACCATCCGACTGACTCCATTTAATGGATGCGTAACCAATCGAGGGGCACTTCAAGTTTTGGCGGCACTTTACATTAAAAGAACTGGGCGTTGAAACGCGCAGGGTACCATTGCTCACGGAATGTTCGCATCCACTGACTTGCAGGGCCTTTGTGGCTCATGCGGTAATGGATTACGTCATTTACTGCCGATGCTGGTTTGACGAGTGACCAACCTGCTACCGTCATGTGAGGTTTTGCACCGGGATGATCCATCACGGTAACTTGATGGGTCAGGTGGAATCCCGCCTCAAGACCTTGCCTGAACCAAAGCTCGTTGCTGTCCTCTGGAAATGAAAGCCACACGGAACCTTGCTCGGTCATCATTCGCTTCATCGCGACGTAAAGCTCTACCGGCGAAAGGTCCGTGTTGTGCCGGGCCACCATGCGGAGGTGATTGTCTGAGATCATACTATTTTGGAAGTACGGCGGATTACACAGCACAAAATCAAATGAGCCAATTGTCCCGGGGCTAAGGTCCTGAGCGCGGGAGACGATGACTTCTATACGGTCACGCCAGGGGCTCGCTTGAAAGTTTTCCCGTGCGATCTCAGCGATTGATAGTTCTGGTTCGACGGCTGTTATTTGAGCTTCAGGAAACCTTGAGGCGAGCATCAGTGCTAAGACTCCAGTTCCAGTTCCTATGTCCAAAATTCGAGAAGGTTTAGATGTAGGACCAATGACAGCGCCAAATACGCAACTATCTGTGTTGACTCGCTGGCCTGACGGCGCTTGAAGCATCGAAAAATCACGAAAATAAAATACGTCAGGTTTCATGGTTCTTACGTTTTGAAATAGGTGTCAGCGGACTAACTCTAATTAATAGGCAAAAGGGCTCAGCCATCCGTCTAACGGCCTGCACCATAGCACTTAGTATCTGAGTTTTAAAGTATACGTAACCAATCGTGTCGCCCTTAAAATGCTTCGGAGGCGAGAAGCTCTGCTGCTGAAACATGTTTTCTAAACCGATCTTGGATAGTCTTACAAGATTAAAGATTCGTTTTTTATGATGGATCTAATCACATTTATCGTAATTGCGTAATGATTCTAAAATGGTAGGACACGCACGTCGTCGGGCACTCAATCTTTTCAACGTACGTGAGATAAAAGCTATGAACAAAATCCTATCCAGAGCCATCGTCCTGTTAAGCCTAAGTTTACCAACTATGAATGCAGTTTTTGCCGAAGAGATTTGCGATTGGTTCCCATCTGGTCCACGCGGATCCTCAAAAACATATCTTTGTGTCGAGAAAACGACTGCAACAAGTGGCATCATCTCGATCAAGTCAGCAAATGGGTCTCGCTCTTGTGACGCATCCATTCGTGGCAGCACGTGGACTTCAGCATGCAAAATCTCAACAGACATAGACTTTGACGGCCTCTCCGTTATCAAAGAAACCTCCACCATGGAGTTCAGCGTACTCTACCGCATCAACTCAGAGACCGGCCGCACTGCTGCGACCCTTGATTTTCATAAGCCGGAATATGGAATTAACGGCTGGACAAGATGGAACCTTAACGTTCTTGAGTTTTAACAACTAAAATCGTCAGTGCTAGGAAGAGGGGCCCATTGAACCCGATATATTGCAGACAATGACTTTTGAGATCGAGACAACACAATCTTGGTATATTGATCGAAAATCATCAGTTCGCCCTTCGTTCAGCACATAGTCCGGCGAAATTCGAGACCCCGAATCCCCCGAAATAGTCTGTTATTTTTATGAATCTTTGCTGTTTTGCCTAATATCTGTACGAAAGTCCTGTGATCATACCACCGAAAAGCCGGTTATGATTCAGGATATCCGTAAATTTGTAAAAGCTTTTGTTTCTAACGCAGCACTTGAAGATGCGTATGAAGCCAGACGCCGAACTGTTCTCAATAAAAATAATCGCTCTGCAATGACAGTGCTGGTCGTTGGCGGAATTCTCCTTGGCATTCTTGCATTCGTTGGTGGAATGATTTTTATCGACCGAGATTCAAGAGGTTATCTTGAGTCAAGAAACCGCGTCCAGATTCTTGACTTACTTGCAACGGATTGGAAATTAGCCCAGATTCGCGGCTGCTCAGGTAAAGATGTTGACTGTTTGCCTCTCGACTTTACAACCGTTGGTGAGCCGCAATCCGTCTCACGCGAACAGGTCCTTAATCTGAACCTAACAGGTGAAGACACCCAATACCTCCGACTTCAGTTCACAGTTCCGT
>JBIIGV010000234.1:0-3004 GCA_044236265.1 Oligoflexales bacterium
GGGAACATTCACCATGGAGCCATGCTGTAGACCAACCATCGTGCCGAAAAAGCCATCGGCGATTGACTCAACTGCAGCTAATCCAAATCGTGTTGCGAGAATGCGATCTGTTGCATTGGGTGAGCCACCGCGTTGTACTTGGCCAAGAATGGTGAGGCGTGTTTCGATCTGTGTCCGTTCTTCAAGTGCATGTGCGATTGCCGCGCCAACTCCGCCAAGGCGTTCTCGACCATATGCGTCGCGTGCATACGTGGGCATGTCCATGCAGCCGTCGACAGGTCGTGCACCCTCAGCCACAACAACGATGGAGGCATAACGTCCACGTCGGTGACGACTAGCGACGTGTTCGGCGACTTCATCGATGTGGAACTGGCGCTCGGGAATGAGAATGCTGGTTGCACCACCTGCGATGCCGGCATGGAATGCAATCCAACCGGCTTCGCGTCCCATCACTTCAACCACGGCGGCTCTGTTGTGACTTTCAGCGGTGGTGTACAGGCGATCAATGGAATCAGTTGCGACTTGCACAGCGGTATTGAAACCAATGGTGACATCAGTGAGCATTACATCGTTATCAATGGTCTTGGGGATGCCAATTACAGGCAAACCGATCTGTTCGTGCAGTAGGGATGCAACGGTGAGTGATCCATCACCACCAATGACAATTAGGCCATCAAGTCCGAGATCGCCAATAGCGTTAGCCACTAACTCTGGTCCTTGTGCATGATCAAGTGGGCTGCCACGACGTGTACCCAAAATAGTGCCACCCATCGGAAGAATGCCCCGTACTGCATCGAGTTCAAGGTCGACGAAACGTCGTTCCATGACTCCGTCCCATGCATCGAGAAATCCGATGACGATGGCGTTATGACGGGTCTTTGCCGTGCGCACAATGGAGCGAATAGTGGCATTGAGACCGGGACAGTCTCCACCACCAGTCAAGATTCCGATTCTCATTACTACAGGGTACAAACATGGCAAGTAGGGTCGACCTCTGTATGACGAATTGGCCGAAAAATGACGATGCCTTTGTGGGCGTGAACACCACACGACTGACCGAGAATCTCAACGAGTTTTTACGCGACATGTTTATGGTGGGTCATGAATTTGCCAACATTCATCACTTCAATAGCATGTTGGTGTTTCGTGAGCGTTCTGAATATGCAGTGCCTTTCGCCGTGTCAGATGTGACGTGTTTTGTGGATGCAACTCTCAGCGTGCAGAAGGTGAATCCGTACATCATCGGCGGTCTTACTTTGGCGATTCGTACCATGCTGACCGAAATGGCCGAATTGGATGCATCGTTTGATTCGCTTAAGTACTGGTGCAAATCTGCCGCCGACGAGTCCTTTACGGCGATGGCTGGCGATATTGAAACGTTTCTGAACAAACCATCGCACACCCTGAAATCTGCACTGATGACCGATCACGCAGGTGCTCAATATGGCTTGCCGCCCATCGCCACTGCGGCGTACCAACACGGAACAGTTGTCATGTATAACGCAATTGAGAAATTGGGACTCTTTAATGTTGACACGATTGAAAATACACAATTGAAATGCGACATTCTTGCGTTGCCATACATCTGTTGGGAAAAAACGAGAGTGCTTCCGGAGATTTCTCAATTTGGCGATGCGATAGAGGACGTCTTTGTTCACATCGCAGATCAAAGCGACATTGCAGCATCTGTTCAGTTCATGCACGAGCGGTCAGATGATCCACCGATTGAAGAACTACTTACTATGTTTAACGAAGTTCAGTGAACTTCAATTAGGTTTAACGAAGTTCAGTGAACTTCAATTAGGTTTAACGAAGTTCAGTAAGGCGTAATGCCTCGTCACGAGCAGCATCTACATTGCTCGCAGTGACAGTGAGATGGCCCATCTTGCGTCCGGGACGTGCTTCTTTTTTTCCGTATAAATACAGATGAGCATGACCATGCGGAGTCATTGACGCCCAATCTGGCTCCCCATGGGTCCACAGGTTGCCAAGGATGTTCACCATTGCAACAGCAGGTTGTGTCATTGACGGATCCCCGAGTTCAAGTCCACATACCGCACGTACCTGCTGCTCAAATTGGCTCGTGTGAGATGCATCCATGGTCCAATGACCACTGTTGTGCGGGCGTGGTGCAATTTCATTGACAAGAATCATGTCGTTCACAACAAACATCTCGACGCCGAGTACCCCAACGTATTCCAGTGCGTGCGCAATGTCTGTTGCGATCTGTGTGGCGTTGACGGCTGTGTCACCAATGCAAGGAGCGGTACTGATATGCAGAATGCCATCAACATGAACATTGTCAGTGGCGGCAAAACATGCCACGTCACCGTGTATTCCACGTGCGACAACAATTGATATCTCTCGCTGCAGAGGAAGCAGTTGTTCCAATACGCACGGAACTCCTCCAAGGTGAGACCACGCAGAGAGAAGATCGTCAACAGAGTCAACACGTTCTTGTCCTTTGCCGTCATAACCAAGCCGAGCAGTTTTTAAGATGGCGGGGAACTTGACGTCGGACTGCTCAGGCAATACTCCATCAGATACAACTGCAAATGGGGCAGTGGGGAAACCGTTGCCGTTCAAGAATCTCTTTTCGAGTCGTCGGTCTTGGGCGATTTCAATCGCACGAGGAGATGGCCGGACAATCGTTCGGTCGGAGAGAAATGTCAGCGCATGCGCAGGAGGATTTTCGAATTCAGTTGTGATGACATCACAGTCGTTTGCGAATCGTTCGAGGGCTTCAACGTCGTCATAACCGGCCACAATGTGGGCATCTGCGCAGTTACTCGCTGGACAATCTGGATCTGGTTCCAAGACAATGGTGTGATAACCCAAGTCTCTCGCGGCCATGACGAAATACATTCCAAGTTGTCCGCCGCCGAGTACTCCAACAGTTGCAGGAGGAAGAATGGGCTCTGTTGTATGCGTGTGTGAGCTCACTGCGGTGGAAGTTGGCTTTGTGTGGCATCGCGATGGCGTGATGCACGGTAATTGGTGAGCG
>JBIIGV010000196.1:0-3924 GCA_044236265.1 Oligoflexales bacterium
TTCATTCATTCGTCTATACCGAGCCGCAAAAAATAGCGTCGTCGCTAGAGCGATGAGGCCGATAATAATCAGAATGATTGAGCTGCGCCCGTTCTTCACCATGAACGTACTTTCTGCAAAGAGACAAGATTTGTTAGGGAAACTTTGACATGCCATGAGCAGTAGCGCAACTTTTATTTAACCATGATTACGTGTAGTTAAGAACGTTCTGGATGCACCTCGATGGGTGCGATCAAGCGTTTGGATTGTATCGCAGGATCCACAGGGGATCTTGCGTTTAGAGTGTGAAGGCAAGTCTCCTTGACGATTCAAGGCAGATCGATAAAAATTCTGTAATACTTTTATGGAGATATCAGGTATGGCCACGTTACAATCGATGGATGACATATTTAATTTCACAAAATATCCCTTTAAAGATCCAAACTCGCCTGCCTATGCGCAGCTCGTGAAACGATGTCAGGATGAGTTGGCAAAACATGGTGCCTGTGAATTTCCAGAGTTTGTCACACCAGCAGCTTTGAAAGCTCTGATTGAGGAGTCGGCAAAGCTCGCAAAAAACGCATTCTTTAGCACCGTGACTGGTAATGCATATCTTGAGGCGGTTGATACGACTAAGCCTGAGGGGCACCCTAAGCGCATGACGGAGGTCACATCACTGGGTGTTGTTGCGTACGACGAATATCCAAAGGATGCCGTCCTACGTCGCATCTATGAATATGAACCAATGATGAAGTTTATTGGCGCGGTATTAAACTTGAAAAGTATTTACCGCTACGCGGATCCCATGGGTGGTTTAAATCTGGCGGTGATGAAGGATGGTGATTATCTTCGTTGGCATTTTGACCAAACCGACTTTGTAACCTCACTTTCTATTCAAAACGCGGACATTGGAGGCGAGTTTGAATACGTTCCCATGACACGTAATGCAAAGGACGAGTGTTACGATGATGTCAAGAAAGTATTAGTTGGCTCGCATCCCGGTATCGTCAAAATCGCTAACTCTCCTGGAACTTTAGTGCTGTTCATGGGGCGCTACTCCATTCATCGCGTCACGAAAATTCAAGGATCTGTCCCGCGGTTGATGGGTCTTTTGGCCTATGATGAGAAGCCTGATGTTAATAGCACCGATCACCTGCGCCAAATGCGTTATGGACGGACCAAGCCCTATAGCTCCTGAGAAAGGCGGCCGATGATGATTCAGCACAAGGAAAAAGCTCTCAAGTGGTTAAAAGGATCGCCCAAGAGATTTTTGATCGGTGGTCAGTGGGTCGAGGGTTCCGGTCTAAAGCATTTTGATGTGATAGACCCTTCCACAGAACAGGTTCTCGGGAGTTTGCCCGAGGCTAACTCAGAAATCGTAAGACAGGCGGCTCAAGCTGCCCGTGATGCATTTAAGTCCAAAGCTTCCGGATCTTGGTCCACCAAGACACGGCGTGAGCGAGCGGACGCTTTAAAGGCGATTGGTCGATTGATTCGTGAGCATGCAGATGAATTAGCAGCCATCGAAACGCTGGCTAATGGCAAGACGTTCAAGGAAGCGCGTATCGATGATCTGACAGAGTCGGCGGATGTATTTGATTACTATGCTGGCTGGACTGATAAATATTACGGTGAGTCGGTTCCAGTGGATCCACCGTTTATGAATTATACCGTCCATGAGCCGGTGGGTGTGGTTGGATTGATTGTGCCCTGGAATTTTCCATTGCTTCTTGGTTGCTGGAAGTTGGCGCCGGCGCTTGCAATGGGCAACACCGTGGTCATGAAACCAGCGAGCAACACGAGTCATTCGATGATTCGACTGTTTGAGATTATCCACGACGCCGGGATTTTGCCTCATGGTGTTTTGAATATCGTGTACGGAGACGGTGAGCCTGGCTCTGCCGTCAGTTCTAGTCCATTAATTGATAAGGTTTCGTTTACGGGTAGCACCGTGGTCGGAAAGAAAATCTTGGCCGGATCGTCTGCGTCTAACCTTAAGTCAGTGACGCTTGAGCTTGGTGGTAAGTCACCGAACATTATCTTTGGTGATGCTGGGAACCTGGATGCAGTTGTCGACCGCTGTTTTACGGCGATGTTCTGTCATAAAGGTGAAAAGTGCAGTGAGCCGACCAGGTTCATCGTTCACTCAAGTATCTACGACAAGTTTGCGTCAAAGCTTGTGGCCCTGGCTGAGGCATACAAGGTTGGTGATCCATTTGCTGAAGATACGCAGCAAGGTGCTCAGGCGAACCGTCAGCACTTTGAAAAAATTCTTGGTTACATCGAAAAAGGTAAAAAAGAGGGTGCGAAGCTTCTGACTGGCGGCACTCGCGTGACGAGCGTGAATGGTGGTAAGGGATTTTTTGTCAGGCCAACGATTTTTGGTGACGTCAAAAACTCTATGGCGATCGCGCAAGAAGAAATCTTTGGGCCAGTCTTATGTTTGATCAAGTTTGAAACTGAGGAAGAAGCCGTTGCTATCGCCAATGACACTCAATATGGCCTGGCTGCGGGATTTTACTCGGCTGATGCCTCTCGTTGTCAGCGCGTAGCTCGCCAATTGGATGCGGGGATGATCTTTATCAATCACTATGGTTGCTATGACTTCGCGTCTCCATTTGGCGGCTTTAAGCAAAGCGGGTGGGGTAAGGAGATGGCGATCCATTCGCTGTCGGCCTACACCAAAACCAAATCCATCTGGATGAAGTACTAACTGAGTTGACGCAGAGGACTTAGCGCCCGTGATCTCAAATATTAAAACAGCGGCAACCTTTGGTTCCTATTATTACGAAGATGTGGCCGCCTTGCAGGACCGGGCGGTGGCAGAGGACGAGCGCTGGTTTGTGCCAGGCCGAACGGAAGGTTTTAACAAAATCAGAGATCTTACAGAGACCGTCAGTGTCGGTTTGGTGAAAGATGGTCAAACGTTCTGGGGCGACTGTGTCGGCGTATCCTATGCAGGCAAATCTGGTCGAAAGGGACTGTTTCGTCATGCATCAGGCCTGAAGGATTTAAATGACGTCGTGATCCCTTGGCTTAAGGGGCGCGATATCCGTTCACTGCGCGCATTTGCAAAAGAATGGGATGATTTTTCAGCGTCTCTAAAATCTTCGCTGCATCCGGCCATCGGCTACGGCGTCAGCCAAGCAGTTCTAAGTAGCTTGGCTCCAGAGGGTGATCACTTTCGCGTGATTGCAAAAGAGTGGGGCTTGCCAGGAACAGTCGCCATGATTCCTCTTCAGGGGTCCTGTGGGAATGATCGCTATGCTGGCGCAGATAAAATGATGGCTCGCAAGTTGGCCGCATTGCCGCAATCACAAGTAGACGATGTGCCAAAACAGCTTGGCGCGGACGGCACAGTACTTCGGGACTATGCCAAGTGGCTAAAGCAAAGAATTTTAAAATTTGCGCATCCTGGCTACCACCCCGTTGTATCGCTTGACGTGCATGGTGGACTGGGCAAAGTGTTTGCTGGTGACGTCGAGAAGGTCGCAGACTTTCTAACGACTGTTGAAAAGGATTTGGCGCCCTTTCAATTCAGGATTGAAAGTCCAATGCTGGCAACATCAGTTGACAGTCAAATTGAGCTTTATCAAAAATTGAAGACTGCTCTCAGAACTCGGGGGTCGAAGGTTCTGCTGGCAGCTGATGAGTGGGCGAATACTAAAGACGATATTATCAAGTTTGCAGACTCTGGGTGTGTCGACTTGATTCACATCAAGTGTCCGGATCTTGGTTCTATAGCCCATGTGGTTGATGCAGTGCTGCATGTGAAAAGTCACAAAATTCAATGTCTCCTTGGTGGTAGCTGTGTTGAGACTGATATTTCAACCAAGATGACGGTGCATGTTGCAATGGCAACTCAGCCTGATTTTCTGCTCGTGAAGCCTGGCATGGGATTTGATGAGGGATTTGCACTTTGCCATAACGAGATGGCGCGAATCA
>JBIIGV010000197.1:0-3876 GCA_044236265.1 Oligoflexales bacterium
TCGGTGTGCATGAGATGACGAGTTATGGAAGCCCCCTCCATCATCGGCGTTTTCGCGTTTCAGCCAGACCTCAAGATTATTTTCAAAGCGAAGATCTTGAGCTCGCTCGGATAACTGTTCGGCTGTTGGACAATTCCAGAGTGGATTGTCTAAATCATCAAGCTCAGCATAGCGATCATAGAGTCCAACCGGCTTTAATCCGGCACTCGAAAAAGCTTTAAACCACTGAATTATCGATGCTCGGGACTCCCATGGATGTAAAAATGTATCTGCGAATCGTGTGTTGTTGTTCAATGAAGTGAGACCCATCTGTTGCAGTCTTTCGTCAAGCTGCGGTGAAATGCTCGCTAGTCGAAAAAGGATTTCGCGGGCTGTTTTCACATCTGCATCACTATTGAATCTAAGTCCAAGTTGCACAAATCCACGATTCAACTCCCAGATCCAGTCACGAGCCTTGGCGTTATAGACCATGATGCGCACGATTCCATTAGGGGATAAATGATGACGAATTAAGTTTAAGGTTTTTTGGAATGATGAAATATGATGCAGAACCCCATATGCTTCGATGTGATCATAGCCGACGCCAGATTTGTCAGGTCTGCTGAGGTAGTCATTTACATCGGACTGCTGAAAGATTATCGAGCGTCCTAAAAGCGCGGTTCTGAATTGAGCTCGCCTAAGACTACGACGACTTAAATCCACACAAGTCAATTTGGTGGATGACGGCTCCCACTGCCGGATAATGTAAGGAAGCATTTCCCCGGATCCAATGCTCAGAAAATGTGCTGGCAATGTTCTATCCGTCGGTTCCCCTTGAAACAGACAGCGGGCAAAAAGAGAGCTTCCCAAGTAGCCATCTTGCCATCGCGGCTTAGCCAACAATGGGTAGTGCGGATATGGGTGCCGCTCATATAATTGCCGAACTTGTCTGGTGGCCTCACTCATCGCGTCGAGTTTACAACAATTTTAGAATTGGGGACAGATAACTGATTGCATATTGAATAAACTGTAATTTAATAGGCTATTGATATTTTGTGACTCAATTGGAGTGAAAATGTACAACCCGGAACGTGCAGCATGGCTTGCTAGTGAGATTATGCGGCACAAGAAACTCTATTATGCAGGTCACCCCGAGATAGCGGACGTCGACTACGATAAGTTGGAGGATGAGTTACGGCAGCTTGCGCCCAATCATCCAGTTTTGACTGTGGTAGGAGGTGTCAACATAGAGTCAGCAAACGCTAAGGTGACCCACGACCAGCCGATGTTGTCGCTTGATAAGACCTATGAGGTCAAAGATCTCTTAAAATGGGCTTCGGGTCACGACGTTTTAGGGACATTAAAGGTTGATGGCACATCTATGTCATTGGTCTATCGTGACGGTCAGTTTCAGTTGGCTAAAACCCGGGGCGATGGTCGACAAGGAGAGGACGTCACCGCCAAGCTCAAGTGGGTGACTGATGCAATCCCTTCGGTCAATCTTTCTAAAAATTTTGAGATTCGTGGTGAGCTTTATTGCAGCGAATCAAATTTTCTTAAACTTGCCGAGGAAATGCAGTCTCTCGGGCTGGAGCGTCCGACCAGTCCCCGTAATATCGTCGCGGGAATTTTAGGACGCAAAGTCCATGGCGAGCTGGCGCGGTATTTTAATTTTTTTGCCTTCGATGTCATAGGTGTTGATTCCTTTAGAACCGAGATCGATAAGATGGCCTGGCTGGAAAAACAGGGATTTCGTCTTCCAGAGCCAAAGTTATTGAAAAAGCCGAGGGACATGGAGGCCTATCTTGAGCACGTCAGGCAGCGGATGGAGGAAGACGAGATTGGTTGTGATGGAGCAGTCTTCAGTTACAACGACTTGGCTACTCATGAAGAACTTGGAGCAACAGCCCACCATCCGCGCTACAAATTGAGTTTTAAGTGGCAAGGAGAGACGGCGAGATCCAGGATTAATAGAATTGAATGGGCTACTTCTCGACTTGGTATCGTCACCCCTGTTGCGGTTATTGAGCCTGTTGATTTGAGTGGTGCCACCATCACTAATATTACGCTCCACAATGCAGCGCATGTGCGGGCATACGACCTGAAGGTGGGAGACTTCATTGAGCTTGTTCGATCTGGTGAGGTGATTCCCAAGTTTTTAAGTGTGGTGAACTCGGCTGGAGGGCATTGTCAAATACCGAAAAACTGCCCGAGTTGCCGAACGGAGCTTGTCTCTGACGACGTTCGCATTAAGTGTAACAATCACACTCTTTGTCCAGCGCAGCGCTCCGGAGTTATTTTGAATTGGATCAAGGCGGTCAATATTGAGGATTTGAGTGAAAAACGTTTGCAACAAATGATCGACGCTGGTCTTGTTTCGTCGATACCGGATCTCTATAAGCTGACGATGGATGACTTTCTCAAGCTTCCATCTACCAAAGAAAAAATGGCGAAGAAGCTTTTTGATAATATTCAGTCCACAACCAGCGTTCCGTTAGCGATGTTTTTAAGTGGTCTTGGCATTGAGGGTTCAGGCCAAACCACCTGGGAAAAACTACTAGAGGTGTTCCCGAGCCTCAAAAAAATTCGTTCGGCCACTGTTGACGATGTGATAGCCATAGATGGTTTTGCAGAGAAATCTGCAAAGCAGATTGTGGAAGGTCTCTCAAGACAATCTAATTTAATTGATCAACTTTTAGCTGTGGGCATTTCTCCGGAAGCGCCGCAGTCGACGGGGGATGGTCCTCGTCCGCTTGACGGCATGACGTTTGTAATCACGGGTGCTTTGAGTCGCCCCCGCAAAGACATTGAGGATGCCATCAAAAAGGCAGGGGGCCGCATTCAATCTTCAGTGTCAAAAACCACTTCAGTTCTCGTGACAAATGAAACTGACTCGACTTCCAGCAAGATGGTCAAAGCCAAAGAGCTCGGGATCACGGTGTGGAGTGAAGCTGAATTGATGAAGCGAATTTAAAAAAAGAGCGCACCCAGAAGGATTCGAACCTCCGACCACTTGGTTCGAAGCCAAGTACTCTATCCAGCTGAGCTATGGGTGCGCAGTGGTTGTAAGAAGATAAACATCATTAGCTCTTGCTGCAATAGTTAAACAATCGATCAACCATCGGCATTTCGTTGTGCCATGGAGGCCTGTTCCTCGGTTTTGTATATACTGCTGTTTTTATTGGATAATTTAATCACATCTGGCCATTGCGCTTTTGCTTTGCGCCTAAGGTAAGTCATATTTTTGGATTTTTAATTCGGCTATGCATCATGCTCTTGTTGTCCTAGTCAGGTCATCTCGACTAACATTTCAAACAAGTAAATCGGTCATGAAGTTCCAGTCAATTAATATATGAGGTTAGCAAAGATGAGGCTCAGGTCAGTTTCAATGAACCCTCGGATGTCCCAACTGGTGGTCTCACTTTATCTATTGATGGGATCTGGAATCTGCGAGGCGGAAATATCCGGGACTTTGACCCTAGGTGAACGGACATTGAGTGTTACGGTGGAAGATCAGATTGTAATGTCGACTCAATCGGGTGAACACATGTCTCCAGTGCGATTCTTTCATGATGGCAAAGCCCAAGGTGGTGGTTTTCTAACATCTTCAGTGATCATCGGGAGTGAGCATATTGCTGACGTGAAAATCAATGCTGATCAAACTCCAAAGGCGATACCATTCACAGACGCATACATCATCCGCACAGACTCGCCAGCAACGGCTCTCAGGGTCGCAATGGAGCTTCAAGGTCAGAAGTCAGTGCGTTACGCTCACCCAGATTTTATTTTGCCTCTCGATGTGCGAAGTGCGCCGACTGGGGAGCCATATTTTTCATCGCAATGGAACTTATCCAACCAGGGACAGCGTGGCGGTACGCCTGGCGTGGACATGGGTAT